>JBGTGS010000315.1:0-5785 GCA_041746615.1 Opitutaceae bacterium | reverse complement strand
GGGCGAACCGGGCCAGCAGGGGTGCCAGCCGGGCCTGGAAAAAACTACCCGAGCGCACCACCCTGCTCCGGGGCCGGGCCAGCGCGCGGCGGAGGTCGCGTGCGGCGAGTTCCGGCGAAGGTCCGCCACGCAGGTTGGCATCAAGGACCCGCCAGACCCGGGCGGTGCGGGCGGAAGATGCTTGGAGTTCGGCCGGGGGTTGCATGGCTTGATTGAATCCGGTCCGGTAGTCGCCCGGACGGAAGTCGATGACGGTGACCCCGGTGCCGGCGGTTTCAACCATCAAACTTTCGCTGAAGGCCGACAGCCCCGCTTTGGCCACGTTGTACGCACTCATGTAGGGCAGTGGGAATTCGGCGGCGAGGGAGGATACATTCACGAGGACGCCGCGGCCACGGGCCTGCATGGTGCCGAACGCGGCGTGAGCCAGCCGGAGGGTGACCGTGAGCATGGCCTCGATCTGCCCCTGCCAGACCTGAAAATCCTCGCGATGAAATGGGGCAAACACTCCGTACCCCGCATTGTTGATGACCAGATCGAAAGCGCCGCCCGCCTCCTGCTGGGCCTGCACGAAGGCCGCGAGTGCAGTCTCCGCCGAGGCCAGGTCGAGCGGCACGACGGTGAAGCCCGGCTTCGCAGCCAGCCCCGCCAACCGCCGGGGGTCGCGCGCCGTGCCCCAGACTTTCACGCCCTCTGCGAGCAACATCTCCGCAAAGGCCCGGCCGAGGCCGCCGGAGGCTCCGGTTACGAACGCCGTGCGGTGAAGGGAGGAAAGCGCGGGCACGTCAGGCCGACTGCTTGAGCATGAGGCATACGTTCGCCCCGCCGAAGCCGCTGCTGTTGTTGAGCACCACCGCCGGCCGCTCAGGCCGGGTCTCACGGATGATGTTGAGATCGGCCACCTCCGGGTCGAGATTGGCGATGTGCGCCGAACCGGGCATGAAGCCATCGCGGATCGCCAGGGCGCAAAATCCTGTTTCCATCGCCCCGGCAAGCGAAAGTCCGTGCCCGGTCAGGGCCTTGGTGGAACTGATCGCCGGACGGGCACCCACGGAGCTGAAGACATCGCGCAGGGCCCGCGCCTCGGAGATATCCCCGATGGGGGTGGAGGTGGCATGGGCGTTGATGTAGGCCACGTCGCCGGCGTCGATGGCTGTCGCCTGCAGCGCGCGCCGGATGGCGTTGCGCAGGCCCGTGCCATCGGGATGGGATATGGCAACGTTATGTCCATCGGACGCCTGGCCCCAGCCGGCGAGTTCGCAGTAGGCACGCACGCCGCGCCGCGCCACCTCTTCCTCGCTCTCGAGCACCAGCACCGCCGCCCCGCCGGTGCCCACAAAGCCGTCACGAGCCGTGTCAAACGGTCGGGAAGCCGTGTCAGGATTGGTATTCAGGGATAGCGCCCGCATGCCGGCAAAGGGCAGGATGGTCTCCACATTGCCGTCCTCGGCCCCCACCACGAACATGCGCTGCTGCCGGCCGAGGGCAATCTCGTCATGGGCATAGCCCAAGGCATGGGCCGAGGAGGCGCAGGCCGAGGCAAATCCGGTGGAGGCACCGCGGATCTTGAAGTGAGCGACCAGGTTGAACTGCACCGTACCGGCGATCGAGGCGACGATGCCGAGTGGCGAGCATTTCATCACGCCCTGACGGTTCATCTTGTCCACGAAATAGGTGAGCAGGTGCGGCGAACCGGCGGATGCCCCGAAGAGACCGGTCTCTTCGTTGGACACGTCTGCATTCTCCAGACCGGCGTCGGCGATGGCCTGCTGGAGGGCACAGTAGGAATAGAGACCGTGCGGCCCCATGCTCCGAAGAAATTCGCGCCGGACGCGGTAACGCTCGGGATAGGTCCAGTCCTCCGGGTCCATGGACTCGGTCACGAAGCCCTTCACGGGAGCTGCAACCTTCACCGGGATCTCCGGTTTCTGGAACGGGGCGTAACGCTCTATGCCATGCCGGAGTGTTCGCAGACTCTCCGTGACGGTGGCGACGTCGTTGCCGATGCTGGTGATGAATCCTAAGCCGGTGATGAAAACTTTGGGCATGGCCCGGGCGATGAAAAGAGGGTGCGTAGTTGCACCGGTTGCGGCCACGAAAAATCCGGAAGCAACCGGGTGAAGGATGACATCAAGCAAGCTTGAGCGCCCGCGGTCAACGCGGGAAGGCGCTCAGGCCCTGAAAGCCGCCGCGAGGGGCGGTGAGGAAGCCGATGCTTCCGTGCCCTGGGACTTGGCTGCACCGTTGATCGCGGGCTGGGCGACCGCATCGGCATAGGCAAAGGTCAGGGTGATTTCCTCGGCCATGGCGGCCTTTTCGTGACCCACCCGGATGGAACCTTCGAAAGTGGCCAGCGGCATCTTCGTACGCTTCGGCTTGATCGAGAGTGCGAGCAGATCGCCCGGCTTGCACACGCGATGGCAACGGACGCCCTCGCAGGATGTGAAGAAAATCTTCGTGGGATCAACCGCCCTCCCACCTTCGTTCGTGGCCGGACTTTCGATCAGGAAGAGGACCGCGAGCTGGCCGAGAGCCTCCAGCATCATCGATGCGGGCATCACCGGGTTTTCCTTGAAGTGACCCTGCAGGAAGAATTCCTGGCCGGTTATCTTGTACTTGCTCTGGGCACCCGCGCCGTTGATCGAAGCCTCGTTGATGAAGAGGAACGGTGGCTGGATCGGCATGACTGACAGGATTTGCTCGATCGGCAGGAACTTGGTCGGTTTCGGCGAGGGCAGCCCGCGAACCTTGCAGTCGATGAAGACCTTCACATCACCGACCGTGCGCAGGTTGCGAAGCTCGTCATTGTTGATCTGCATCTGCAGCACATCCTCAACCAGAATGACAATCTCCATCATCGTCAGCGAATCGATGCCAAGATCCTCAACCATCCGCAGCTCGTCATCCGATTCCTTCAGTTTCGATCGGAGGTCCGGTTCGACAAAGCGCTCGATTACCCCGATGATGACAGCAGGTAAATGGCTGGCTTCGAGAGTCTTGCGATAGGCTATGGCTGCTTCTATGGTCGCGGGCGAACACCGCTTCAGGGCCTCGCGCAACGAAGCCTCATCCTCAGACGAAAATGTTTTTGGTGCGGCCGGAAAAGGAGTATTAGTCCCCTGACCGTTGAGTACTGCATCTGCCATGATTAATCGGTTAAGTAAGGTGGGGGCGCCGGGGATGTAAACGCTATTCTTGTCAGCTGTTTTCGACCTTCAAGACGGTTGCTGTAAGCCAAAGCCTATCGGCCGGGTGGTGGGTCAGTTTGGATTCTTTGATGGAGGTGGCGGGATTGCACGCCACGTTGCGAGACCAGCTCGCAACCACCATTCCGGCAAACTGACCCACTACCATCGGTCGGCATGAATTACACGCACCTCGGTTTTGGATGTTTTCATGAGTCAATCCCGGCTCCCGCTTGTTCCAAACCGCATCAAGACTTGGCTGAGAAAGCATGGCACCGGCAGACGCCCCGCAGGTCAGACCTGCTGGATGCTTGCGTCTGAACAGCCGGACACATAGTGGAAATTCCATACCAATCTGATGAGCGTACCCGCAACGCCGGCCAACCCGGTTTTCCTGATCACCCACGAATTCTATCCCAAACGGGGGGGGATCGCGACCTTCACCGAGGAAATAGCCCGGGCATCCGTTGGTCTCGGCTACGATGTGGAAGTCTGGGCCCAGGCCGCTCCCGCCGGTACGGAAAAATCCTGGCCGTTCAAAATGCACCGCATGCCCATCAAGGGCACCCACGATTTCGGCTGCCAGATCCGGCTCGGTTTCCAACTCATCGCCGCCCGCCGCAAGTTGCGCTACGCAACGGTCTACCTGCCTGAGCCCGGACCCATGCTGGCGATGATGTTTCTGCAACACTTCAACGCCTTCCGGCCCAAGCGCCTGGTACTCACTTTCCACGGCTCGGAAATTCTCAAGTTTCAACGCAACCCGATCATCCGCCCCTTTGCTCGCCAGCTCATCCGTCATGCCGCCCGCATCAGCGTCCTCAGCAACTACACCCAGCAGTTGCTCTGGACCCATTTTCCGGAGGCCGAGGACAAAACCCTGCTGACCCGGGGTGCGCTCCGCTCGGATTTTGCCGTCGTCTCATCCCAACCCGCCACGGACAAAGGCAAAGTGATCATTCTCACCGTCGGCCGCCTTCATCCGCGCAAGGGCCAGCTCATCACCTTGCAGGCCCTGCAGGCCCTCGCCCCCCGTTTCCGACACAAAATAGAATACTGGATAGTCGGCACCGGTAACAAACCCGGTTACGAACACACCCTCCGGTCCGAAGCCGCGACGTGCGACTTCCCCGTGCGGTTCTTCGGAAACCTGCCCGACGAGGAACTCGACAAGATCTACGACCAGGCGGAAATCTTTGCCATGACCAGCATCGATTACGGCCACAGCGTCGAGGGCTTCGGCCTCGTCTATCTCGAGGCGTCCGCCCATGGACTGCCCGTCGTCGCCCATGACGTCGGCGGTGTCGGTGAGGCCGTCCAGGACGGTGTCACCGGTCTTCTCGTGCCCCCGCATCATCCGGCCCAGCTCACCGCCGCGTTCGAGAAGCTCATCAGCAACGGCGGCCTGCGCCGCAGCCTGGGCTCGGCCGGACACAACTGGGCCCGGCGCCACAACTGGTCCCACTCCGCCCGCCTCCTCTTCCAACCAGGCGCACCCGTTCCGACGGGCGGTTGACGCCCGGGCCGACTCCGCCCCACCCTGAGGACATGATCCAGTCCTCCACCGAGGTGACCGTCCGCTACGCGGAGACCGACATGATGGGTGTGGTTTACCACGGCAGTTATCTGCCCTGGTTTGAAATCGGGAGGACCACCCTGCTCAAGGAACAAGGCCTCCCCTATCGCGAACTCGAGGCTGCCGGCTTCCGCCTGCCCGTGCTCGAGGTCGGCGTCCGCTATCTGCGGCCGGCACTCTATGACGACGTGGTGACCGTCGCGACCACCCTGCGCGAGCGACCCATCCTGCGCATCCGGCTCGACTATGAGATCCGACGCGGCGCCGACCTCCTCGCCACCGGCTTCACCCTCCATGCCTTCATCGACCCGAACGGCCGGCCCGTGCGCCCTCCCCCCGCCTTCGCCGCCAGGATGGCCGCGGTGTTTGCGGACCCCGGTGCACGCTGAGCGCACACTTGTCGCGAAGTCGGTGAACCCTCAAGCGGCGTCCGTATATTCCGCCAACACGGCGGGATCAATTTCCGCTGCGCGTGCCGTGGCGAGCAGGGTGTCCGCACCGGCCCCCGCAAGCCGGCGAACCGCCCAGACGGCGTGGGCTCGCACCATCGGCGTAGCTTCCCCGGCCAGCCGCACGAGTGCATCAAGGCAGTCCATCGCCCCCGTGTTGCCCGCGACCACGCACGCGTTGCGCAGCAGCCCGGCCAGCTTGAGGCGCTTCACCGCCGTGTGGCGAAACACCGATGCAAACCGTTCCGGCGTCAGCTCCAGCAATTCGCGGAGCGTGAGGTCCGCAAGGTCGTGCCGGGCGGAAAGCAGCAGGCGGCGGCCCTCCTGCGCAAAGCGGTTCCACGGGCAGACGTCGAGGCAGGTGTCGCAGCCGTAAATGCGAGCCCCGATGCCGGCGCGAAGTTCGCGCGGGATGATCCCCCGGTTCTCGATGGTCTGATAGGAAATGCAACGGCGGGCATCAACCACCCCGGGGGCGGTGAAGGCCGCGGTCGGACACGCCTCCAGACAACGGATACATTTGCCGCACAGCCGGCCGGTGGCGGCTTCACCCCCCGCCTCCGGCGAGGCCGGCC
>JBGTGS010000314.1:0-7410 GCA_041746615.1 Opitutaceae bacterium | reverse complement strand
GGAGGCCGGCGGTCTCACCGGCTGGCTCAGCGGCAGCGGATCAAGCATCCTGTGCGTGGCGAGACCGGAATTTGCAGGAGCGGTGGGCCGGGCGATGGAAACGGCCTTCAGCAAGGCAGGCCTAGCCGTGGGATTGCGCCTGCTCCAGGCCGACAACGATGGGTTGCAGATGGAAGGCTGATTTTACCGCGGATTGATCATCCACCACGGAGGACACGGATAACCACAGCTACATGCGTTAGAGATCGGCCGCAGCATTTTTTGGGATTTGGACCTTTGGCGTTTGGGATTTACACGCAGCAGCGTGTCCCGGGGCGGCTGCTTCCGGCCAATGACGGATCACTTCGTCGGCCAGTTGCCGCCAATTGAAGGGTTTTGGCAGGACGGACTTCAGCGAGGGCAGGTGGAGATGGTCGGGATCCTCCAACTCCATCATGTGTCCGGTGATCATGATCACCGGCAGATCCGGGTGCGATTTTTCCACCCGGCGGATGAACTCCACCCCGTTGATCTGGGGCATGTAATAGTCGGTCACCAGCAGTCCGGGGTTGAGACCCGGCAGTGCCTCCAGTGCGGCGAGCGGCCGGCTGAAGCTGTGGATCGGGCAGTGCAGGTGCTCCTGGAGCAGCTGGGCCAGCAGCTCGGTGTAGGATTGTTCGTCATCCACGATGACAAGGGACTTGGTGGAAGGAGTGCTCACGATAAAGGGACAGGAAGGTGGACGGCAATCGATTGGCGGTAAAGCGTGAAGCGTTGCCCCGGGGCTGCTTGGGGGTTCGAGTGAGGACCCTGTGCTCCATATTGTCCTGTATCAACCCGAGATCCCTCAAAACACCGGAAATATCGGCAGGATGTGTGCGCTCACCGGCACGCGTCTGCATCTGGTGCATCCGCTGGGTTATGAAATCACCGACCGGCACCTGCGCCGGGCCGGCATGGATTATTGGCGGGCGCTCGATGTTCATGAACATGCCGATTGGGCGGCCTTCAAAGCCAGTCCGCTGGCGCCGCAACGATTGTGGCTGTTCACGACCAGGGCGGAGTTGAGTTTCTGGGATGCGAGCTTTGCCGACGGTGATGGTCTGGTCTTTGGCAACGAAGGTCATGGTGCACCCGACTGGTTGCATGCGGAAATGGGTTCGGACCGGAGTGTGACCATCCCCCACGCGAATCCCGACCTGCGCTCGCTCAATCTCAGCACCGCGGCCGGAATTGCCTGCTATGAGGCGCTGCGGCAGACGCGCCTGTTGGGCGGGTGAATACGGGTAGGGCGCATTGTCCCAATGCGCCGCGGCGCTCTCGGAGAGAGCCGCCCTACCATCGAGCCTACACTTCAATGTAAACTGCTGTGGTGGCAGATGTTTCCGCGACTCGTCAGGGCAGCGGTTTGAGGTTTTCCAGCGGCAATCGCACGAGGAGGCCCTGCTGGAGCACATCGACGGCGAGCACGATGCCTTGGGGATCAGCGGGGTCGTTGACCACCCCTTCCAGTCCGTGCAACGCGCCCCCGATCACCTTCACACGCGTGCCGCGCCGGATGAGCGGGTGCAGGCTGAGTTCGAGGCCGGAGGCCACGATCAGACGGACGTCATCGAGTTGACGAAGGAGGCGCTCCTCATCCTCGACCGGTATCACGCGGGCGAGCAGATCCTGCTGGTAGATGCGCGGGCGGCGCGCGGCCGGCACCCGCGCGAAGACGTAGCCGGCAAACAGGGGTTTGGTGAAATGCTTGGTCTGGGTCGAGTAGCGACGGACGCTGCCGATGAGCGGGAGGTAGTGGACCATCCCCTCGGCGCGGAGCAACGCGGAGAATTTCTTCTCGCAACGGGGGCGGGTGTGGCACACGCACCACGCCTCGCCCTCCGCCCGGGTCAATGGGGCGGCCGTCTCGGTCATGCTCAGTCCTTCAGCAGGTAGCGGACGGCGGCAAAATACCCCTCGAGGCCGAGTCCGGTGATCACGGCGCGGCAGGCCGGCGCGGTCAGGGACTGGTGGCGGAATTCCTCGCGCTTGTAGATGTTGGAAATATGGACCTCGACTGCGGGAAGCTGGGAGCCGAGGAGGGCGTCGCGCAGGGCGACACTGGTGTGGGTGAAGGCACCGCCGTTGATGACCAGCCCGTGGAACCCGGCATCCGCGAGCCCGGCGATGCGGTCGATGAGGGCGCCCTCATGGTTGGATTGGAAGAACTCGAGCGCGGCTATGGATCCGAACTCAGCGCGCAGTGAGGCCTCGAGATCAGCGAGGCTGGCGCTTCCGTAGATCTCTGGTTCGCGCTTGCCGAGGCGGTCGAGGTTGGGGCCATTGATGATGGCGAGCTTCTTCATAATGGGGAGTTAATCCGGAAGGGGGCGGGGCAGGGAAGTCAAATAGCATCGGGCCGGCCGCCGGCCCGATGCTGATGGAAAATGCCGGGGGCATTTTCCGGAAGAATCAGGAATGGAGCCGTGTTTCCTGATCCTGGTCCGTTTCGGGAAAATGCCACCGGCATCTTATTCTGAAATCCGGCCGGCCGCCGGCCGGATTTCAGAGGGGGTTTTCGGTGGCGATGAACTCCCAGGGCAGCCGGAACTTCCGGGCCAGTGCGGCGGCGAGGGCCTTCACGCCGTGGACTTCCGTCGCGTAGTGGCCGCACAGGTACAGGTTGAGGCCATGTTCCTGGGCGACCGTGAACCACTCCTCGCGAAGCTCCCCGGTGACCAGGGTGTCGACCCCTTCACGGATGAGCTCGGGCACGGCGCTGTTGCCGGAGCCGCTGCAGAAGGCGATGGTGCGGGGTTTGGCCGCCCCGTATTCCAATGCGATCACGCGCGGGTGCAGTCGCTCGAGTTTGCCGCGGAGTGCGGTGCGGGTGAAAGTGGACTTCGCCATCCATCCGATGGGTTCGCCGTCGCGCACCAGGAAGGGGCGCGAGGGCACGAGGCCAAGCAGGCGGGCGAGGAGGGCATTGTTGCCCAGGCGGGGGTGACCATCGAGCGGGAGATGACTGGAGTAGAGGGCGCAATTGCCCCTCACCAGGGTCGCGATGCGGTCGTAGGCGGGTCCGGTCAGCGGTTTCGGCATGTCCCAGTACATGCCGTGGTGCACGATGAGAAAATCGATGCCGGCGGCCACGGCCTGGCGGAAGGGGTCGAGTCCGGCATCGACGGCGGCACCGATCCGGGTGACGCGGCCGTCGTTCGCGAGTTGGAGACCGTTGAAGGCACAGGGGGCGTCCTGGTAGGAGGTGCGGCGGGTTTGCTGGTCACAATAGGTGACGAGATCGGAGAGCTTGGCCATGATCCACTGGTTGCAGAAACGGGGGTGTCTTTCGAGGTGGATTTTTATCTCTGAGCCGCTACCCAAGAGTCATGAGTGAGCTGCTCCCCGAAGTTTCCGAGAACCCGTCGCCGGTGGATCTGATCGCCGATGCGGCCGGGCGGTTTCCCGGCCGGCCCTCGTGGGACGAGTATTTCATGGCGACGGCGGTGCTGATCTCGACCCGATCTCCCTGTGAGCGTCTGCATGTGGGCTGTGTGATCGTAAGCGGCGGTGAGCGCCGCAACCGCATCGTTGCCGCCGGCTACAACGGCTTCCTGCCGGGGACACCGCACGTGTCACGGGTGCGCGACGGCCATGAGCAGGCCACGGTACATGCCGAGCAGAACGCCATCGCGGATGCCGCGCGCCGGGGCAGTTCGGTGGAGGGCTGCGTGGCGTATGTGACTCATTTCCCGTGCATCAATTGCGCGAAGATCCTCGCCTCGGCAGGCATTGCGGAGATCCGTTACCGCGAGGATTATCATAACGACCCGATCGTCACCCCGCTGCTGAATGACGCGGGGATCCGGATAACCCGGCTCTGATCATGCGCCCGCGCACGTCCGATCACTTTGAGAGTCTGACCGGTTCGCTCCTGCTGGCGCATCCGTCCATGCAGGATCCTCATTTCCGTCGGTCGGTCATATTGATGTCCTCCCACGATGCCGAGGGGGCGATGGGGGTGGTGCTGAACCGCCCGTTGGGAAAAAAGCTGGGTCAGTTGAACCCGTCCTTTGCTCTCGGGCCTCTGGCGGATGTGCCACTCTTTAGCGGTGGACCCGTGCAGCCTGAGCAATTGGTCATCTGCGCCTGGCGAATCCATCCGGAGGGGGATGGCTTTCGGCTGTATTTTGGGATCGACCCGGACAAGGCGGCGGAGCTCGGCATGATGGAGGGCATGCATTTGCGAGCCTTTGTGGGCTATGCCGGCTGGCAGGGGGGGCAGCTTGAAAATGAACTCGGACGCGACACCTGGGTGGTTAGTCCAGTGCCGGTGGATCTGCTGGATTACAAGCAGGACGATCATCTTTGGCGGGGCGTGCTTGGTGCGCTCAATTTTGAATGGAAGCTGCTGGCCGACGAGCCCTCGGATCCGGAAGTGAATTGAAAGCGATTTCAGGCGGTCGGACGGGCACATTTCATTTGACAGTGCTTCCACCGCAGGGTGTGTTGACCGTTTTTATGAAAGTTGTCTCCTCCATCAAATCCGCCAAGAAGCGCCATCCGGCCTGCCAGGTCGTCCGTCGCCGCGGCAAGATCTACGTGATCAACAAGGTCGAGCCTCGTTACAAAGCCCGTCAGGGCTGAGTCTTACAAAAGGAGAATCCATACTGTGAAAGCTGAAGGCCATCCCACTCTTAACAACGTCTGCTTCCTCGATGTCGCCACCGGGAAGCGTTACCTCACCAAGTCCACGCTGAAGACCTCCCGCAAGGAGACCATCGATGGCGTAGAGTACATGGTGGTCGTGCGTGACGTTACCATGGATTCGCATCCCGCCTACACGGGTGAGAAGCGCATCGTCGACACCGCCGGCCGGGTCGAGAAGTTCACCACGAAGTTCAAGCGCGCCAGCAAGGTCAAGTAAGCCCTGCCGGCGCCCCTGCAAAGTTTCAGCCCTCCGTTAGCGGAGGGCTTTTTTGTGCCGGTACCGGGGCTGTCGCCGGATCGAAGGGAGCCCGGCTCCCGTGTTCGGGAAAGCAGATGCGCCCGACCGCCTCGTCGAAGTCGGCGGCTCCGCTGATGATGTCAATTTCGAGCCGGAGATAATACACCGGCACCGGGCAGGGCATGCCCTGGGCGATGCGGACGGCGTCCTTTTCGGTGGTTACGATATACTCGACCTTGGCTTCCAGGGCGGCGCTGAAAATCTCGACGAAGTCCTCGTAACTGAAGCGGTAGTGGTCGACGAAGCGTCGGGTGAAGACGACCTCCGCTCCCAGGTCGTTCAGGAACATCTCAAAGCTCTCGGGGACGGCGATGCCGCTGAAGGCGCCGATGCGCCGGCCCTTGAGGTGCTCGAGCGGCTGGCGTTCAATCTGGTCGAAGCGCTGCAGGTACTGCGGACGGTGCGCGCACTCGATGATGTCGGCGTGCGGATTGTGCTTTTGGATCATTTCCTCCAGCTCAAGGTCGCGGTGGCCGTCGGATTTGGTGAGGAAGATGTAGCTGGCCCGGCGCAGGTGGTGGATGGGTTCGCGGAGGATGCCGCGGGGCAGGGTGAAGCCGTTGCCAAAGGGATTGGTCTTGTCCACCAGCAGGAGATTGAGCCGGCCCTTGAGCGGAAGGTATTGGAACCCATCGTCGAGGACGAGGGTGTCACAGCCAAAGTGCTTGATGGCGAAGGTGCCGGCCTTCACCCGGTTCTTGTCCACGAGGACGATCACCCCCGGCAGGTTCCGGGCCAGCATGAAAGGCTCGTCGCCGGCCTGCTCGCTGTCGAGCAACACCCGTTCGCCGTCGCTGACGATGCGCGGCGGGGGCTCCGAGGTGTGGGAAAGCCAATACCACCATTTTTTCCAGAAGGGAGGGGCCTTGCTTTTGTAGCCCCGGCTGAGGATGGCGACCTTGCGGCCGCGATCGTGCAGCGCGCGGGCGAACTTTTCCACCACGGGGGTTTTGCCGGTGCCGCCCACCGTGAGATTGCCCACCACGACCACGAGGCAGCCCAGCGGCTGGTCGTGCAGGATGCGCTTGCCATAGAGCCAGAGACGGACCTGCACGATGCCGCTGAACAGGTAGGACATGGCCTGCAGGAAACCGGCGAAGAGCGTCGCACCGGTGTCCTCGCGCCGCCCCATGATCACATCGATCACATAGAGCTCGAAGGTGTTGAGCTTTTTCTTCAGCCAGAGGGCAAACATGCGCAGGGCGGGATTGGCAATTGACGAGGTTGGGCGGCTGGGGGAATTGTCAGGGTTTCTCACTCTCTCCGTCCGCTCAAGCAACTCCCATCTGACACCACCTTCGATCCCTATGAGCTACAAACTGTTCATTCCCGGCCCCATCGCCGTCTCGGAAAAGACGCTGCAGGCCATGGCCCAGCCCATGATCGGCCATCGCAGCCCGGATTTCGTCGCCCTGTACCAGGCCATCCAACCGGACCTTCAGGCCCTCATGGTCACCCAGGATCCGGTGTACCTCTCGACCAGCAGCGCCTGGGGTGTGATGGAGGGAGCCGTGCGCAATGTGTGCCGGAAAAAGGTGCTCAATTGCATGAACGGTGCCTTTTCCGACAAATGGAACGACGTCGCCCGGCGCTGCGGCAAGGAGGCAGGGGCGCTCAAGTTTGAGTGGGGCCAGCCGGTCGATCCCGCCGCCCTCCGCCAGGAGCTCGCCACCGGTGCCTACGATGCCGTGACCCTCATTCACAACGAAACCTCCACCGGCACGATGAGCGATCTGCCCGCCCTCATGGCGGTGGTGCGCGAATTCCCGGAGGTCATTTCGATCGTGGACACGGTCAGCTCCTTCAGCGTGGTCCCGATCCCGAAGGACGAGCTGGGCATCGACATCCTCATCACGGGTTCGCAAAAGGCGCTGGCCATGCCGCCCGGCCTGGCCCTCTGCTCGGTCTCGCGCCGTGCCCTCGACCGGGCTGCAACCGCTCCCGACCGCGGCTACTATTTCGACCTTCTCGAATTCCAGAAGAACCACGAAAACGGCATGACCCCGAGCACGCCGGTCATCCCGCTGATTTACGCGCTGCGCTCAAAGCTCGAGGACATCAAGGCCGAGGGCATTGCCGCGCGCCATGCCCGCCACGCCCGCCTGAACCGGACCGTACGCGAGCACGTGCTAGCCAAGGGTTTCAAATTGTTCCCGCAGGAGGGCTACGGTTCCGTCTCGCTGAACTGCTTCGCCAACACCCTCACCATCGACCTCGGGGCACTGAACAAGATCCTCAAGTCGAAGCATGGCCTCGTGATCGACGGCGGCTACGGCAAGCTCAAGGGAAAGACCTTCCGCATCTCCAACATGGGCGACGAGACCGACGCGACCATCGCCGCGATGCTCAAGTCCCTCGACGCCGCTCTCGCCGAGACGCCGAAGCTGGCCTGAGCCACCTGGTAGCCCCGAGCGTGAGCTCGGGGACTAAAGTCCCCCAGT
>JBGTGS010000313.1:0-7861 GCA_041746615.1 Opitutaceae bacterium | reverse complement strand
GGGCTGGCTGAACAGGACCAGGTCGTCGGTTCCCGGGCCGGCGGCCCGCCACTGGAGTGTGGGGGGGCCGCGCGTATGGTTGCGCAGGTATTCGATGCGGAAGGGATGGGTGCCAGCGGTCAGCTCAACGAGAGCGGGTGGTTCTCTGCCGAGGGATTCCAGTACCTTGTGGTCGCCGATGGTCAGATAGCCGGTGCCGTTGACATCCAGGGAGAAGGCATGAGTGCCGGCGGTCGCGACCTGAAGTTCCCCTTCGATAATCAGGGCATGGGGGCCGGTCGTGCCGGCGAGGGTGGGACTGATGTCATCGGCCGGGCCTGAGCGGGTGGGGGTGAGTCCGTTGAGCTCGGCTGGATCGCGGAAAGCGCCCTCATAAACCCGGTACTGCCCCGGTGACCCGGTGAGACCGTGGACGCCACGGTGCTTGTAGCGAAGGTTGCGGAAGGCGATTGGACCGTGGTCACCCTGGAGCATGAACGGTCCGGTTGGGCGCTCGTCATCGAAGGCGGCCGCGCGGGTCGGTCCGGTCACCTCGACATCCTCGTGCACGACCACGCCGTTGTGCTCCACGCGGATGAAGCGGGCGTTCTCGGTCTTGTTGCCCGCTGCGTCAAAGCGGGGGGCCCGGAAGCTGATGTACAGGGTCTGCCACAAGCCGGGTGCGCGGCTGACGCCGAGCCGGGGTGGATGCCCCTCGTAGCCCCGGCGGCCTTCGGGCCGGGCGGCGTCCCAGCGTTCGTAAATGCCGGCGGCATCGGCGGAGCTGGGGGTGGGCACCCCCCAGCTATCGAGAATCTGGATTTCGTAGCGACCTTGCAAATACACACCGGAGTTGGAACCGGGCGGGACGAGGTATTCGAGTTCAAGAACGAGGTCGCCATGCTCCCAGGCACTGAACAGGTGGGCGCCGGTGTTGCCAGGGGCAGTGTTGATGATCACCCCCTGGCCTGGGGCGGGTGTAAGGCCGGGTCCGGTGCGGGGGTCGCCGTTGAAACCACCGGCGATGACCCAGTTGGTTCCGGTGGTGGTCAGACCGGAAAAATCCTGGAGGGGGATCTTTTCCGGAGGCAACAGGGCGGCGGCGGGGAGCGCGACCAGTCCGAAAAGGACCGACGCCAGCCGGATGAGCAGTGGGAAGGGGACGAATAACATGGACACCGGATGAATGAAGCAGGGTGTGGTTTGTTTGTCGAGGCGGGCAGGGGATAGGCCGGGTCCTGAATCGGCACCACCCCGTGGTTTCCTCCACTAAATTCTCGCATCGCACCGACGAATGCAGCGATCTGGAGGGAGGATGAATAACCCGGATTTTCCCGACCAAGGAGAGCGTGAACGCAGGCTGGCGCCCCTTCGCCTGCTGGCCACCCGTTACCCCAACATTGATGCGGCCACCACCGAGATCGCGCGTCTGGCTGCGGTCCAGACCCTTCCCAAGGGCACCGTGCACATCATCAGCGACATCCACGGTGAGGACCAGAAGCTGCGCCATGTGATCAACAACGCCTCCGGCTCGCTGCGCCCGCTGGTCGAGCGCGTCTTCGCCGATCGCATGGCCCCGGCGGAGCTGCAGGAGTTCCTTACCCTGATCTTTTATCCGGCCGAAGTCGTACAGCGACTTGAACAGGAACCCCGCACGCCCGGGGCCCTGCAGGAGCTGGGCCTGACCACCCTGCGAAATCTTTTCGAACTGGTTCGGATCCTTGCCGCCCGCTACAGTCTCAAGCGGGCCATGGAGGTCTTTCCCGCCGAATATCGCGAGCTCATGGCCGAGATGCTCCACGAGCCGACGACGGAACGCCGTGACGAGTTCGTGGCGACCATGGTTGCCGAGCTCGTCAGCCAGGGCCGCATCTGGCGCGTGATCCACGTGACGGTCCGCCTCATCCGCAACCTCGCCATCTACGAACTCATCATCGGGGGCGACTGCTGGGACCGTGGCCCGCGCGGCGACCGCGTGGTCAACTATCTGCAGCAGCAGCCGAACGTCTCCTTCATCTGGGGTAACCACGACGTGGCCTGGCTGGGTGCCAGCCTGGGCCATGACGCCCTTATCATGATCGTGCTGCGCATTTCCCTCCGCTACCGCCGGCTCAGCCAGGTGGACGAAGGCTACAGCATCCCGTGGACCCCGCTGGAGCATCTCGCGCATACCGTCTACGCCGACGACCCGGCCGAGCACTTCATGCCGAAGAGCCCGGGGTTGCGGCCCAAGGTGCTGGTGGCGCGCATGCAAAAGGCCGCTGCCATCATGCAGTTCAAGCTGGAGGGCCAGATGATCGCGCGCCACCCGGAATGGGACCTCGATCATCGCCGACTTCTGCACCGGATCGACCCTGCCGCCGGCACCATCGAGGTGGACGGGGTCACCTACGCCCTGCGCGACACCCGCCTGCCGACCGTCAACCCGGATGATCCCTACGCGCTCACGCCCGAGGAGCAGGACTGTCTTGACCGGCTCCGGCACTCCTTCGTGAGCAGCCTCCGCCTCGGTGACCACATGCGCTGGCTGGTACGGCGCGGATCCATGTATCTGCTGCGCGACGACCACCTGATCTTCCACGGTTGTTTGCCTGTGGACGAGCAGGGCGAATTCCTGCCCATGATCATCGACGGCCGTCCGTGCCGGGGGCGGGAGATGTTCACCGAGGTCGAGAAACTGCTGGTGCGGGTCATCGACCAGCCGGTGCTGCCCGACCTCGACCAGCTCTGGTACCTGTGGAGCGGGCCCATGTCCCCGCTATTCGGTAAGGACCGGATCGCCACCCTTGAGCGGGACTTCATCACCGACAAGCAATCCCACCACGAGACCAAGAATCCCTACTTTGCCCTGATTCACGAGGCTGCTTTCTGCGAGAAGGTGCTGCGCGAGTTTGGCGTCGATCCGGACCGCGGCCTCATCGTCAACGGCCATGTTCCCGTGAAGATCGAGAAAGGCGAGTCGCCCCTCAAGCGCAGCGGCAAGGCCATCACCATCGACGGTGCCTTTTCCGAGGCCTACGGCGACCACGGCTACACCCTCGTGCTTGAGGCCGACCGCACCTTTCTCGCGCTTCACCATCACTTCGAGTCGGTGGAGTCGGCCATTCGCGACGGGGTGGACATCATTCCGACGGTGACGGATGTACGGACCTGGGACCGCCCCCGGCGGATGGCGGATACGGAGCGCGGCGAGGAATTCCGCGGCATGATCCATCTCCTGAAACGCCTGGTCGAAGCCTACCGCAACAACGACCTCCGCCCGGCCGCACCGCGGTGAAGCGGAAAGCAGATTTTTAACCACTTATGAACACTGATTGACACTGATATCAATCCGGTGGAAGCCGCGGGTGTGCGGCCGAGATTCCGGCCATAAGTGTCAATGAGTGTTCATCAGTGGTTAACTCCGGTTCGGATTGTGCGGAAGATTGGTTTGAATCCGAGGCTGCAGGCGTTCCGCTCAGCGTGGGGTTGCGATTCATGGTTTCACGGGCATGGTTTCGGCTGCTGCCTGCCCCATGAGAATTTCTTGCCCGATTTCATTTCGCCCACTGCTTGCATTCATGGTTCTCCTCACCGCCGGCTGTGGTCCGCGTGAGACGCTCGTACAGCAGGCCGCTCGGGAAGGCATCATGATTGTGGGCAATGCCGCGGAGCCGTCCGACCTTGATCCACATACGATCATGGGCATCCCGGAGCGGAACATCGTGGACACCCTATTCGAAGGCCTCACGCGGTTGGACCCGGAGACTCTCGAGGCGCGCCCCGGGGTTGCGGAGCGCTGGGAGGTTTCGGCGGACGGCTTGGTCTATACTTTCCATCTTCGCGCTGGAGTGCAGTGGTCGGACGGCACGCCATTGACCGCGCAGGACTTCATCGGCTCCTTCCAGCGCATCCTCTCGCCCACACTCGGGTCCGACAACGCCGACAGCATGTACATGATCGTCAACGCGGAGAACTACCACAAGGGTCGGTTGACGGATTTTGAGCAGGTGGGGATGCGGGCACCGGACGATCGTACCGTGGAGATCCGCTTGCGTCATCCCGCGCCCTATCTGCCCCAATACGCAGCCGGCCGGGTGTGGTATCCGGTGCCTTTGGCGGTGCTTGCCCGGCACGGTGACCCATTTCGTCCAGGCAATCCATGGACCCGGCCCGGGAACCTCGTGGGCAACGGCCCCTTCATGCTGCACATCTGGCAGCCCAACCGCCAGGTGGAGGTGCGACGCAACCCGAACTACTGGAACCGCGACTCCGTCCGGCTCAACGGCGTGCGTTTCATCCCCACGGAAAACCAGGTGGCGGAGGAGGCGGCCTTCCGCGCCGGCCAGCTGCACAAGACCTACCTGGTGCCGCTCAGCAAGATCGCGGTGTACCAGCGTGAGTCGCCGGACCTGCTGCACATTCATCCGTATTCAGGGGTTTACTACTTCAACTTCAACATCACCCGGCCGCCCTTCACGGATGTGCGCATCCGCCATGCGCTGGCCATGTCGGTGGACCGTGAGAGCATCGTCCGCAACATCACCCAGGGAGGGGAACAGCCGGCCTACCATTTTACTCCGGTCGGCATCGCCGGCTATACCAGCCGGGCCGGCACGAGGCTCGATTACGAGGAGGCCCGCCGGTTGCTGGCGGAGGCGGGTCATCCCGGCGGGCAGGGATTGCCGCCGATCACGCTGCTCTACAACACGGCGGAGAACCACCGCACCATTGCCGAGGCCCTGCAGCAGGGCTGGAAGCGGGAACTGGGCGTCGACATCCGGCTGGAGAACCAGGAGTGGAAGGTTTATCAGGACAACATGCAGGGCGGATTTTATCAGATGGCCCGTGCCGGCCTGATCGTGGAACCCTACGATGCCTCGGAGTTCCTGTGGGCCTTCACCGCGGATTCGGGTTTCAACCGCACCGGATGGTCGGATCCGGAGTATGACCGGCTTTATGAGGACGTGATGCAGACCCGGGACCAGGCGAAACGCCTGGAGCTGATGCAGCGGATGGAGGGCATACTCATGGAGGCGATGCCCATCCTGCCGGTGTATTATTACACGAATCACTTCCTGATGGATCCGTCGGTCAAAGGCTGGAAGAACAACCTCCTCGCCATCGGCGCCTATGATCAGGTGTGGCTGGAGTAGCCGGCGATTTTCAGGTCATCCCATGAAAATCGTGCTCTGCTTTTACGGATTGAATCGCTCGCTGAGCATCACCATCGGGATGATCCAGCGGAATATCTTCCGCCCGCTGCAGCGGATGGGGATTACCTTCGAGACTCATGCCGCCTTTATGGAACCGGCAGGGGCGATCATGAACCCCCGGTCTCGAGAGTTCAACATCCGCCCGGAGCGGGGAAACGAGGCCCTGTTGGCGGCGCGCAATCTCATTCGCATTGATCAGGCCCAGTTTGACCGAACCTTCGACTTTGCACCCATCCTTGCTGAAAAGGATCCGTGGGACGATTCCTATGTGAGCGTCCACAACGTCTGCCGGGCGTTGAAATCCCTCGAGGCTGTCACCGATAGCTGGGTGGGTTTGGCGCAGAAGTCCCGGGAAACGGTTTTTTGTTATTTGCGGCCGGATCTGATCTATCATGACCCGTTGCCCGTTGACCAGTTGCTTCATCAATTCGCGATTGATGGGGAGAATATGTTTTTGACCCCGGCATGGGCCACGTACGGCGGGATTAACGATCGCATTGCCTGCCTGGGTCGGCGCGCCGCGATGGCCTATGGACGGAGAATTCACCGGATTGACGAATTCCTGCGGGCACAGACCGGGGGCTTGCATGCGGAATCGTTTGTGAAGTTCGTTGCCACTGATTTTTCCGCGGACCGTCAGCCGCCCTTGCTGATGCGCGCCTCGCGATTGCGAGCCAATGGCAGGCTGCGCGAAGAGTTGTTCGAAAATTCGTCAGGGAAACCTCTGCCATTCCGCTGGGCGGTGGCTGCGGGCCTGGCGAAAAAACAGTTTCAGGTGAAGCGACGGATGAAATGCTGGAAACGCGATCTGCGTGACGCCGGATGGCGGTTTGCGCGTCAGGGTGCGGGTGTCGTGATGCCGCTTTTTTGCGGCGCTGGATTGTCCCGGGTTGCGACGGTTCCGGATCCGGGTGTGGGCATAAGGGAGATTGCCGCCGACGCCTGGGGAGAAAGCTCGGTGAATGTCGCGGCGAACAGCCGGCGGACGCTGCTGACTCATGATGACTGGCAGTTCGCTGCCTACTACGATGTCAGTGCGCACCTGGTGCTTGCCCGCAGAAGCCTGCCGTCGGGTGGGTGGGAAACCGTGCGCACCCGTCACCGTGGACGCGTGGAGGACGCCCACAATTCCATCAGTCTCGGAGTGGATGCCGCGGGTTTTCTGCATGTCGCCTGGGATCATCATGGCAGCCCACTCAAATATGCGCGAGGCACGGCGCCGGGATCGCTGGTGTTGGGCGATTTCCGCTCGATGACCGGCCGTCGGGAGCGCGCTGTCACTTACCCGCAGTTTTACGTGCTGCCCGATGGGAACCTGCTATTTTTCTACCGTAGCGGAGGCTCCGGCAATGGCGCCCTCGTTCTCAATCGTTATTGCGCCGCGACTGGGGTGTGGAGGCAGGTTCAGGAGAATCTGATCGATGGTGAGGGTATGCGGAGCCCGTACTGGGGGGTGGCCATCGATCCGAAAGGAGGCATTCACCTAAGCTGGATGTGGCGAGATTCTCCCGACGTGGCGACCAACCACGACCTGGCGTATGCGCATTCCCGAGATGGCGGAGAAACCTGGACCCGCAGTGATGGGACGCCCTGTGTTTTGCCGATGACAGCGGCCAACGCCGAGTACGCCCTTCGAATCGGCCCGAACTGCAATCTGATGAATCCCCCCGAGGTCACGGCGGATGCAAGCGGGCACCCCTGCATTGTTTCCTACTGGTCATCGCCCCCCGACGCCCCTCCGCGGTTTAACGTTTTGTGGCACGATGGCGCCAACTGGTCCGTTTTGACCGGACCCGCCCAGTCGGTTCCCTTCCGGCTGGCAGGCGAGGGTACGCGCCGTCCTGTTTTGTCACGGGCCGGGGCGGTGGCGCGCGCTTCCCCGACAGGTCGTTTCATCTGTCTGGTCTATCGCGACGATGGCCGGGGCGGACGGATCATTGGTGCCATCGGCGATCTGGCTTCGAGGGAGTGGCAGGAAAAGGAACTGACCCTGGGCGGCCTCGGTGCGTGGGAGCCTTCGGTGGATGCGGTGGCTTGGGAACGCTTTGGCGAGATTCAGATGCTGGTTTCAAACGTCAACCAGCGGAATGGTGACGACAGCGGCGGAGGCGTGAGCTGGCCGCGGGTCATTGGAGGCATGCATTGGATGCCATTCGAACCGGCGACCCTGCCGCCATCGGATCAGTCCCTGGCGGCTGGCCTGATCAAGCTCAACGAGTCGTCCTCGGTTGCCTAGTGCATCTTGGGCTTGCCACCCGGCGGGCTAGCCGCCGCGATTGCCTGCATGATGGCCCGCAATCATGACCTTTGAACCCTGGCAGTGGGCGTTGATCGTGTTCGGGGCGGTGCTCGTCGGCGTGGCCAAGGCGGGGATCGCGGGGCTGGGCATGCTGTTCATCGTGATCTTTGCAAACATCATGCCGACCAAGCAGGCCAGTGGGTTCGTGCTGCCGCTGCTGATCATCGGCGATGTGTTGGCCGTGGCGCTCTATCGCGCCCATGCGCAGTGGCGGTTTCTCTGGCGGCTCTTTCCCTGGACGGTCGCCGGGGTGGTGCTGGGTTATTTTGCAATGGACCGGATCGATGACCGTGAGGCGCGCGCTTTGGTGGGCGGGATCATCTGCACGCTGGCGGCCCTGCATGTGTGGCGCCGACGGGGAGGTCTGGAGCCGGCGGCACCCGGCGCG
>JBGTGS010000312.1:0-13592 GCA_041746615.1 Opitutaceae bacterium | reverse complement strand
CGCGCGACCCGAGGTGGCGCTGGCCGAACTGGAAGTGCGCCGTGCGGAAGCGGCGCTGGCACTCGTGCGCGGGGAAAGCCGCCCGGATTGGGCCGTTGGCGCCGGCGTCGATTTCGAGCGGCGGGCCAACGATGCGACCGGCCGTTTGGAGAATGAACCGCGCTTGAGCGTGAACGCCTCGGTGCCGTGGCCGGGTGGCCGCATCACCAATCAGGGCGACATCCTCGAGCGCGAGGCCGCGCTCAGGATCGCGGAATCCACCCTGAAGGCACGCCGCGATGAACTGGCGGCGGAGTCCGCCGCCGCCATCGCCGTCGCGCGCGCCGCCCAGCCGGCGATGCAAAGTTATCGCACGCTCCTCGAACGGTCGGCCGATCTTCCGCGGAAAATGGCCCCCGCCTATGCGCGCGGCGAAGTGACCGGCTTCCAGCTCGCGCAGGCACGGCAGCAACACATCGCCATCGAAACGGAGTTCCTCGCCGCCGCCTCCCGTTATCTTTCCAACCTCGCCGAAGCAGAAACCGCCGCCGGCCTCGTTCCTTCCCAACCCTGATTTCCCGTCATGAAACGTTTTCTCCTTCCACTTGCCCTCGCCACCACCGCCACCCTTTGGGCCCAGGACGATCATGGGCATTCTCACGACGAGGCACCCGGCATGGCCGCTCCCACCGCCGGTCCCATCCGCCTCACCCGGACGATGGTTCGCAACCTGGACCTCCAAACGGTCGAGGTGGAACTGCGCCCCCTCGAAAAAGTATTCCCCGCTCTCGGCGTCGTAGAACCGGAGCCCGGCAAGATGGTGGCCGTCAGCTCACGCGTGCCGGGTCGGATCACCCAGCTTGCCGTGCATGACGGCCAGCGGGTTCGTGCCGGTGACTTTCTCTTCGAAGTCGAATCGCGCGTGGTCGCCGATCCTCCGCCAAAGCTGAAGTTCACTGCGCCGATCGAGGGGGTGGTGCTCGAAACGAACATCCTGCCGGGCGGCGCGGTCGAACCGGACCAGACCCTGCTCACGATCATCGACCTGAGCGAGGTGGACGTGGTCGCCCGGGTTCACGAAGGGCAGATCGCGGCCGTGAAGATCGGTCAATCGGTGCGCATTCGCGCCATCGCCCACCCGGACGAGACCTTCACGGGGACGGTCAAGACGACCGCTGCGCACCTGAATCCCGAGAACGGCACGTTACGCGTGTTCGTGCACACCGGGAATCCCCAGGCCAAGCTGCTGCCGGGGATGCGCGCGCAGCTCTCGTTTGTGGTCGAGGAAACCGAGGCCGCGGTGGTCGTGCCGCGGGAGGCGGTGTTGGGGGAGAACGGGGATTTCTTCGTTTTCCGCCAGATCATGACCGCCCCCTTTGCCTACGAACGAACGCCCGTCGTCCTCGGACTGCGTGACGATCGCTTCATTGAGATCGTGGATGGCGTCCTGCCGGGTGATCGCGTCGTGACGCGCGGCAACTACCAACTGCAATATGTCGGGGGCGGCGGTGCGGCCACGATCGAGGACGATCATGGCCACTCCCACGGCCCCGGCGGACATCAGCATTGAGCGGGGAGCCCACGCCATGTTGACCCAACTCATCCAATTCTCGCTGCGGAACCGCCTCTTTGTGCTGGCGTCCGCCGCCCTGCTGCTCGCCTACGGCGTCACCGTCGGCCTCCGTTTGCCGATCGACGTATTTCCCGATCTCAATCGCCCGACCGTCACCCTGATGACGGAAGCCCCCGGCCTCGCGCCGGAAGAAGTGGAGACACTCGTTTCGGTGCCCCTTGAAACCGCGCTGAACGGTGCGCCCGGCGTGCAACGCGTACGGGCGACGTGCAGCGTGGGACTCTCGATCATCTACGTTGAATTCGATTGGGGGCAGGACATCTATCGCGCCCGGCAACTCGTGCAGGAGCGCATTGCGCTCGCCGAAGCCAGGCTGCCGGCCGGGACCGAGGTCCACATGGGGCCGATCTCATCCATCATGGGGGAAATCCTTCTGATCGGACTCTCGTCGGAGACGGGCGGGACCGCGCCGCCCGATCTGCGCACGCTGGCCGATTGGCAGCTCGGTCCCCGACTGCTCACCATTCCCGGCATCTCGCAGGTCATCGTCATCGGTGGAGGCCGGAAGCAGGTTCACGTCAACGCCCGCCCCGAGCGCATGGCGGCCTACGGCGTGACCTTTGAGGAGATCAACACGGCCACGGAGCGCGCGCAGGGCAGCACCGGAGGCGGCTTTGTCGCCGACGGTGCGCGGGAGGTGCTGGTCCGCAACCTCGGACGCACCGCCGACCCGGCAGAGATTGGTGCCACGGTCGTGAAGTATAGTCAGGGCGTACCGATCTTCCTGCGCGATGTCGCCGACGTGGAGCACGGCGTCCAGCCCATGCGCGGTCAGGCGGGTGTGGCCGGAGCGCCGGCCGTGATTCTCGGTGTGCAAAAGCAGCCCGGTGCCGACACCACCGAGCTCACGCGGCGCGTGGAGGCGGCGCTCGCTGAAATGCAGCCGTCGCTTCCCGCGGATGTCAGGATCGACGTGCTCTTCCGCCAGGCGACGTTCATCCAGCACGCGGTGGCCAATGTGCAGGAGGCGATCCGGGACGGCGCGATCATGGTCGTGATCATCCTGTTCCTCTTCCTTCTCAACTTCCGCACCACCTTGATCACCCTTACGGCGATTCCCCTGAGCTTTGCCGTGGCCGCGCTTGTCTTCCACTGGCTGGGCATCTCGATCAACACCATGACGCTCGGAGGCCTCGCCGTCGCGGTCGGCATGGTGGTGGACGATGCGATTGTGGACGTGGAAAACGTCTTCCGCCGCCTGCGGGAGAATCAGCATGCAGCCACGCCCCGGCCGGTTTTGCGGGTGATCGCCGACGCCTCCGCAGAGGTGCGCAATTCCATCCTCTTTGCCACGTTGGTCATCGTGCTGGTTTTCCTGCCGTTGTTCGCCCTCGGCGGGATTGAAGGACGACTCTTCGCGCCGATCGGCATCGCCACCATCGTGGCTATGCTCGCCTCGTTCGTCGTCTCGTTGACGGTGATCCCGGTGCTGTGCTCCTACCTGCTTCCGCGGATGAAGCGCATGCGGCTCGATCGCGACGGCTGGCTCGTGCGCCTGCTCAAGCGATTTGATGAAAGGTTCATTCTCGGCACCTCACTTCGGCATCCCTGGCCCGTCATGGCCCTCGCCCTCGCCCTCATGGCCGGTGCGGCGATGCTCGTCCCGCGCATGGGCCGCACGTTTCTGCCGGAGTTCAACGAGGGCACGGCGGTCATCACGCTGTCGATGGCTCCCGGCACGTCGCTCGCGGAGAGCGACCGCATGGGAAGCATTGCCGAGAAGCTGCTGCTCACCATTCCTGAAATAGAACTCACCGGCCGTCGCACGGGCCGCGCGGAACTGGACGAGCATGCGGAGGGCGTGCATCGCTCGGAAATCGACGTCGATCTCGCCTCCACCGGCCGCAGTCGCGCCGAAGTCCTCAACGACATTCGCGAAAAACTCGGTGAGTTGCCGGGGACGCTGGTCAGCGTGGGTCAACCGATCTCGCATCGCCTGGATCACATGCTCTCGGGTGTGCAGGCGGCGATCGCCGTCAAAATCTTCGGTCCGGATCTCGCGGCGCTTCGCCGCTATGCCGCCGAGGCGGAGGCCGTCATGCGCGAAGTCCCGGGCATCGTGGATCTGCAGGTCGAGAAGCAGGTCCTGATTCCGCAGGTGAAGATCGAGGTGAACCGCGAACGCGCCGCGCTCTACGGGTTGCAACCGGGCGAGCTGGCCGGTCGCCTGGAGACCGGGCTGAATGGTCGCGTGGTCGGCCAGGTGCTCGAAGGCACGCGCACGATCGATCTCGTGGTGCGGTTTGCGGACGAATCCCGGGCGGACGCCACGCTGCTGCGGGAATTGCTCATCGACACCCCCATCGGTGGACGCGTACCGCTCGGCATGATCGCCGACGTGCGCGAGAGTCAGGGGCCGAATGCCATCAGCCGGGAGGACGCGATGCGCCGCATGGTGATTTCGGCGAACGTCGCCGGGCGGGACCTCGGCTCCGTGGTCGCTCAATTACAGACGGCCCTGCCCGCGGGCGTGCCGATGGCCGGCGGCTACTTTTTCGCGTACGAAGGCCAGTTTCAGAGTCAGCAGCAGGCCACCCGGTTGATCGGCCTCCTCGGGGTGCTCACGCTGGGAGTCATTTTTCTCCTGCTCTACGCGGACTTTCACTCGGCCATGATCGTCTGGCAGATTCTGCTCAACATCCCGCTCGCCTTCGTCGGGGCGCTCACGCTGACCTACTTCGCGGTGGGGACCATCTCCGTCGCGACACTCGTCGGTTTGATCACCCTCGCGGGCATTGCGACGCGCAACACCATCATGATGATCTCCCACTATCTCCACCTGATGGAGCACGAGGGCGAATCCTTCAGCGAAAGCATGATCGTCCGCGGTTCGCTCGAGCGGCTGGTGCCGGTCACCATGACCGCGCTGACCGCCGGGCTGGCGCTCAGTCCCCTGGTCCTCGCCGCCCATGAGCCGGGCAAGGAGATCCTCTTCCCGGTGGCCATTGTCATCCTGGGTGGACTCATCAGCTCCACGCTTCTCGACATGGCCGTCACCCCGGCTGTGTTTTTCAAGTTCGGACGCAAGGCGGCGGAGAAATTCCTGGCTCGCTCGCGCCAGGATCCGCTCGATATCGCCGACCGTCCTTCCCGTGTCGTCTCCGATGCAAACTCAACCTCAATCCAATCATGAAACTTCACAGCCTGCTAACCGCCCTTGTCATGGGCGTCACCCTTTCGGGCATCCAGGCCGCGCCCGGCCACGATCACGCCGCTGATGAGCAGCCCGAGTGGGCGGAACTCTTTGGCGATGCGTCGCTGCCGGTCGTCTGGCAGAGCGCCCTGGCGGCGGCGGAAAGGATCGCGGCCGCGGTCGCTGCCCGAAAATCCGATGGCGTCGCCGCCTGGGCGGAGACCATCCACTTGGCGACCCACGCCCTGATCGACCGGGTTGAGTTGCCCGATCCCGGCCGTCAGCTACGTCTCGAAGCTGCCCTGGAACAGGCGGCGAGGCTGGCCGACGAAGTTCTGGATGGCGCGCAACACCACGAACCCGAACTGATGGCGGAGGCGTTCCGGCGCCTGCAGTCGGCCCTGGCGCTCTCCCGGATCCGCCTGCCGAAGGAAATTGCCGAAGCGGCTCCCGAAACGCCCCGCTTCGCCAATGCCCCCGCGCACGACGACGGTCACGCGCACTGAAGCCGAGATTTTACCACCTAGAACTCAAAGCGCACATAGCCGGAATCACCTGCTTCCTCGGGTACTTTGCGCTCTCTGCGTTCTCTGCGGTTAAAAGCGATCGAGCGAATGGGATTTGCTTGCCAGCATTCTTACAACGTCGCGCGTAAACGCTCGCTCCACCCCATCAGGTGCTCCGGCCCATCAGGGTTTCCCTTATTGTTATGCTGCCGTGTGCTCCGGCCTTGATTACGACTGTCTGAACGTGTCACCCCATTGCGTCATGGAACAGTCGCAGCGACTCCACCATGGACCTGACGGCCGTTACCCGGGCGCTTGATCACCTCCTTGCATCATGAGCCTTTCCCTTCTGCACAGTGCAATTGCTGCACCGGATCGGTTATGCGCCTACGATCATTGTCGCGTGCCTCTGCCCTGGTTCATCTGGAGCCGTCGCACCGACCTGACGTCACGCCTGCGCCGGCGCATCCTGGCGCTTGAGTACGGCCAGCCCTTGTCCGCCGTCGGCACCGTGCACATCGCCCTCGCCGCCTGCCTTCATTTCCTGCGGGGAACGCGTGAGATCGTGCTGGTTTGGCGCAGCCGTCAGGCTGCCTGCCGGACGGGTTATGGCGTGCCGGGTGGACGCCAGCTCATTGAACTTTTCGTCTCCACCTTCCGCTATAATTTTCCGCCCCTGCATTATTATCGCGCCCGTTTGTTCCGCATCACCCGGTCGCGTTGGCTCGACCTCTTCAGCCATGCGGAAACCACCCGGATCCTTGCCGTATTCGAGCAGGCGACCCAGCACCTGGGACTCTGGACGAAGAGTGGCTGGGCGCGTTTTTGCGCCGATCACGGCATTCCCACCATCCCGGTTGCAGCCCAGGCCGTCCGGGGGGAGCTGCAGGTGAACGAGGCCGCGTGGCTTCAACCCGGGCGCGATCTTTTTCTCAAACCGGACCGCGACTACTCCGGTCGCGGCGGGGTGATGCTGGAGTGGGATGCCGCCGCCAATGGCTGGCGGGCCTCGGGTGCGGTGTCCGCATCGGTCCCCGGCTCCGCGCTCGACGGGTTTCTCCGGTCTCATTCGCATGATGATGCGTTCGTGGTGCAGCCGCGCCTGCGCAATGCCGCTCCGCTGGCGGACCTCGCCGCGCGCGCGCTGGTCAACATCCGCATCGTCACCCTGCATGCGCCCGATGGCACGATCACCCTGCTGATGGCCGCCCTGCGCCTGCCGCTCGGCGACCACCCCACCTCCGATGTCGTCGGCTCCACGTTGTGCATCCCCATCGACGTGGCCACCGGCGAGATGGGCGAGGGCGAATGCGCCCGCCTCGAAATGGGCACCTGCGCCCGCCACCCGCTGACCGGAGTACCGCTGAAAGGCCGTGTCATCCCCGAGTGGCCACAGATGCGCGAGCAGGCCATCGCCACCCACCGCCTTGTGCCATCCGTACCGTCCATCGGCTGGGATTTCGTGGCCACGGAGACCGGCGTATTCATCCTCGAAGCCAACGCGGTTTGGAACGGCTACCTCGCCCAACACTGGGGCCGCGCCCCGCTGGGCGAAACCCCGTGGCCGGCGCTCATGCTGATTCCCACGCCTGACGCTACGCCCGAAAAGGAATGGGTAAGGAGGGAATGACCAGAGATCCTGGGCTGTGAGGTCACTTGACGAACGGGTAAAGTGGTACTTTAGTGGCACTCATGAAAACGGAGCTGGTTACCACCCTCAAGCGGCGTGCTACGGAGATCATCGCGGATCTGCAGGAAGAACGAGACCCGATCCTCATCACACAGCATGGACGCCCGGCCGCTTACTTGGTGGATGTTGACACTTACGAGGAGATGAATCGCCGGTTGTCTGTGTTGGAAGGCATCGCCCTGGGAGAGCAGGCGGTTCGAGAAGGCCGCACGGCGTCCCAAGCTGAGGCAAAGCGACGACTTGCCAAATGGCTGAAGTGATTTGGTCATCTCCGGCATTGGATCAGTTGGATGCGATCGCAGGCTTCATTGCGCTTGATAAGCCGGATGCTGCGAAGGTGGTGGTCCGGCGAATCATCGAACTTACTGATCACCTTGAGAAATTCAGTCTGCTGGGGCGAGCGGTCCCCGAATTCCCTCATCCCCACTACCGGCAGGTTTGGGTTCGTCCGTGTTGGATCTACTACCGGATTGATGGGGATGACGCCTGGATATTGCACGTTCGTCGTGCCGAGCGACCCTTTCGAATCGAGGATCTTCTCGATGAGGAATAAAGCGGAAGACGTCCACAAATCACACAAGCGCACCCGTGTGTTGTTCGACCCATTGACTTCACTCACCCCAGCCCGACATGGCCATCGACTACAAGGACTACTACGCCACCCTCGGCGTGTCCCGGGATGCATCCCCGGAACAGATCAAGCAGGCCTTCCGCAAACTGGCCCGCAAATACCACCCGGCGGCGGCGGCCACAGCGGCGCCCCCCCCAGCGCGCCCATTAGTCCTGCCCCGATTAGACTGCGCTCAAAATATTCTAATGCTTTATGAACAGGGTGTTGGGTCATGGTTCCGCAGATGGAACGTTTGACAGCCCCTGAAATCCCGCGAAAACATCGACCTCTTTGTGATTTCTTCCTTCATCACTTTCGGAACCTCTCTCGTCATCCTCAGCTTGGTCACAGTGCTTCAAGGGGTCTTCGTGAATCCTGGTTCGTTGCGGGGACCGGAAGCGGCCGTCTTGAACTCGGCGGAGTTCTTCGAGCCCTCGTTTTCACCATGCGAGGCCGACAGCAATCCACCGAGGATCGCAGACAGCCAGTCGGGAAAGGGTATGGAGGCGATTTTCCGCCTTGAAAGAACGGTGGTGGGCACACCGCCGGGTACCATCAAATACCTCCCGGTTCGCGCGGTTGTTGCATCGGCGATGGTGACGCACAGGACGAATACGCGCGGGCGGCAGGCCCGGCGCAATCGCTCCCAGTCAACCGGCCTGCGCGAGTTGCGGTTGTAAGGCCTGTGGCGGCGGATCCGCCGCCACCGAAGTCATGACTAGACGTTTGGGAACGCACCGCAGTGCGTTCCATCGCGTCGTTGCACGTCCCTTCCACAACCTTGTTCCACCTCTGCATGAATGTTTATACTGAAATCCTCATTATCTTTTTTCTCCTGCTCGCCAATGGCGTGTTCGCCATGGCCGAGATCGCCGTGGTTTCGTCGCGCAAGGCCCGCCTGAAGAAGCTAGCCGACGAGGGCTCGGAAAAGGCCCGCGCCGCCCTGGCTCTTGCGCTGGAGCCCACCCGGTTTCTATCCACGGTGCAGATTGGCATTACGCTGGTGGGCATTCTCGCCGGTGCCTTCGGCGGGGCGACGCTTTCCGGCAAGCTTGCCATTGTTATCGCCGGTATCCCGGAGCTGGCTCCTTACGCAACCGCGATCGCCATCTTTGTCGTGGTGGGGGCGATCACCTACTTCTCCCTGATCATTGGCGAGCTCGTGCCGAAGCGGGTTGCACTCAGCAACCCCGAGGGGAGGGCCATGTTGATCGCCAAGCCCATGACGGGCCTGTCGCGGCTGGCCTCGCCCTTTGTCTGGTTTTTGACCCTCTCAACCAATGTTGTCCTCAAGGTCTTCGGCTTGGGCCGGGAGGTGGACCCTCCGCCCTCGGAGGAGGAGGTCACCCACATGATCGAGCAGGGAATGACTGCCGGGGTCTTTCACAAGGGGGAGCGCGCGATGGTCGAGGGCGTGCTGCGCCTCGACGAGAAGACGGTTTCCGAAATCATGACGCGCCGCAGCGGGATCGTCTGGCTCAACATCGCCGACTCCGACGAAGTCAATTGGCGGAAGATTGTAACCAGCGGGCATTCCCATTTTCCCGTGTATGAGGGATCCCACGACCATGTCCTCGGCATGATCACGGTGAAATCCCTCTGGGCCAACGTCGCGATCGGCCTTCCCAACAACCTGCGCAACCACCTTACCGCGCCTCTGGTGGTTCCCCAGACGGTGCATGTGGTCCAGTTGCTGGAATCCTTCAAGAAGACCGGCAAGCACCTGTCTCTGGTTATGGACGAGTATGGCAGCGTGCAGGGTCTGGTGACACTTATCGACGTGATGGAGGCCATCGTCGGGGACCTGCCGGAACCCGGTGATCGTCGTCTGCCCGATGCCGTGCAGCGCGATGACGGCTCGTGGCTCGTCGACGCGAGCATGCCGGTCGGTGAGCTGCGAAGTCGCTTCGCCTTGCCCCCCCTGCCCGGTGAGGAGGACGGGGACTACCTAACGCTCGGAGGCTTCATGCTGGTTCGCCTGGGTCACATCCCCCGGGAAGGCGAACACATCGACTGCTACGGTTGGCGGTTTGAGGTGATGGACATGGACCGGCACCGAGTGGACAAGGTCTTGCTGGCCCAGATTAAAACACAGAAGACCTCCCCGCCCGTGACGGGCTCGTCCGCTGTATCTTAAATCATGCGACTGCCCTATTGGATGTTGCGTTGGATGCACCGTCACCGTCTTTCCCGCAGCCGGCTGGAGGGATCCCGGCTCATGGCCGCCACCGGCTGGGTTGCATGATGCACCCCCTTGTTTCCATACACCCTCAACCACTAGAACCTTACTCTTCATGAATGAATGGCTCTCTTTGGTCCTCGGATTAATCGCTCTGTACTTCGGTGCGGAAGCTCTGGTCAAAGGGGGGGCCGGTTTGGCTCTCCGTCTCGGGCTGACCCCTTTGGTGATTGGACTGACTGTGATCGCGTTTGGCACCAGCAGTCCGGAAATGGTTGTTAGCGTGCAGGCGGCCAGCTCTGGCAACGGGGCGATTGCCGTGGGCAACATTGTGGGCTCGAATATCTGCAACATCGCGCTCATCCTGGGGCTCTGCGCTTTGATCTCCCCGTTGCGCGCGGAAGTGCAGCTGATCCGCCGGGAAGTACCGATCATGATCGGTGTGTCGCTCCTCGCGCTGTTGGTGCTGGCGGACGGTCACGTGGCGCGATGGGAAGGCGGTTTGCTGCTCGCCGGTCTGGTGGCCTACACGGGGCTGACGGTCCATGAGGCGAGAAAGGAAACCACTGCATCCAGCGGGGGCGAGTTTGCGGAGGAGCTCGGACAGAAGCGCCCCTGGGGCCTCGGTTTGAGCGTGACCGCAGTGGTGGGAGGTCTGGCCGTGCTGGTGGTGGGATCGCACCTCTTCGTGCAAGGTGCGGTCACGTTGGCGAAAGAGTGGGGCATGAGTCAGATCGCCATTGGGCTCACAATTGTCGCGGTCGGGACCAGCCTGCCCGAGCTCGCCACCTCCCTGCTCGCCGCCATCAAGCGTCAGGGGGATGTCGCGATCGGCAACATCATCGGATCCAATATCTTTAACGTACTTGGCATTCTGGGCGTCGCCGCGCTCGCGCGACCCATCGATGTTCCGGACCTGGCGGCGGCCAACCTGGGCGTGATGGTGCTCCTCTCCCTGGCGCTGCTGCCCGTGGTGCGATCCGGCGGTCGGATCAGCCGTTGGGAGGGCGGGGGACTGCTGATCGTCTATGTAGTCTACACCGCGTGGCTGGTTGGGCAGACAGTCTGACGACGAACTTCTCACCATAGCTGCCCGCGCCTTCTCCATTCATGCGGCGACTGGGTCTTTTCCTAGGAGTCACGCTCTTTTATCCACCTTCATGAATGCTCCCCCCGACGGGAAGAGCGAAGCGGGCTGTCGAGTCTGCGGTTTGGCGATGTGGATGGCATCCTGGTGGATAACGGAAGCAGTGGCCCTCCCGGTGACGGCACTTCTTTCGCTCACCGTTTTGACCCTCCGACCTGGCTTTAGGTCACGGCTGTCGCCTTTATGGTGAATTCAAGGCAGTGGAATCCGCTGACTCGTCAGAGAGGCAAGCGCACCCGTGTGTTGTTCGACCCATGATTGACCTTCTGGCCGGGCGGAACACTCTGCTGAATCCTGTATTCATCGGCGCCGACCCATTGACCCCACTCACCTCAGCCCGACATGGCCATCGACTACAAGGACTACTACGCGACCCTCGGCGTGTCCCGGGATGCATCCCCGGAACAGATCAAGCAGGCCTTCCGCAAACTGGCCCGCAAATACCATCCGGATGTGGCCCGCGGCCAATCGGGGGCGGAGGAAAAGTTCAAGGAGATCAACGAAGCCAACGAAGTACTCAGCGATCCGGAGAAGCGCCGCCGCTACGACCAGCTCGGGCAGGGTTGGGAGGAAGGGGCCGGGTTCAACCCTCCGGGGTCGCAGGGCTCGCCGGGTGAGGGCGGCCCCGGACCGGAATTCCATTTTGGAGGCACCGGGTTCAGTGATTTCTTTGAGCAGTTCTTCAGCACGGGAAGCCGCTATGGGGTTCCCCGCGGGGCGGGCATGGAGGGCGGGGGAGCGACCCGCGGCTCGCGCACCCGGCGCGGCAGCGACATCGAGGGCGATATTCTGGTCACGCTCGAGGAGGCCCTGCACGGGACGGTGCGGGCCATCACGCTGCAGGCCGTGAATCCTCTGACGGGCAAAGCGGAGGTTAATGCGTTTCAGGTGCGCATCCCGCCCGGAGCCACCGAGGGGCGACGCATCCGGGTGCCGGGCAAAGGCGAACGTGGTGAGGGTGGGGCACCGGACGGCGACTTGTATTTGAATGTGAGGCATGCCGCTCATCCGGAATTCCAGGCCCAGGGTGCCGATCTGCATCGCGAGCTCGATGTTGCCCCATGGGAGGCGGTGCTGGGGGTGGAGGTCCTCGTGCCGACGCTGGATGGCTCAATCCGGCTGCGGATCCCGGCGGGAACCGGCAATGGTCGCAGGCTGCGCGTGCAGGGCCATGGCCTTCCCAAGACCAAGCGGGATGAAAGGGGAGATCTTTACGTCACCATCATCGTGCAATTGCCCGACCGGCTCTCCGAAGAGGAGCGTGCGCTTTGGGCAAAGCTTCGTGATGTCTCCGGCTTCAATCCGCGAACCAAGGAATCCGCATGAACCCGCCACTTTACGAACCCGATCCGGACGCCACTTATACGCTTGAGATGGTTGCCACGGAAACAGGCATCTCCATCCAGGTCATCCTTCAATATCAGGAACACGGCTTGATCGCTCCGGTTCCCACCGCGCCGCCGGGGCAGGCCCATTATGACGACGAGGCTCTGCGCACGCTGCAGCGGATCGAGCACCTGCGCGCCACCTGCAACCCGAACCTGGCCGGATTGAAGCTCATGATCGAACTCATGGACGAGGTGGAGCGCCTGCGGGCGGATCTTCGCCGGTCCTGGCGGTGACGGCCGGGCGGGCGCTCCACTTCATGGTTTCCGGGGGGATGCGCCGGTCAGGGCAGCCTCGGTCTCGAGTATGGCCAGGGTGGTCCGCAGGATGGTGTCCGGGTTCAGCGAGATGCTGTTGATGCCCTGTTCCACGAGAAACTTGGCGAACTCCGGATAATCGCTGGGGGCCTGGCCGCAGATGCCGATCTTCCGGCCCTGGGCGCGGCAGGCGGCGATGACCTGGGCGATCATGGTCATCACCGCCGGATTTCGCTCGTCGAAAATGGGCGCGACGATCTCGCTGTCCCGGTCCACGCCGAGGATCAGCTGGGTGAGGTCGTTGGAACCGATGCTGAAGCCATCGAAGATTTCGGCAAATTCCGCGGCGAGGATGACGTTGCTCGGGATCTCGCACATGACGTAGACCTCGAGTCCGTTTTCGCCTCGCTTGAGGCCGTGCTTTTCCATTTCCGCGAGGACCAGGCGGCCCTCCTGAACGGTCCGGCAGAAGGGGATCATCAGCTTGAGATTGGTGAGACCCATCTCCTCGCGCACCTTGCGCATGGCGAGGCATTCCAGCGCGAATCCCTCGCGGTAGCGCGGATGACAGTAACGGCTGGCGCCGCGGAAGCCGAGCATCGGGTTTTCCTCCTTCGGTTCAAAGGTCTGGCCGCCGATGAGGTTGGCGTACTCGTTGGTCTTGAAGTCGCTGAGGCGGAGGATGACGTCCTTCGGGTAAAATGCGGCGGCGATCATGGCGACGCCTTGGGCCAGCTTGTCCACGAAGAACTGCGGCTTGTCCGCGCAGCCGGCGGTCATGCGCTCGATGAGGGTCCGGTCTGCGGGATCGGTCAGGCGGTCGAAACCGGTCAGGGCGAGCGGATGGATCTTGATGGTGTTGGTGATGATGAACTCCATCCGGGCTAGGCCGACCCCGCTGTTGGGCAGGAAGGAGTGGGCGAAAGCCTCCTCGGGGTTCGCGAGATTCATCATTACCTGGGTGTGCGGCCGGCCCAGATCCTTGAGACTGGTGCGGGTGACCTCGAAGGGCAGCACCCCCTCATAGACCAATCCGGTGTCGCCTTCGGCGCAGCTCACGGTGACCATCTGG
>JBGTGS010000311.1:0-2803 GCA_041746615.1 Opitutaceae bacterium | reverse complement strand
GCGCCCGACCGCCCAGGTGATCGTGACCGGCCACATCCATCGGCCCCGGATCTGGCGCCGGCCCGACGGGCGGATGGTCATCAACACCGGGGCCTTCACTCCTCCCGGCCGCTCACTCGCGGTCGATCTCAAGGAGACCGTCATCCGGGTCAGGCAGGTGATTTCACGTCGGGGATACTTTCATCCCGGAACCGTCATCGCTGAGTTTCCGCTGGCGGACCCTGCCTCTCCTGCCGTATCAGGCTCTGTATGAGCATGGAGATAGGCTGGTGGAAAAACACCCCCGAACAGGGCAAGTTCCAGATCCGCGTGAACATTCACGGCGGCAACATCAAGTGGCAACGCAAGCAAGGCCACCATACCCCCTGGGAAACCTACGCACCCGTCACGGATGAGGACTGGGACCGCATGCTCAAGGAGGCCGAGACCCGCGTACCGCGACGGTTGATCTCGCCCAAGCAGTTCGCGGCCATCCAAGCCCTGCGCGACCGGTGAACCGGCACGAGCTTACAGGCCTTCCATTCCGAGCCTGCGTCGCACCTCGGCCCAGACCAGCCTGAACGCCGGCGTATACTCGTCCGGCCTCTCGGTCATCGTACGATCCACCGTGGAAGGCTCGTACCAATCCCCGCACTCGATCTCCGCCGGGTGCAGCACGAACGGCCCCTCCGCGGACACCTGGTAAACCCAGACGAACTCCCAACCGGTCTGAGCGCACGCCTCCAGTCGGAACCAGCGTGGCGGCACCCCGGCCAGGGTTAAGCCGATTTCCTCCCCAAGCTCCCGCACGGCCGCAGTGTCATAATCCTCACCGGCATCGAGATGTCCCGAGCACGACGAATCCCAGCACCCGGGTGACAGATCCTTGGCTGCGGAGCGTTTTTGCAGGAAAACCCGGCCACCACGGTCAAATACCAGCACGTGCACCGCCCGGTGCAGCAGCTTGCGCGCATGCACCTCGCCGCGGGTCGCCCGACCTATCACGGTGTCCATCATATCGACCACATCGAACCATTCATCCTGCCGCTGGGCCTCAGCACCCTTTACATTCGGATTCATTCGTATCCATTCGTGAGTCCAAACCTGCCCGAATTCCATGCCGAAAATTGACGTCAACAAAGTCGCTGAAATTTTAAAGAAGAACGAGATCGATCCATCCGTCCTGCGCCGGATCGTCGAGGAGATGAACCTCATGGTGCAGCCTGAGACCGACGAGGAGAAGCCACCGGCGGTGAAGAAGCAGTTTGCGATCGTGATCTCCGACCCCAACGGCGACCTGCCCGACCACGATTTCGTCGGCTGGGTGCTGCAACTGCCCGAGAACGAAAGCGTGGTCACGACCGTCGAGCGCATCCACCGCGCAGCCTATGAGTTCAACACGACCAAGAAAGGGCGCCTGCTGCCGGCCAAGACCATCGGCGACGCCTTGGAAAACGTTCCGGCCAAGCATTTCAAGGAAGCCCAGCTCTGGGTAAAGACCAAGACCCCGGTGCTGCTGCTGAAGACCGACAACGAGATTCCGACCGACGAAGCCAAGGGCAAGGACGCCCGTCGCGGCCGGCTGGAGTAGCAAATATCAGGGTGAATCTACCCAGACTCCGCCTCGATCTTCTCGAAAATGCCCCGTGCATTTTCGTTTAGCAGCCTTTCGGGAGGATCCGCCGCGCACGCCCCATCCCCGCCTTCGGGTATTGAAGTTAAGTCCGACAGGCCGCCAGGTCACAGTTGACATCAATTTGATGGAGATATTAATTTTCCATCATGATAAAGACCCAGATCCAACTGCCAGACGAGCTTTACCACGCCCTCAAACGCGTGTCTGCCGCGAAGGAATGGTCTTTAGCCGAAACGTTGCGTCGAGGTGCTGAGCAACTCCTGCAGCAATACCCCGACCCCGGTCAGCCTGGCACCGGCGATTGGCAACCCCCGAGCTCCGATACCTGCGGTTGGCTTGGCCTCAATCCTGACGAACTCAAGGAATCCCTCTGGCAGGTCGCGGAGCCCCGGCTGCCTCCCTCCTCCGACCAGCCATGATTTCCGTTGATACCAACCTTCTCCTCTACGCCTATAGCACCCGCGCGCCCGAGCATACTGCTGCGCGCACATTCCTCACCGAGCTGAATTCGCGCGACGACATCGCCCTCAGCGAGTTCATTCTCGCCGAATTTTATCTCCACCTCCGCAATCCCGCCGTCCTCGCGCGGCCTCTCTCCGCAATCCAGGCGGTCTCCGTAATTGATGCCTACCGACGCCATCCGCGTTGGCGAATTCTGGGTTACCCGCCGGACAGCCTCGATGCCCACAACACCCTTTGGACCATCGCCGCCCAACCGGGCTTTGCCCGCCGAAGCCTTTTTGACGCCCGTACCGCCATTGCACTCCTCCGTCAGGGCGTCACCGAATTCGCCACCTGCAACCTCAAGGACTTCCAAGATCTCGGGTTTGCCCGGGTGTGGAACCCCCTCCACGAACGCTGAAGTCTGCGGTACCGGCGCTTTACGGGTCTGCGCTTCGTGGTCTGTGACCCAACTCCGCAATCAGTCCGCGGACCTGCGGCGGGTTCGGGTTTCTCGATCGCCCCGTTGATCCCGGGAGCCACGCTCCACCCGGCCGGGCGTGCCGTCACCGCGGCTGTAGCGCGGGGAAACGGCTGTCTCCGCGCGCGGAGGACGATCTCGATCTGGACGCGGTCGCACCCCTTCCGGCCGCTCCCGCTCACGCTCGGTGCGCGGCGAATGCCGCCAGTGCCGCTCATCCCCCGGTGGCCCCGGTGGCCGCGTGCGATCCCCGTACGACCGTTCCC
>JBGTGS010000310.1:0-8012 GCA_041746615.1 Opitutaceae bacterium | reverse complement strand
CTTCCGCCGGCTTCGCCTCCGCCGGCGGCCCCACCCGCTGCGCCGGCCGCGCCACCTCCACCGTCAAATCCCGACGCCGGTCTCATTGCTGAAGCCGAGCGCGCCGCCATCGAGGAATTGCGCCTTCATCTTTATCGCGCCCAGCCCAGCGTCTATCGCGTGAACTTTCGTGTTCGCGAGGCCGGGCGGGTTCCCGGCTGGTCACAGATCCGCGTGCGGGGCGACGCTGCCTTTCAGGCTTGGGACAACCGCCGCCGCGACCTTGTGTGGCGATCCGAACGCGCCGAAATCGTCTTCGACATCGTGGACGGCGACCGCCTTCGTGCCAGCTCCGTCTCCTACGGCGGCATCTCCCGCCAGATCGACTACTGAGGGGAATCAGGCGGCTTGGGCAACTTTTCCGGCCACGGGGAAATAGAGCCGAAACGTCGTGCCCTTTCCGGGTGCGGATTCCAGCTCCACCCAGCCCTGATGTTGTTGCATCAACCGCTGCACCGAGGCCAGGCCGAGACCGCTGCCGCTTCCCTCCGGTTTGGTTGTGAAGAAAGGGCTGAAGATGCGCCGGAAGTTATCCCGTACGATGCCGCAGCCGCTGTCGGCAACCGACACGACCACGAAATCGCCGTTGGTCGGCGTGTCCCGGAAATCAGAAACATGATCGCGCAACCGCTGGTTGGACACGCCGATGACGAGGTGCGCCTCGGGCTGGTTTTCCATGGCATCACGGGCGTTGATCACCAGATTAAGCAGGATCTGCTCGATCTGCCCGCGGTCGTGATTGACGGGCTGTAAGGAGTCGGCGATCTCGACATGGAGACTCACCCGCCGGCCCGCTGCCTGGGAGAGCAGCGGTTCGACTCCCCGCACCACGGCGCCCAGACTGCCCCGCTGACGCTCCTGCGGAGCATGCCGCATAAATCGCGACAACTGTTCCACGATGAGGTTGGCCCGTTTGATCGCCTGTTCGATCTGCTTCATGCGGTCCGGCATCTTCTTTGGATCATAGTTCTCCATGGCGGCCAGCTCGGCCATCCCTCGGATCACCGTGATGACATTGTTGAAATCGTGGATGACCGTCGCCGCGAGCGTACCGAGGGCCTCGATCCGTTCGGAGGCCTGAAGCATTTCCTCCATGCGTTGGCGCTCCTCAATGTGCCGGCGCTCTCGCGCCCCCGACCAGGCGACCAGCAAATAGAGACCGCCTGACATCGCGACGACAAAGCCGATCCCCTTGGCGGTCTGCCATTTTTGGACCGCGGCATAGTCACGCCCGGCGAGCGCCTCCACGAGGGAGTCCGACCCCACAATCCAAGCCGTGGTCACGGCGAGATAGATGCCCGCCACCATGGCGGCGTTCTTATTCAGATCTGGGAAAGCCATGTTAATCAGCGGGAAGCATAATCCCAGCCAAGACCCGTCAAGGTTGAGCCGGCGGAGGCGTTTCCTCCTCAGGCCCGGCCTCGTCCGTGCGGGCTCCCGGGGGAGCTTTGAATACGATCGGCACCCGCATGCGGGTATCGATGGGCTCTCCCTGCCTGGTGGGCGGATCGAATTCCCACTGGGCGACTGCCGTTGCAGCGGACCAGCCGAATTCGGGCTCCGTGGCGGAGATGATGCGCGGGAGCTGGGCGCGGCCTTCGCGATCCACGATGAATTCAATCGTCGCCGAACCATCCTTGCCGGTCTGTTTTTCAGGATAAACCGGGGCCGGCTGCTTTCGCGGTCTCAGGGGCTGGTCGAGTTCATGGGAAGGCACCACGGCGGTGCTGTCGTAATTCATGAGTTCACGCAGACGGCGTGATGACGGGTTGAGCAACACGTCCTCCTCGCCAAAGCCAAACTGCAGGGCGCGCTTAAGCACCGCGGGGGTCGGCTGGCCGGCCTTCATGGCCGGGATGAATCGCCAGGCTTCCATGGCCGCAGCCAAGGCCGCGCCGAATTCCGGATGGGAGGAATCCCCCACGGTCACCTCGTGGGGAATCCCGTTGTCCCCGACTACAAACGTAACATCCGCCGAGCCGTTCGTTCCAGCCATGAGCAGCTCATAGGGATAGACGGCCTGCACCAAGGTCCGGATCGAGGGCGGCTGATCGTAGCGGAACGACTCCGGTGTTCCATCCGGCGGGGTCGCCGGGATGTTGAACGGTTCCGCGCCCTTGGTGATGACGTCGGAATTTATTGTCTGCTCCCAGCGGGCGGGAACCTGCTGGCCGTCCTTGCGGGCGGCGCGATAACGCCAGCTCAGCGAGATATCGAGCGCCGGTTTCTCGAAATCGGGATGGGTCGCATATACGATCTCCGGGTTGTACACGTAGCCGTCGGCATCGAGATCGAAGGCCAGCTTCACTTCACCACGGATGCGGAAATCCTGGAGTGATTCCGGATAGGCCGGACGGCTGATTCGGAAGGGCACCGGATCCCGGTTGGCGGGGAGGTCGGCCCCGAGGGTCGTGAATGCAAATCCGCCCCCAACCGCGATCAACGACAGGCTCAGACGGCACAGCGACAGGCTCATGGCACCCCGATCCTGCACATGAATAGCCCTGACGTCAACCGGGAGGATCAACGAGTAAGGGTACAGTTGGTCGAAAATGGTGGTTGCGTGCTTGCACGCAACGTGGCGCGCAAGCACGCCAGCTACATGAATAACACCCAAACTGACCCACTGCCGATCCACGCGTGTCAGGGGATTCGCGGGATCGGCGCGCAGGTTGGACGGACCCTTACTTGATCGCGATGAGCTCGACCTCGAAGATGAGGGCGGAGTTGGGCGGGATCTGCCCGGCGGCGCGCGGGCCGTAACCGAGACCGGGCGGGATGAAGAGCTTCCACTTGTCGCCAACCGACATGAGCTGCAGCGCCTCCGTCCAGCCGGGGATCACGCCCGCCACCGCGAAGCTGATGGTCTGGCCGCGTTGGACGGAGCTGTCGAAGACGGTGCCATCAATGAGGGTGCCGTGGTAATGGACCTCCACGCTGTCGGTCGCGGCGGGTTTGGCACCGGTGCCGCTGCTCAGAACCTCATACTGGAGGCCGGAGGCGGTGGTGGTGACGCCGCTGCGCTGGCCGTTGGTGGCGAGGAAAGCCTGGGCGGCGGTGAGGTTGGTCTGGCCGGCCATGGCCTGGGCTTGGGCTGCCTTTTGTTGGATGGCACCGAAGGCGGCTTCGATGTCGCCTTGGGAAATGCGGGTTTCCGCCAGGGCCAGGCCATCCTCGATGCCGGCGATCATGGCGGAGAGATCGGTGACAAGGGTGCCGTCGCGGGCGAGCTGAGCTCCGAGATTGTAGGCAATGCCGTAGCTGACCCGCTGATCGACGGATTCGAGGACGACGGCCGCGGCATCATCTGAAGGAGTATCGGCGGATGGGGCGGGGGCGACCGCGGTTTCGGTCTTGCCGCAACCCGTGAGACCCAAGGTCAGGGCGAGCAGGCTGCAGGGCAGAAGGAAACGCAACGGGGCAAGTGAGGGACGAGGTGTCATGGTAAGTGAAGATTAACCAAGCCCCGAAGCTGGTTTGGAGCGAGTGAAAAACATGGTGTCTGCCGCCGACAAGCTGCACAACGCCTCATCCATGCCGCCCATCCTTCTTCCTGCCGATTACACGCGCATCAGGCGGGTGAACGGTTTTCAGGAACTGGTTGCGACCCCGTTTGCCAACGACGTCAATGCGTTGTGCTGGGAGCGTACATTGGCGGGAGATTTTGGCGAAGTCGTGGCGCAGTTGGGTGCGGGCGAGGGGATTGTCACCCTTGACGAGACCCGGCTGCGGGCGTTGCCCTTGGGTGCCGCGGGCCGGATCGCAGTCGATGTGCTTCTCGCCGACCTGCAACGGCTCCGGGATCAGGATCGCGATCCGGTGCTCAATTGCATCCATGGCTATCCGCGTGACGAGGGCTCCGGTCCCGTGGCGACCGACGTCTTCTCCTTCCATGCCGACAGTGCCCCGGTCGAGGCCGACACCTGGCTCTGCACCTATTATGGACCCCCGAGCGAGGGACTGCGCAACGAAGAGGCGCAGAGGCGCGTCGACATTCCGGAAATCCGCGCCGAACTTCTCAAGCTCCATGGCGGGGCGGATGACGCCACCTTTCGCGAATTCCTCAAGGAGAACTGCTACGACCTCCACTACACCCCCGTTCCGCCGGCGCGGCCGTTTTCATTTGGGGTCGGCAATCTCTGGCGTATCGCCTGCGAATACACGGGTCCCTGTCTGCCGCACGCTGGCCAGACGGAACGACAGCGCGCTTTGCCCTGCATCCACCGTGCGCCCGAAACTCTGCCGGGCCAGGCGCGCCTGCTGCTCCTCGCGTAAATCGCATTGGATTCCAATGCGACACGCGATGGGGGGAAGTGTACAATGTGACGCTTTGATGGTGGTGGCGGACTTGCGCCCGTTGGTGCTCAGCGCAATGCGGCACGTACCGCGCCGAGGTCTGCGGTGATATCGAGCCGGTTGGCGGTTAGCGCCCGGCCCAGGGGCTCCGGTCCGGTGGAGACAATTGGTCGGTAGTCCAGCCCCTGCAGGGCCGCGAGCCGCCAGAAGCATCCTTCCACATAAGCGCGGTTGAACAGTTCCACGACCCGGGTCCCCGGAGAACAGAAGACCAGATTGGCCAGGCCCGCACCGTGCGGCGCGACCACTGCCTTCGCGTACCGGAATGCGTTGATCTGTTCCGGCCAGCCCAGGTCCTCCAGACGCACTTTCACGAAACCGGTGCGCTCCAGCTCCGCCCACAATGCGGATTCGTTGACGACCGTGCGGCGGCGCGCCCGTTCACGAGTGACATAAATACGCTCTCCGAACGGCGAAGTATCCGCGTGGAACGACGCGGTGAAGGCGCTGATGAGATCGAGGGCGCACCTCACCGGCTGGTGGATTGTTCCCACCAGGCTGGGAATGACCAGTTGCTCGCATTGGTAATGCGCGCCCCGGTCCGGCGGCAGGAGGGTGCCGGTCCAACCCCATTCCGTGAGGGCGGTGCGATTGATAGGCGAGTTTGCGTGGGCGATCAGGTTATCGACACCGCTGCGCGGAAGCGTGAGCAGGCGCGGCAGTTCATCGAGCAGCCAATGACCGTAGCCCATGCCTAGAGTGGACGCGATCACGGCGCTCGTGCCGCTGACAGGCTGCGGCGCGCGGATCTTTCCATGGGTAAGCAGCCAATGTTCCTCAGGCGTTTTTCCAAAATCGAGGGACACATCGCGGGCCAGGCTCCTGCCATCCGGCGCGAGCACGATGCCGGCGCCGAAAACCCGACCGCCCGGCAAATGGGCGGTGAAGGTCGGGGCCGTTTCAGCCTGGGCCTCCGCCCGCCAGAACGCACGCACCTCGTCGGTCGCATGGGTCGGCACTGGAGTGTCAATCGTGCCCGCGGCGGAATGATAATCCATCGTTCCACCGAAGCGGGCCACCATGCCGGCCAGCGGTTCGCAGCGATCCGGCGGAGGCACGGGTAGCTCGCGCATCAGGAGCGGGCCTGTCGGCGGCCGGAGTCTGTGATCAGCCGGATGCCGGTGGGCTCGATGACGATCCGGCGATTGCGGAAGAGGGATCCGATGCCCTGCTTGAAGGCCTTCTTGCTGAGGCCGAGTTTGGCGCGGATGGCCTCGGGCGGGCTGTTGTCGTGCAAGGGCAGGTGGCCGCCGGCGGCCTGCAGGGCCGCCAGAATGCGGTCGGCAGCCGGGGCGATGCGTTCGACCCCGCTGCGATCGAGGGCGAGATCGATTTTGCCGTCATCGCGAAGGGCGCGCACGTAACCCTCGAGTTTGGTGCCCGTGGTGAGTGGCCCGGCGAGGTCGGAGCGGTAGAGGAGGCCGCTGTGGGCGTGCTCCACGATGGCGTTGTAGCCGAGCGGCGTGTCCCCGATGACGATAAGGCCGACCCGCTGGCCGGGAGTGTAGGGCGGCGGGGTACGGTTCAGCCAGCGGTTGAGACGGGCGCTGGCGATGATGCGGTCGGATTTCTCGTCGAGTGCCACGCGCACGACGCGCCTGTCGCCCGGCCGCAGGGGTGCGGCCAGTTCACGCAGGGGCAGGAGAAGATCCTTCGGCAGTCCCCAGTCAAAAAATACGCCGACCCGTGGATTGACGCTGACAACCTGGAGGTGAGCGAATTCGCCGACCATGGCGAGAGGCGTCTCGATGGTGGCGACGAGGCGGTCCTCCGAATCGCGGTAAACAAAGACATCGATCGGGTCGCCCGGCCCGAAGCCGCGTGGCAGCTGGCGTCCGGGCAGGAGGATTTCCCCGTGGGTGCCCCCATCGAGGTAATACCCCGGTGGAGCCTCGCGAATGATCGTGAGCAGATTGCGCCGGCCTATGGATGCCATTTCAACCGTGTAGCAGGCGCCACGATAGGTGCCAGACCCATCGTTCAGGCAGTGCAGCGACCGGTGATGAAAGGGTTGGATCCCGCCATCCCGCTCTTTCCTCTTCCCTCTTTCTCTTAATCTTTCTCCGGCTCGGTGTGATCGGGCCTGATCGGGTGTGATCAAGTGATCGGCCTGTGATCGGAGAGAAAGAGGAAAGAGAAAGAGGGGAGAGGAAAGAATCAGGCGTACAATTTTGCCAGGGCCTTGGTTGTCGTCTGCAACTGGGCGCGCAATTCCTGCGGGGCGAGGACCTCGGCGGAATCGCCCCAGCCGAGGACCCAGCGGCTGACCTCGGCGAGGGCGCCGAGGCGGAGGGTGAGCTCGAGTCCGCCGTCGGGGAGGTCGCGCATCTCCTGCGATTCATGCCACTCGCGCTCGCGCACCCGATCCGCCACCGCCGAGGCGAAGCGGATGACCACCCGGAAATCCCCTTCGCCTCCAAGCACCCCCAGGGCGCTGGCGAAGAATTTCTCCGGTGAAAAATCCTCCGGCCGCGGAAAAGTGTCCTTCGTCGTGCGCACGGACGTGATGCGCGGGAGGGCGAAGGTGCGGAGCGCGCCGCGCTCCTCGTCGAGGGCGATGAGGTACCAGAGGTTGTCGCGGTGCGCGAGGTGGTACGGGCGCACGCGGCGCTTTCCGGCGGCCGCGGAACCGGGCTTGCGGTAGGCGAACTCCACCACCTGCCGCTTCAGGATGGCGGCGCTGAGCGGATTGAAAACCGTGAGGTTGGCCTTGCCCGGACCGATGTTCTTGAAAGACACCGCGCGCAACTCGTCGGCTGGCGAGAAGGAGATGCGGTCGCGCAGGCCGCCGGCGAGTTTTTCAAAAGCCACCTCCAGCTGATGATGAAAGGGCGTGCCCCGGTACTGCTCGAGCGCGCGCTGCGCCACCAACAGCGCGAGCAGTTCCCCCTCGGTGACCTGCACCGTGGGGAACGCGTCCACCGGATGCGTGTAGCGGTAGGTCTGGATGTGCGCGTCGAACTCCACCGGCAAATCGAGCTGGTCACGCATGAAGGCGAGGTCGCGTACGATGGTCTTGCGGCAGACCTCCAGGGTGCGGGAGAGCTGGGTGCAGTTCACCAAGGCTCCCCTCCTCAGCTCCTCGTGGATGCGCAACATGCGGGCAAGCGGGGGGCGGGAAAGGCGGGCTTGGACGGGCATGCGAAATAAAATGCAGATTTTTCAGACTGGGACAAGCAATGTCCCACCCTGTCCGGTAAAGTGGCCGCATGAAACTCACCACCCGCCCGCCCCGTTCCGCCCGCACCAAAGCCGCCTTGTTCGCCGAACTCCTCTGGTCGCACCAGGGCCTCCTGCATCGTGCCACCACCTGGCCGGATGTCCGCTTCGAGCGGCGCGAGGCGGAGGACTGGGTGGCGGTGGAGCCGGACGAGGCCATGCTGGCCTCGGCGGCGGCCCGCCTGGATGCGGAGACCTGGGCGCGTTACCTGGCTTACTTCCCGTCGGACCTGCGGGCCTTCCTTGGCTTGTTCAAGTACGGCCGGATCGCCGTGCTCCAGGTGATCTCGGCCTGCCCGGGGCTGTTGTCCGACCTCACGGACGTGCCGGCGTTGACGGCCTTCGTGTCGGCGCACGAGCGTCTGCGCGGGGCAGACGCGCCGCGGTGGAGCGAGATC
>JBGTGS010000309.1:0-6779 GCA_041746615.1 Opitutaceae bacterium | reverse complement strand
CGTCCTTCAGGGCATAGAAATCCCGATACCGGCGCGCGGCGCGGCGACGAAGAGCCTCGCCTGCGGGACCGGGCAGCAGCCCTGCCAGGCTTTCCTGCAAGGGGGAAGTCAGGCGCGCCGATGGGTTTTCCCAGATGCGGTAGGCCTTGCTCACCCCCTTCACTGAGATGACCACCTCGCTGCTCGGGCCGGCGGACTCCGGGTCCGGCCCCCCTTTCGGCTGCATTTCCTCCGGCATGGTCACAGTACGTCAGCGAAAGCCGGCTTTAATTTCCTGAACACGGTCCGGCCCGCCCACAGACAGGCGAAACCGACGGCATAGAGGTAAACCAAATGCTTCATGTTCAAGGGTTCCATCCAGAGAACGGCGTCGCGGGCGAGTTCGATGGCGAGGAGCATGGGGTTGAAGCGGAGGATCTGCCAGCCCGCCTCCGGAATCATGCTCTTGGGGTAAAAGACGGCGCTCGCAAACAGCAGGGCCATGCTGACGAACTGGGTGATCTGGGTGAGGTCGCGCAGGAAGACCCCGAGGGCGGAGATCAGCCAGGCCAGACCCATGGCGATCATGACCAGCGGGAGCACGATCACCGGGAGCCAGAGGACGCCGGTGCTGAGGCCGGGACCGAAGAGGGCCACTCCGGTGAGAATCAGAACGAGACTGATCAACAGGTGAAACAGGGAGGCCCCCACCGAGGCCGCCGGCAGGATATGCAGGGGGAAAACCACTTTCTTCACAAAGTTGGGATTCGCCACGATCAGGGTCGGGGCCAGACCGATCACCTCGGAGAAGAAATGAATGAGGCTCAGTCCGAGGAAAATTCCCAGGGCGAACTCGATTCTCGTCTCACCTGCCTTGCCGAAGGTGCCGTCGAAGATGAAGCCGAAGACAAAGACGTACAGGGCGAGCAGCAGGAGCGGGTTCAGCAGCGCCCAGACCAGGCCGAGGTGGCTGCCCTTGTGGCGCAGCTCGACGTTGCGCAGGGTGAACTGCCACCACAGCCCGCGATGGAACCAGAGTCCATCGGAAGCGGAGTGGGCATTGGGCGTGAAATTGGCCATGGCTTTGGCATTGGTTTAAGCCGGCCGACGCACGGTGAGTAAAGAGGATTTCCGAGGATTTCCCGGTGGGAAATCCTGAGGTGGGGAGGGGGACCGGTCGGACATTGGACGGTTTTGGCCGGAGGGTCGGACGGTGGACGGCGGTGACCGGGCTCGCAACGCGAGCTACCGTCAACCGTGTTCGCACAGCGAATCAACGGGTCGCTTAGGGCAGTTCTGATAAAACTGTGGCCGGGGTCGCTGACCCCGGTTGGATGACATACCCAAGGCCCCGGGGTCGCCGCCCCCGGCTACACGGCCACATCTTTATTTAAAGGGCTTTAGCGACCACCGAGCTCCGCCATCAATTCGAGTCGTGCGCTCTTTCTTAGGTAGGCCAGCATGATGGGGTGGTTTTCGATTTCCGCCGGCGGGATGATGCGCCCAAAGGTCCGCAGTCGGAGGGCGTCGATCTCGCGCTGCCCGGTTGTCAGGATTTGTGACGAGGTCTTTTGATCCGGATGGATGCGGAAGCAGGCCAGCGCCCGGGGCAGGCATTCGATCCGTGCGCCGGCCGCTTGGAAACGCAACAGAAGGTCCCAGTCCATGGCGAACTGGAAGGCAGGATCGAGGCCCCCGACTTTTTCCCAGATGCGGCGGCGCCAGAACAGGGTTTCCTGAGGGACGAAATCATTGAGGCGGAGGATTTCGTCATCGTGGGCGGGTAAATGCCAGCGGCCGATTTGCCGGGAGTGTTCATCGACCAGCACGCGGTGGCCGTAGACCACATCAAGTTCAGGGTGCCGTGCAAAATGCCCCGCCACGAATGCGAGGGTGCCGGGCAGGTAGAAATCGTCCGAGTTGATCCACGCCATCAGGTCATCAGGCTCTCCTGAAGTCTTGGCAAAGCCCTGGCAGATGGCGTCGGTCTGGCCGCCATCGGGAGCGCTTTCCCAAGCGAAAGCCAAGCCTCGACAGACGGGAGGGAGGAGGCGGGAGGCGGAAGGCGGGAAATCTGGCATCGATCCGAGATTGTTGGCTTGATCCCGGTCTCCAGTCTCCGGACTTCGGTCTTCACGAATAAGCGCCGCCAGGCGTTTGATGATCGCCTTGCTGCCATCGGTGGAGCCTCCGTCCTGGACCACGTAGTCGATTGTCACACCCGGTTGGTCGAGTACGCTGCGCATGGTTTCCTCCAGAAAGGCCGCCTGCTGATAGGAGGGGGTGACGATGCTGAAGCGCGGGCGTGCTGCCCGGCCCAGCTCGGCGGGGAATGCCGGCGTCCTCAATGGCTTGGGTGGATGCGTCGGTCCGGCCAGAAGTTGAAACCGCAGGAGCTGTTGGGAGGAACCGGCAAAGCTGTAGTGCAGGCGCTTGAAACGTGAAACTTTCAGGACGGCCCGATCCAGCACGTGGATATTGCCATTGTCCAACACCGCTTCAAGTCGGGTATCATGTGCGCCGGGCGGCAACCGCACCCGCAGTTCAAATCCCGCATTGGTTTCCCCGAACTCCGGGAAGGCGGCGCGCACATCCGGCCGTTCGATCCTGCAGGCGGCGGACCAGGTGAGCTGCCCGGGGACCACCAGCCTGACCGCAGCAATCGTATGATCATGGTGGAGACACCAGCCTCGTACCAGCAGACAACCGTCGAAGGAAGCTCGCGGCAAACCGTGATCGAGGTAGGCCTTGAAATCGCTGGTCGAACCGGGATGTAGTCGATAATCCGCACGGTAAGAGTCGAACTGCGGATTGTAGAACGGATCGGGGCGGGCCAGGCGGCCCGCCCACTTGGCGCGGAAAAAGGCTTCCGCGTCCGTGTTATTCCCGGGGGTGAAGGGGTTCTTAAGATGGGTGTAGATCCTACAGTTGGCTGCGACCCGGTTGTGATAGCCTTCCTCCTGCGCTCTCAGGGAACAATCAAGGGCCCACCAAGGGGAGTGGGTGGCCGGGGTGCTGGTGGCGAGCATGGATTGCAGGTTCCTTTGAAAGGCCAGACAGAGCCCCGAGGCCGCGGATATTTCCCGGTTGCACCGAAGCGAGCCGTTATAGCCATCCCCGGTGGCGTCGAATTCGTTCATCGCCGGGGCCAGTCTCTGGTTGCCGGCCACCCAGCCGGATTCCAGCACCCGGTCCTTTACGGATAGGAGTAGGCCGCTGACAAACCCTGAGTCGGGCCGGCTGGCGAGAGCGGTGAGTTCGGCCAGCCAGCGTTTCGAAAGCCGGCGCGGCGGGGTGGTCATCAGGACGATGATCTCACCTTCGGCGGCAGCAGCCAGTGCTGCTGCCCGGGTGCCACCGACCGCCTGGGCCGGGAGGCTGACGGGAGTGATCCGCTGATTGATTCCCGGGGAGGGCAGCAGCTCGGTCGCACCCGCAGGGAGAACCAGCTGGTGCAGGGGAACGCCGCCCTCGTAAACCAACTGGCGCCAAACCTCCGCGTTTACGCCGGCCCGGAAGTCCCAGTCAAGGATGAGGGACACGGAAGGCAGGGTGGTTGCACTGATGCTGAGACGCACCCGATGGCCGCCGAGACTGGTGGCACGGCGGGGGTCGCCGATGCGGGCGAGGTGTTCGCGAACCGCGCACACCTGTTTCTCGTCCATGTTGCCCTTTATGTTGCCGTGCAGGGCGCTGGATCCGGCCGATTGTCTCCACTGATAGAGAATACGCGGGAGGTGGAGGATGCGCTGGGTCCGCTCGACCACCCGGAGAAAGAATTCGTAGTCCTGCACCCCGTCATAGCTTGGATCGAACCCACCGACCGCCCGTGCGACGGAGGTTTTCACGGCGAGGGGATGCCCCGGGTACATGACCCCGCGCAGAAACTCGGGGGAAAACCCCGGTTTCAGGAAGGGCGTGACGGGCCGGCCTTGTTCATTGATTTTCTCCTCATCGGCGTAGGCGGCCTCGCTGGTAGGATCGGCTGACAGGGCGTGCGCAAATTCGGCCAGGGCCTGGGGGTGGAGACGGTCATCATGGTCGAGCATCAGCACGAAGTTACCCTTGGCCATGGCCAGCGCGTCATTGGTGGCGCGGGCGATGCCCCCGTTGGCCGGACGCACCTGCAGTCGCACCCGGGGATCGGAATCCGCGGCCTTGACGAGCAGGGTCTTCACCTTGGCCCGGGTGGATGCATCATCAACGATGCACAATTCCCAGTGGGGATGGGATTGGGCGACGACCGATTGGAGGCAGGATTCCAGATGCTCGGGAGTGGGGTTGAAGACCGGCAGCAGAATGGAGAAGCGGATTGTCGGGGCGGCGTCGGAGTTGACCGGGACAGCGTGTTGCTGTGCCCACTCGGGATAGTTGAGGATCAGCGGGCCGCGGTCGGGCAGATCCCCGGCCACCACATCGTGGAAGGCGAGCTGCTCTCCCCGGTCCGTGAGGGCCACCAGCGTGATCAGGCGCTCAGGGGCCACATGGGGGAGTTCCAGGACAAATCCGGTGAGCAGGGCCTGGGGGTCGCCCTGCCAGTAGGCCTGCACATCGGGCCGCGGGCCCGGCTCCACGGATGCCAGCACGCGCGATCCCACTCTGGCCTCCACGGCCCGGATAGCCCCCCCCTGCCTGGGATGGCACCAGCCGGCGAACCGGATGGCATGGGACGAGTTGCCCAGCATCCAGCGGGCTTCCTCCAAATAATGGGCAACCGGGTTGGGCGGTTCGACGTCGGACTCGGTCTCCAACGCACTCAGTTCAACCTCGATCAACTGGTTTTCACCCGCCTGCAAGCCGGGCAGAAAGAGCTCGAGACGGGGGTCGGCGGTGGGCGAGTGGACGAGTGGGCCCTCCACGCTTTCATTCAGGACGGTGTCCGCCTCCGGCCTGAGCACGGCGGAGGTCAGCGACAATCCGCCAAAACCGCTCACCCCCGCCCCGTTCTCCGTGTACAATTGGATTTTCCTGATGCGCACGGATTGGGTGCTGGATGCAGGATCGAAACGGAGGAAACCACCGGTGGCTGATCCGAGGGGGAACACGAGCGTCTGGGTGCGGTCGCGCCGGTACAGCAGGCGGCGCGATTTTAACTCGTTCCATTCTCCATCGTCCGACCAGAAGATCTGGGCCGTTTCCACGGCGGGGTGCGGTTCGCTTGCCAGGGTTGGCCAGGCGCAGCCGAGGAAGGGCTCTCCGGTGATTTCCTCGTATACGCGGCGCAGGCGGCCGAGGCGGAGCGGCAGCCAGCGATCGAGATACGATTGATGATTGCGGTGAACTTCCCGGCGGATCTGGCTCAGCCAGGTAAACAGCCGCCAGGCCGGCGGGAGCACGGTGGGAATCGGGCTGAACAGGCCCGGTTGAAGATGCACCGCCTCGGTGAACTCATGGAAGCGCACCTGGTCCTCCATGAAGAAATGGGTGCTCGCGGCGAACTCCGTGTCGATCAGGCGGACCTGTCCGCCGGTGTTGAGCAGAATATTCGTTCCCGTCGGGTCACCATGGGTCCACCGGGTTTCGGGCGGGCCCGCCAGCACCACGGTTTCAAGCAGGGGGAACAGGATGCCCGCCAGCATCTCCTGCTCATCCCCGGACCAGATGGGCAGGGCGGCGACCTCCTGTTGCCAGGTGAGCCATTCCTGACGGCGGGCTTCATCATCCGAGGGCTGCGTCGTGGCGACCAGGTCCTTTGCCACCCGGGCCATGGCCAGATGCACGTGGATGGACGCCAGGGACTGGCTGCGGATGGCGGCATCCAAGGAAACTCCCTCGAAAAAAACCTCGGCGAGGACATCGAGATCGTGGAGGCGTGTTTTCCAAAGGGGGGCGGGGCTCAGGGCCGGGCAGGCGGCGGCGAAACCCTCGGCCGCCGCGATGGTGGAGGAAAGGTCCCGCCCGATGGTGAGCCTGGCCGGAACTCCGTGCGGTAGCCGGGCCTTGAATACACCGCGGGAGTCCTCCGGCCGCCGGTCGGCATTGCCGCCGCCGAGGGGTGCCGGCCGGTTGCCGGGATCGATGAGTCCGCGGGCCCCGAGTTCCTGCCAGAAATCGGTGGGGATCGCCGGGGTGGGTGAAAGGGGCGGGTCAGCGGGCACGGACGAAAAAGCTGGGGACAAAGGCGTGGGCGACACCGGCCATGGCGAGACTGCGGTAGTGCGAAGCCAGAACTTCCTGGAAGTCCTCCGGCAGGGGGCTGCCGTCGTAGCCGTTGTGCTCGGGCGGCACGGGTGTATGCTTCAGCCAGATGTTGAGGTCGCGCCCGTCTGCACCGAAGGGCACGATGGCCCGGGGGAGTTTGTAGTCAGGGAAGGCGGCGAAGAAGGTGATGTCTTCATAACCGGCGGCGTGCAGCAGGGCAGTCAATTCCTCCTGGGAGTAGGTGAAGCTCTGCAGTTCCGACCCGTTCGCAGCCCGCCAGCGGGCGATGGCGAGGTCGGCCTCGAGCACGGCGACACCGGGGACGCCGAGGTGGTCGTCCGGGCAGCCCAGCAGGTATTTCAAGCCCAGCCGGTTTTCGATGCCCAGCACCAGGCAGCCGCCGTCCGCCAGTTCCCTCCGCGTCTTGGCGAGGAAATCACGCTGCCGTTGCCGCGGGTCCACGGCCGACTGGAAGGCCCCCGACCATTCCAGCACCCCGATGGCGCAGATGGCCTCGAAGCGGGTCTGGAAATCCACCTCTAGGTAGTCGGATTCCAGATACGCGATCCGGTTGGCGACGCCGTCTTGGGCGGCGGCCGCCCGGATGAAGGCCAGGCGTTCGGCCACGGGCTCGAGGGCAACCACCGGTCGTTGCCGGG
>JBGTGS010000308.1:0-5566 GCA_041746615.1 Opitutaceae bacterium | reverse complement strand
CCGCCGGCGAGCCCGCAGGCGATGACCAGAAGCGCGTCATGTCCCCTGCTGAGGCTGCCCGTGCCGGCTCCACCTACATCGTGGTGGGTCGCCCCATCCTCAAGGCTCCCGACCCCGCCGCCGCCGCCAGGGCGATCCTCGCCGAGCTCGGATTGCCAAAGGCTGAAGGGCTGAAGGGCTGAAGGCTGAAACAAACCCCGCAATCGTCACCCATTCTTCACTCACCTCCTTCCAGCCGTTCGCCCGCATAGCCTCCACGCCACACAAAATAAACGGGAGAATTCCCTCTCCGAGCTTCAGCCTTTCAGCCTTCAGTCTTTCAGCCTTTCCTCTTCCTCATGAGCCGCACCGCCGCCATTCTCCTCGCCGCAGGCAACGGCATCCGCATGCAGGGTGCCGTCGCTGACAAGGTGCTCGCACCGCTCGGCGGCCGGCCGCTCTTTTTGCATAGCACCGCCGCTTTCGCCGCCAGCGGCGTGGCCGATTACTATGTCGTCGTTTACCGCGACCAGCGGCAAATGCTGGAACTCTCCGCCTACACGCCGACTCCCGCCACGTTCGTCAAGGGCGGGCGGCGGCGTCAGGACTCCGTGACCAACGCACTCGATGTGCTTCCGCCCGACATCGCCCACGTGTTCATCCACGATTGCGCCCGCCCCTTCATTCTGCCCGAGCAACTCGTGGGCCTGCACAAGATCGTGCGCCGCGAGCACGCCGTCGTCCTCGCGCACCGCGTCACCGACACCATCAAGGAACATCGCGACAGCGGCCACCTCCGCACGCTTGACCGCGAACGGCTCTGGGCCATGGAAACCCCCCAGGTTTTTTCCCGCGAACTCATCACCAAGGCCTACACCCGGGTCCGCAAACGCGGTGAAACCGTCACCGACGACGCCAGTGCCGTCGAACTGCTCAAGCATCCGGTCGCCCTCCTCGACAACCCCCACCCCAACCCGAAACTCACCACCCCCGCCGACCTCGCGTGGTTCGAGTACCTCCTCGCCCGCCATGATTGCTGACCTTTTGGGATTTGGCGTTTTGGGGTTTGGGATTTTAAGAAATGAGATTTCCTTCATGAAATGAAGGCACGCATCGGTCATGGCTACGACATCCACCGCACCCTGACGGGGCGCCCGCTCGTGCTGGGCGGCGTCCGCTTCGAGGCTGACTTCGGCCTGGACGGGCACTCCGACGCCGACTGCCTGACCCACGCCATCTGCGATGCCCTCCTCGGCGCCGCCGGCCTGCCCGATATCGGCCACTTTTTTCCCAATACCAACCCCGCCTTTCGCAACATCGATTCGCAGGTGCTGCTCAAACAGGTTGCCGCCGAACTGGCCGGCCGCGGATGGGAAATCGGGAACATCGATGCCACCCTGGTCGCGGAGCAGCCGAAGATCCTCCCGCGGATCGCCGAGATGAAGGCGGCCCTCGCCCGCAGCGCCGGCATTGAGCCGGACCAGATCGGACTCAAGGCCACCACCAACGAGGGGGTCGGCGACCTCGGTCGCGGCCTTGCCATCGCGGCCCACGCCGTGGCCCTCATCCACAAGCCATGAGCCGCCCCAACCTCCGGCCCCCTGCCCGCCCCGACCGGCATCCGCCCGGTCGCGCCGGCTCCTTCAGCCTTGCAGCCCTTCAGTCCTTCAGCCTTGGCCTCCTTCTCCTCCTTTCCGGCTGCCTCAACCGCGAGACCGCAGTGGAAAGGGGCATCCGCGAACAGGTGCTGCATCGCGGGATCGGACCCGAGCTGGCCGGGCTCGATCCGCACCTGGCCACCAGCACCGGCGACTATAACGTCCTGTCCGCCTTGTTCGAGGGACTCGTCTCCGGGGATCCCGTTGATCTCAGTCCGGTCCCGGGGGTCGCCGAGCGCTGGGAAACCTCGGCCGATGGCATCACCTACACGTTTCACCTGAGGGCGGACGCCCGCTGGTCCAACGGCGACCCGGTGACCGCGCACGATTTTGTCGCCTCCTTCCAGCGCATGCTCAGTCCGTCATTGGGGGCTGAATACGCCCCGATGCTCTACGTGCTGGCGGGCGCCGAGGCCTTCCACAGGGGGGTGACCGACGATTTCGGGCGCGTCGGTGCGTCGGCGGTGGACGACCGCACCCTGCGCCTCCGCCTCGACCGTCCGGTTCCCTATTTTCTCACGATGCTCAATCACACCCCGTGGTTTCCCGTGCATCTGCGCGAACTGGAGAAGCACGGCTCCGCCACGGACCGCAACACCCCCTGGGCCCGGCCCGGCCTCCTCGTGGGCAACGGTCCTTTCGTTCTGAGTGAATGGCACCCCAACCAGAGGATCATCGTCACCAAGGCCCCGACCTACTGGGACGCCGCAACCGTCCGCCTCAACGCCATCCACTTCCACCCCATCGAGGACCGGGATGCCGAGGAGCGCGCCTTCCGCGCCGGCCAGCTCCATCTTACCGAGGCGCTGCCGCCCGCCCGCATCGACACCTACCGCCGGGCCGCCGCAGAAGAAGGCTCCAACCTGCTCCGCATTGATCCCTACCTCGGCACGGAGTTCTACCGCGTCAACGTCACCCGTCCGTTTCTCAACGAGCGCAAAATCCGGCGTGCTCTGAGCAAGGCGGTGGACCGAACCGCCATTGTCGAGCGGATCCTGCGCGGGGGCCAGCTGCCCGCGACCGCCTTCACCCCGCCGGGCACCGCGGGTTATATGCCGACCGCCCGCATTGAGACCAACTTCGAGGCCGCCCGCACCCTGCTCGCCGAGGCCGGCTACCCCGGCGGCCGTGGCGCCCCCATGATCGAACTGGTCTTCAACACTTCGGAGAGCCACCGCAGCGTGGCCGAGGTCGTTCAGGAAACCTGGCGGCGCGAACTCGGGCTCAATGTCACCCTCGTCAACCAGGAATTCCGCAGCATCCTCGCCGCCCGCCGCGTCGGCCAGTTCCAGCTGCTGCGCTCATCATGGGTCGGCGACTATGCGGATCCGATGACCTTTCTCGACCTGTGGACCTCCCGTAGCGGCAACAACTACACCGGTTGGAGCAGCAGCGCCTATGACCAGCTGATTTTCCAGGCCAGCCATGCCACCGAACCGGAAGCACGCCGGGCTTTTTTCCAGCGCGCCGAGGCCCTCCTCCTCGAGGAATCCCCCGTCATTCCGATCTACCACTACACCCACGTCTTCCTGCTGCATCCCGCCGTGCGTGGCTGGCATTCCAATCTGCTCGACCGCCATCCCTACAAGCATGTCTGGCTGGAGGAATGAAGACCGGCGGGTGACCCATCCCCCGCGGAATAAACGCCGCAACTCTCACCCGACCCCCGGGATTACTGAGACGTCGGAATCTCCCGCGGCTTGAGTTTTGCCCAAAATCAAGGTTCCTTGGCGGTCTCATCCCGAAACCCCGCAGGCTGCCGCCGCGACACCTGCCAACCCTCAAGGAATCCCATCATGCGCCTCACGTCCCTGTCTTCGCCCGCGCCCCACCCGATCCGGTTTTTCACCGGGTGCCTGATGTCCCTCGGCTTCCTTTCGCTGGGTTCATCGGCATGCGCCCAGACAACCAACAATCCGTTTCCGGAGCACATCGAGACCCGCCAAGGCCTGATTGTCGTCGACGTGGTTGAGTTCGCCTCCCTTCCCAACCAAGGGGGTGAACCCGCCCGCATGATGCTGATGATCGATGAACCGGAAACCTCGCGCTTGTACGTCAACGACATGGTCGGCCCGCTTTACAACGTAAGCTATGACGGGAGAGATGTGATCCTTTACGTCGATATCAATGATCCGAAATGGGGCGTGGGCGTCGAGTCCGGCGGTCGGGAACGGGGCTTCCAGAGCTTTGCCTTCCATCCGGATTTTGGACGGGAAGGTGCCCCGGGATACGGACGATTCTACACCTACAGCGATGTGCGAGATAACCGTACCCCGGCCGACTTCCGCCCCGACGGTGGCACCAACACCCACCACACCGTTCTCCATGAATGGGTCGCGAAGGATCCCACCGCCCTCATTTACGACGGTGACCGCCCTCGGGAGCTGATGCGCTTCGAGCAGCCTTTCGGGAATCACAACGCCGGCCACCTCGCCTTCAACCCCATCGCCCGACCCGGCGAGGACGAGTACGGGCTGCTCTACATCGGCTCCGCCGATGGCGGCAGCGCCAGCGACCCTCTGAATCTTGCACAAAACATGCGTTCAGCCTTCGGGAAAATCCTGCGCATCGACCCGCTGGGCTCGAACAGTGCAAATGGCCGCTACGGCATCCCAGCCAACAACCCGTTCGTCGGGCAGGATCCGGCCGGCACCCTCCCCGAAATCTACGCCTCGGGCATGCGCAACCCCCAGCGCTTCGGCTGGGATCCGGCCAACGGCAACCTGTTCATGGCCGACATCGGCCAGAACATCGTGGAAAAGGTCAGCCTCGTGCCCCGCGGCGGGAACCTCGGCTGGAACGACTGGGAGGGCAGCTACCGCTTCGTCAGCCGCACGGGCGTCATGGTCTCCGGACAGCGCAGCGACCCCGCCATCACCTATCCGGTGGTTGAATACAGCCGCCAGGACCCGCTGATGGACGACCGGGTGGCCGCCACCGGCGTGCACGTTTATCGTGCCGGCCCGATCACCCCGCTCAGGAACAAGGTCATGTTCGGCGACCTGGTCCAGGGCGAGCTGCTCTATTTCGACGCCGACAACCTCCCCGCCGGCGGACCGGATGGCATCCGCAGGATCCTGCTGCGCGACGGCGACGGCGCCACCAAGACGTTTCTCCGGATCATCCAGGAAAAGAACGCCACTCAGCGCCGGGCACCGGCGACCCGCACCGATCTTCGCTATGGCACGGGACCGGACCATCAGGTGTTTCTTCTGAACAAGCAGGATGGCACCATCCGCCTGCTTATCCCGGGAACCTGAGCAGAATAAACCTCCGCCCGGGAAGGAGCGCCCAGGTAAAACCCATCCTCAGCGCTCATGAGTCCGGCCCATCTCTTCCGCTCCTGCCATCGCCTGCTGACCGCACTCGGACTGATCATTCTCGCCATTGGCTGCTCCCGACCGGACGACGCGCCCTCCGGTGTTCTCCGCATCAGCCAGCGCAATGAACCGGCCGACCTCGACCCGGCCCGCGCCACCCTTCCCGACGAATTCTTCATCCTCCGCGCGCTCAGCGAGGGACTGGTCACACCCGACCCCGACGGCGGCACGCCCCTGCCCGCCGCCGCGTCGGACTGGACCGTCTCGCCGGACGGCCTCACCTACACCTTTCAGCTGCGTTCTGAAGGCCGCTGGTCCAACGGCGAGCCCGTCACCGCCGGCGATTTTATCGCATCCTACCGGCGCGTGCTAACCCCCACCACCGCCGCGCCCAAGGCCCCGCTGTTCTTCATGGTGGACGGCGCCGAGGACTTTTACCATGGCCGGCTTGATGATTTCAACCGCACCGGTTTCTCCGCGCCCGACAACCTCACCCTCGTGATCCGTCTCGTGCGCCCGTCGCCCCACTTCCTCGCCTACGCAGCCAGCGGCCCCTGGCTGCCGGTGAACCCCCGCACGGTCGACCGCCACGGCCGCGACTGGACCCGG
>JBGTGS010000307.1:0-18713 GCA_041746615.1 Opitutaceae bacterium | reverse complement strand
CTGGGCATTGGTTTCCTGCGTGGCGCGGCGGGCCATCTCCAGCGGGACGAGCACCTGGGTGAAGAAATGACCGGCCCGGGCGAGCGTGCCGTTGCGCGCGTCGGCAAAGTGAAAGGCCGGAGCGAGGTCGACCACGGCCTGTTCATGCATGATGGCAAGGTCGAGGGTCGCGAGGCCGCGGGCGAGGGCGGTGCGGCCGATGGCCTGGGCGCGGGCCTCGGAGCCGGGTTTTTTCCTGCGAAGGCTGGCGCGCAGAGCGGCGAGATAGCGATCAGCCAGGGTCCGCGAGGATTCTTTCATATTGGAGGTAGCCGGCATGGGGGGGGCACCGCCGGTGCTTTCCGTCGGGCGCCTAGCCAACATCAGGTTGTCCCGGATAGCGACAAGGGATTACCCCATCCGGGGCTGCAGGGGCTCAGAATCCGGCCATGGACCGGTCGTGCCGTGGGGTGATGAGTAAAAAGGCCGTCTGACGACGGCCGGCTAAATGAGAAAACGGACAGCCGGGCGGCCGTCAGGTCTTCATGATGTTGCGACCGGCGGGGCGGTTTTTGATGAGGCCCTTGCCGCCCTTGGCTTTTGCGGCGCGGTTCTTGGCAGCGGTCATGCGACCGCCTCGGGTTTTCTTTGACATGGGATGGAGTATGGGGGGGTTGGGTTGATAACAGGATTCTGACAGGCGATGATGACATAACCGGCGGGTGGGAAATATACGGTGTTACCCTACCTTCCGCAGCCTGTCGGACTTGCCATGGAGCACATGACTTGAGGCGGGATGCTTGTTTCGCATACGGTGATCCCGGCCCGACAGGCTGCTTAATGGGCACTTCGTGCCGGAGATGCGTATATCTTTTTCAGAGTGAGGCGTATTGTTGCCCCCTTTTTTTCAAAGCTGACATTCGGCCTTGAATGATTGTAAGTCTGCCGGCGTATGGCGAAACCACTGGTCGGAATCATCATGGGCAGCACGTCGGATTGGGAGACGATGCAGCACGCCGCGCAGACGCTTGAGGCTCTCGGCGTACCCTTTGAAAAAAACGTTGTGAGCGCGCACCGCACACCGAAGCGCATGTACGATTATGCGCAAGGGGCGGAGGCCCGCGGGCTGCGTCTCATCATTGCCGGGGCGGGCGGGGCGGCGCACCTGCCCGGCATGACTGCGGCCCTCACGGCCCTGCCCGTGCTGGGTGTACCGGTCGAGTCGGCGGCGCTCAAGGGCGTGGATTCGCTGCATTCCATCGTGCAGATGCCCGGGGGCGTGCCGGTGGCGACCTTTGCGATCGGCAAGCCCGGGGCGATCAACGCGGCGCTCTTCGCGGCGGCGGTGCTGGCGGTGGGTAACCGGCCCATCAAGCGCGCCTTGGATAAATTCCGGGCCCAGCAGACCGCCAAGGTGTTGAAGGCAAAGCTGCCCTGAATACTTTCCTCTTTGCTCTTTATCTTACTCTTTCTCCCCGTCCGAACCCTTGAGAAAGAGGAAAGAGAAAGATTTAAGAAGAAAGAGCGGGGGCAACCGCGGGGTTGACCGCGGGGGGCCGGGCCTTTGTTGTCCCGGGTTCCCTCCTGTCACATGATTTCTCCCGGACAAACCCTCGGTGTTCTCGGCGGCGGCCAGCTTGGCCGCATGTTCGCGCAGGCCGCCGAGCGGCTTGGCTACCGGGTGCACATTTTCGAGCCGACCGAGGACTCGCCGGCGGGCGAGGTGGCCGCGAAGGAGTTCAACGCTCCTTACACCGACATCGAGACCCTGGGTGCCTTTGCCCGCGATTGCGCGGCGGTGACCTACGAATTCGAAAACGTGCCGGTCGAGCCGCTTTGGAAGATTGAAAAGCTCACGCGCCTGCTTCCGCACTGGAACGTCCTGGAGACCTGTCAGAACCGGCTCCGGGAGAAACATTGGTTGCGCAAGAACGGCTTTCCGCACGTGCCCTTCGCCGAGGTGGAGGTGGATGGCGACCTGGCGGGGGCCATCCGCCGGATTGGCCTGCCCTGCGTGGTGAAGACGGCCGATTTTGGTTATGATGGCAAGGGCCAGATGAAGGTCGCCGACGAGGCCGGCATCGCGAAGGCGGCGGCTGCTTTCGACCGGCAGCGCGCCGTGGTGGAGAAGTTCATCGATTTCAAATGCGAGCTCTCCGTGATTGTCGCACGACGGGAGGATGGTGAGGTCCGCACCTTTCCGGTGGCGGAGAACATTCACACGAAGCACATTCTCGATTTTTCCATCGTGCCGGCCCGGGTGCACACGGCGACCCTCGCGGAGGTGGAACAGCTGGGCCGGGCAATCGCGGCCAAGATCGGGCTGGTGGGTCTGCTGGCCATTGAGCTATTCCTCACGGATCGCGGGGAGATTCTGGTGAATGAACTCGCGCCGCGTCCCCACAACTCGGGTCACTGGACCCTCGATGCCTGTGCGACTTCCCAGTTCGAGCAGCATGTGCGGGCAATGTGCGGCCTGCCGCTCGGTGACACCACCTGCCAGTCACCCGTGGTCATGGTGAACATTCTGGGAGATTCATGGCGGGCGGGCGTCGATCCCGATTGGGCGGTGATTTTGTCGGACCCGCGGGCCAAGCTGCATCTTTACGGCAAGCGCGAGCCGCGGCCCGGACGGAAAATGGGGCATTTCACGGTGACAGCGGCGACAGCCGACTCCGCGTTGGAGGCGGCGCGGATCCTGAAGGCGAGGTTGTAATCCGCGTGCGGCCCGCGTTCGCCGCCTGAATCATGGCCGCTCCGCTCCTCATCGTTGGACAAGGTCTGGCCGGTACGCTGCTGGCCTGGGAATGCGAACGGGCCGGGCTCGATTTCGAAGTTGCGGATGCGGGCCATGCGGACGCGGCATCGTTGGTGGGAGCCGGCATCATCAATCCGATCACCGGCCAGCGCATGGTCAAAAGCTGGCGGGTGGACGAATTGATGCCGGCAGCGCGGGTCGCCTATGAAGAGCTCGAGCGCGTGCTGGGGGTGCCGTTGATTCGCAGCATGCGGGTGCGCCGCCGGTTTCGCAACGATTCGGAACGGGCCGATTTTGCCCGCCGCTGGGAGCAAGGGCTGCTTTCACCCTGGGTGGGGGTGGCTGATGACGAGGGTTTTTGGATCGAAGGTGCGGCGCAAGTGGACATGGCGGCGCTGGTGTCTGCAGCGCGGAACCGCTGGCGGTCGTCGGGCCGACTGATCGAGCGCCGGGTGGATCCGGATGATGAGCTTATCCGCCGTGACCGTGTGATTGTGGCTTCCGGGGCAGAGATCGGCCGGAGCTTTGGGTTCGTGCCCTGGCAACGGGCGTGGGGGGAGACCCTCACCATTGAAGTATCCCCAGGGACGTTGGATACCGGGGTGATTCTAAACAGCGGTCATTGGCTGTTGCCATTGTCGGAGAGTCGGGCCCGGGTGGGAGCGACCTATCAACGGGATGCGGGCGATGCGGGGCGATCGACGGCGACGGCACGGAATGAACTCGTGGCCGCCGCCCGCCGCCTTCTCCAGCGGCCCTTCACCATCGTTGCCCAGGATGCGGGTTGGCGGGTAAACACCCCTGATCGGCGGCCGTGTCTGGGCTGGCATCCGTTGGAACCCCGGCTCGGATTGATTGGGGGCTTGGGGTCGAAAGGGGCGCTGTGGGCTCCCTTGTTGGCCCGACAATGGGTTTGCTCGTGGATGGAGGGAGGGGGCTTTGATCCTGAACTGACGGTGAATCGTTTTTCCGCAGCCGGGGGGTTGAGGAGCGGTCAAATCACCTGATTTCTACATGCCCGGGTGGCACCGGGGAGGTTTCGACCATCTTTTCCTTTCCCTGGGCTCCATCCTGGGGCATACCTTGCTGGCTGCCTGACTCAGGCATTACTCCAAACCCACCTGTATTATATGAAACGCGCCCTGCTCGTCCTCGCTGTGCCAGCCATGCTCGCCGGCCTCCTGTTTGCTCAACCCGCCCAGCCTGCCCCCAAGGCCAAAGCTGAAGAACCCAAGACTGAAATCGGCAAGTCCATGCAGAAAATGAACGCCGCTCTGCGCAACCTGCGCAGTCAGGCGGCCGACGCCGCTTTGAACAGGCAGTCGGTCGAGGCGGTTGCCACGATACGCAAAGAGGCCCTTGCCGCCCGTGCGCTGGTGCCGGTGAAGGCGGCGGACGTCCCCGCAGCTGAACGCGCCAAGTTCATGGCGGACTACAACAAGGGCATTGATCAACTGGTCGCCCTGCTCGACCGCATCGAAGCTGCATTCAAGGCTTCGGACAACGCGACGGCCGCCACCCTGGTCGGTGAGATTGGCGGAATCCAGAAGGCCTCGCACAAATCGTTCAAAAAGTAGGACGATTTCCTTCGGTCATGGTTTTTGACCTGACGCGCCGCGATTTTTCAATCCGGCGCGTTTTTTCTTTAAACTTAATCCAAGGACAGGAGTCATAGCAGGTGACCGCTTCTGGCACATTCTGTGAGCTACCCCGCGCTCATACGCAGAATAAGAATCTGTTATCTTAAGCTAAGTGATTCGCCCAACAGCCATTCCTGACCAACTTCAACCCCATACCATTATGAAACATATCTTGATTGTGGCTCTTGCCACCACCGTCGCTCTTTTTTCCCTGCCGACATCGCTCACGGCCCAGGATCCGTTGCCGAAACCGGCAGCGACCGAGGCCGATTCCGAGATCATTCCCCCGATGGAGCGCATAGCCAGTGCCTTTCGCCGCGTCCGGCGCCTGGCGTCCTCACCGGCCAACAATGCCGAGACGCTGACCTTTCTTGAGACCATCCGCACGGAGGCCCTGGCTTCCAGGAAACACATGCCGATGATGGCGGCCGACCTGCCCGAGGCCGAACGGCCGAAGTTCCTGAAGGCTTATCAAGCACGCATGGATGAATTCATCGGAATTCTGGATAAGGTGTCAGCCGCCATCAAGGCGGGTGACAACGCCACGGCCGCGTCTTTGGTCCTCGGTTTGCCCGACTTCCAGAAACAGGCCCACGCTGACTTCAAGAAGGAAAGCGAGTAAGCAACCGGAACCGAACCGGACTCACCGGCATTGAATTTTACGACGACTGTGGCGGTCCAGCCACAGTCGTTTTTTTTGTGGCTGCTAATTTGCTGCAACCCATGGTCAGGGTGTGGTGTACTATTGCATGTCCAACGCACTTCCGTCCATGAACCTGTTTCCAAGGGCATGTGCTCCGGATGGCGGTGACCCACCGCTTTTTTCCTAACTCATGGCCACTGTCCCCGCTTCCCCGACGCGCAAACCTGCGCGCACCTCCCGGTATATTCTAATCGCCCTGGTGCTGGTTGCCGGCTTTGGCGGTTTCTTCATCTACAAGCAACGCCAGGCGGTCCCGCCCGTCATGGTGACCTTCGAGCCCGCGGTGGTGCGGACTCTTACGCAGACGGTCACGGCCACGGGCAAGATCCAGCCCGAGATCGAGGTGAAGATCGCCCCCGAGGTCGGCGGTGAAATCATTGGGTTGCCCTTCAAGGAAGGGGACGCCGTGCGCCAGGGCGACTTGCTCGTGCGAATCAAGCCGGACAACTACCGCTTCCAGGTCGAGCAGCAGGAGGCCAGTTTGGCCGCGACCCGGGCCTCCGCCGTGCAAAGCCGCGCCCAGTTGCTCAAGACCCAGGAGGATTTCCGCCGCAACGCCGATCTCCATGCCAAGAATCTCATCTCCGACTCCGAACTGACCTCGGCCCGCACCTCCTTAGATATTGCCGAGGCCAACCTCGTCAGCGCGGAGGCACAGATCCGCCGCGCCGAGGGCTCCCTCAGCCAGGCCAAAGACCAGTTGGAGAAGACTGCGATCTACTCGCCGATGGATGGCACGGTCAGTTCCCGCTCCACCGAGGTGGGTGAGCGCGTTGCCGGCACCGGCCAGTACGGCGGGGCCGAGATCATGCGCATCGCCGACCTCGGGAACATGGAGGTGCGCGTGAACGTCAACGAGAACGACATCGTCAACGTCAAGGTTGGCGACCGCGCCCGGGTTTCCATCGACGCGCACCCCGGCCGTCACTTTGCGGGCGAGGTTCGCGAAATCGCCAGCTCGGCCCGCACCGTGGGTCAGAACACCCAGCAGGAGGTCACCCATTTTCAGGTCAAGATCGCCATCACCGACAAGGATGGCACTCTGCGTCCGGGCATGAGTGCAAGTGCCGACATTGAGACACAAACGGTCACGGATGTGGTGGCCGTACCCATCCAGTCGGTCACCGTCCGTGCCCGGGAGACGGCGATGACCATCGACCAACTTTCCGACATGCGGGACCGCAAGGCCCGCGAAACCCAGGGCGAGGGTGCCGTCGCCGCCGTCAACCATCAGCAGCAGCGCGACCGCGAACGGGCCGACCGCGACTCGCTCCAGCGCGTTGTCTATGTTCGCAATGGTGACACGGTGCGTCAGGTGCCGGTTGAGACCGGCATCGCCGACAGCACCCACATGGAAATAATGGCCGGGGTGAAGGCGGGCGACGAGGTGGTCAGCGGCAGTTTCACGGCCATCACGCGCACGTTGAAGGATGGCATGCCGGTGCGGGTCCAGCCCGCCATGCCGAGCGGGAAAAAATAACCTCCCGTTTCCCTCGCGATCATGACTTCCCCGTCCGCTCCTTCTGCTGCCCGTGAGCTCCGCCCCCCCGGCCCGCTGGTGATCGACATCGATGGGGTTACCAAGCTCTACCGGATGGGCACGGAGACCGTCCATGCACTTCGTGGCGTGGCCTTGCGGATTCATCGCAACGAGTATCTCGCCGTCATGGGTCCGTCGGGCAGCGGCAAGTCCACCCTCATGAACATGCTGGGCTGTCTGGATACCCCGACCGACGGGCACTACGAATTCAGCGGCCGCGATGTCGCCTCCATGAGCGACGACGAGCTCGCGGAGATCCGCAACCGCGAGATCGGCTTCGTCTTCCAGACCTTCAACCTGCTGCCTCGCTCCAACGCCCTGCACAACGTCGAACTGCCGCTCATCTACGCGGGCGTGCCCCGGGCCGAGCGCCTCGAACGCGCCCGGGTCGCGCTGGAACACGTCGGCTTGGGCGACCGCATCCACCACCGCCCCAATGAGCTTTCCGGCGGACAGCGCCAGCGGGTGGCCATTGCCCGCGCGCTGATCACCCGCCCATCGATCATCCTCGCCGACGAACCCACCGGCAACCTCGATTCGCGCACGGGCATCGAGATCATGAACCTGTTCGAGGAACTCTACGCCCAGGGCAACACCCTCATCGTGGTCACACACGAGGAGGACGTCGCCCGCCACGCCCGCCGCATTGTGCGACTGCGCGACGGCCTCATCGAGTCTGATGCGGTCGCATCGTGATTTTTGATTTTGGAATCTCGATTTTGGATTTTCTGCCATGACTGAGAAGGAACTCAAGCGACGTACGAAGACCTTCGCGCTGCGAGTGCTGAAGCTGATCGACTCCCTGCCGGAAACGCGATCCGGCCGGATTCTGGCCGGACAGTTGGGACGCTCGGGCACATCAGTGGGAGCCAATTATCGTGCCGCTTGTCGCTCTCGCTCCACGGCGGAGATGATTTCAAAATTATCGGTCGTCGAAGAGGAGGCGGATGAGTCGGCCTTCTGGTTGGAATTGGTGGTGGAACACGGGTTGATGCCCTCGGCCAAGGTGGATGCGCTGTATCGAGAAGCGGATGAGCTAACCGCCATCATGGTGGCCTCCCGCCTGACTCTCACAAAGCGCACGCTCAAATCCAAAATCGAGAATCGCAAATCGAAAATCCCTTGAGTCGTTTCTACTACGAATTCACCGAGGCCGTTCGCATCGCCTTTTCGCAGATCCGCGCGAACAAGCTGCGCTCTGCCCTCACCGCGCTCGGCGTCGTCATCGGCATCGTGGCCGTCACCCTCATGGGCACGGCCATCAAGGGCATCGATGCCGGCGTCGATCGCAGCATGGCGGGCTTTGGCGACAACGTGCTCTATGTCTCCAGCCGGCCCTGGCGGGCGATCCAGGATTGGTGGAACTATCGGAACCGTCCGCCGATCCGCACCGAATACGCGAGGCAGGTGAACGCGTGGATCGCCGCCCACCCGCACGGCCCGCTGCTGCTGGCCATGCCCGCGGCTGATCGCAACCTGGACATCGTGCGCGGTGACTACCGGCTCAGTGGCATCCGCACGGTGGGCACCTCGGCTGACATGCCGCGCATCATGCGCACGGACCTGGGGGAGGGACGGTTCTTCAGCGATTTCGAGGCCGAGGCCGGCCGCAGCGTGGCCGTGGTCGGTTTCGATGTGGCCGACGCCCTGTTCCCGGGAGAATCACCGGTTGGCCGGATCATTCAGGTGGATGGCAAGAACTTCGAGGTCATCGGGGTGGTGGCGCGCCAGGGCAGCTTCCTCGGGCTTTTCAGCTGGGACTCCCAAGTGGTCGTGCCGCTGACCGCTTTCCGCCGTCAGTTCTCGTCGGTCAACAACGCCGAGATTCGCGTTCAGGTGGAACCCGCGCGCATGGCCGAGGCTCGGGATGAGCTGCGCGGGCTCATGCGCCGCATCCGCGGGCTCGAACCCGAGGAACGCGACGACTTCGACATCAACGAGCAGGCGGCGATCCGGCAGCAGCTCGACCCGATCAAGAACGGCATTGCGATTGCCGGCCTCTTCATCACCGGACTTGCCCTCTTCGTCGGAGCCATCGGCATCATGAACATCACCTACGTGAGTGTGAAGGAGCGCACCCGCGAGATCGGCACGCGCAAGGCGTTGGGGGCGCGCCGGCGCACGATCCGGCTGCAGTTCCTGATCGAGTCGGTGTCCATCTGCCTCGTCGGTGGCGTCGCCGGGATCCTGTTGGCCGGCGGCCTGGCCGCGCTGGTCGTCCAGATCGCGCCGACCTTCCCGCTGGTTTTCTCGACGAGCCTCGTGCTCACCGGCCTGGTTATTTCCATGCTGACCGGCGTGGTCAGTGGTTATGCCCCCGCCGTCCAGGCCAGCAAACTCGATCCCGTAGTGGCACTGCGATATGAATGATTCGAATGATGCAAATGCGGAATGTGGAGTTCGGAATGCGGAATGCGAAGTTCCGAACTCCGCATTCCAAATTTTAATTTTCCCCAACCATGAAAAACCAAGATTTAAAACAGAGAACCAAGGAGTTTGCACTACGAGTCATTCGCATGAGCGAGGCCATGCCACGCTCGATTGCCGGTGATATTCTTAATCGGCAGGTGATCCGTTCGGCCTCGTCGGTGGCTGCAAATTATCGGTCTGCCTGTCGCGGACGGTCGAAGGCGGAGTTCATCGCCAAGCTGGGAATTGTGGAAGAGGAGGCTGATGAAACAGGCCTCTGGTTGGAACTGATTACTGAGGCTGGTCTCCTGCCGGCCGCCAAGACAACCGCTTTGCACACTGAAGCTAGCGAACTCACCGCCATCGCCGTCTCCTCCATCCGCACAGCCCGCACCCGAAAGTAATCTTCATATTCCGCCTTCCGCACTCCGCCTTCCGAATTCCGCACTCCGCCTTCCGCATTCCCCAGTGTCCCTCCTCGAAACCCTTTCCCTGGCCTTAAGCGCCCTGAAGGCGAACAAGCTTCGCTCCGGGCTCACCATGCTCGGGATCGCGGTCGGCGTGTTCTCGGTCATCGGGGTCATGACGGTCATCAGCGGACTGCGCGGCTCGATTGAGACCGGCTTGAACGTGCTCGGGGCGAACAGTTTTCAGATCCAGAAGTATCCAAGGATCAACTTCAGCAATCCCCGGCTGCGCTTTGCCAACCGTCCTGACATCAGCTATCCCCATGCGACCCGTTTCAGGGCGCTCATGGGATCCTCGGCCGAGGTCAGCCTTCAACTCTGGCGCGGAGGGGTGCGGGCGGCTTACCTTGACCGCCAGACAAACCCGAATGTGCGGCTCCTGGGCACGGATGAGAACTACGTCACCGGGCTGGACTACGATATCGTGGCGGGTCGCAATCTCGGTCCGGGAGACGTTGAGTTTGCGCGCCCCGTCGTGGTGATCGGGCATGACCTCGTGGAGAGTCTCTTTGTTGGGGAGGATCCGGTGGGGCGTCCGGTCCGGTTGGACGGACGCAGCTTCACCGTGGTCGGCGTGTTGGGCCCGAAGGGCGTGGCGTTCGGGGATAATCGCGACAACCTTGTGGCGATTCCCATCACGCGGTTTTTGGACATTTATGGACGCAGCGGGCGCACGGTCGGCATCAACGTGCAGGCACCGGGCCAACTGGAGTTGGAGACCGTGTTCGAGCAGGCGATCGGGGCGATGCGTCTGGTGCGGGGGCTGGGGCCGGAGGACCCAAACGATTTTGAGCTGTATTCCAACGACTCGCTCATCGAGGCCTTCAACAACATCGCCGGGGTCGTGGCGGTCGGGGCCTTCGTGATCAGCGCCATCGCGTTGCTCGCCTCCGGGGTCGGGGTGATGAACATCATGCTGGTGAGTGTCACGGAGCGGACGCGGGAGATCGGCATCCGCAAGAGCATCGGAGCGAAGAAGCGCAACATTCTCGTGCAGTTCCTGATTGAGGCGACCACCCTCTCGATCATCGGCGGGGTGGCCGGGATCATTGGCGGGGTGGTTGGAGGCAATGTCGCAGCGACCTATTTCAACGCCGTCGTGGTCTTCCCCTGGGGCTGGGCCGCCGCCGGCCTGCTCGTGTGCAGCGCCATCGGCATCGGTTTCGGTCTGTATCCGGCGTGGAAGGCCGCATCACTCGACCCGATCGAGGCCCTGCGCCATGAGTAAGGACGGATTTTCCGGACACCCATGGCGTTGATGTCATTGGGCATGTGGGGAGGGGATCCAGTTGGAAGAGCCGGTGATTGGCCGGATAAGCCCGCGGCATTGCCCGGGTTCAGATGGGGAGGGGCTTTTTTCTGATCGGATTTTAGGAGGGTAGAAACTCAGTGACGGGGTTGCCTGCCGGCCGTGACAATGGTGGTGCGTTGACGATTATTTGCGGCTGAGTGTCAAGTGACCGACCGGGTGGCGTGACCGGATATTGACCGCGAGGTGACGGAAGCCATTGATAGCGGGACTATGGAATCCATACCCCAGGAGACCCCCAAGGACAGCCGGCGGGGTTTTTTCACCAAATTGGCGGCGATCCTTGCAGGCGCGGCAGCCGGGGCCATCCCGATGATAGCCGGGTTGGGGATTGTCTTTGATCCGCTTCGGCGCCGGGCCGGTGGCGGCAGTTTCTTCCGGGTGGCCCAGCTGGGCGGCCTGCCTGAGGACGGTGTACCGCGCCGCTTCACCATCACGGCGGATCAGGTGGATGCCTGGAACAAGTACCTCAACGTCCCGGTGGGATCGGTCTATCTGCGGCGCACCCCCGGCAACCGCATTGAGGCCCTCCATGCCACCTGTCCGCATGCGGGCTGCTTCATCGATTACAAGTCCTCGACCAATTCCTTCCTTTGCCCCTGTCATGACAGTGTCTTCAAGCTCGACGGATCGCTCGGCAGCACGGCCAGCCCCAGCCCGCGCGGCATGGACAGTCTTGAGGTTGAGATCCGCAATGAGCAGGAGGTCTGGGTAAAGTTCCAGAACTTTGAACCCGGCAAGGCCGAGAAAGTGGCAGTCGTATGAATGGACTCCTCGCCTGGCTGGATCAGCGGACCGGCTACAAGAAGATCATCCACGAAGCGCTCTTTGAAAACGTCCCGGGTGGCTCCCGTTGGCGGTATGTCTGGGGCAGCACGCTCACCTTCACGCTGGTCGTGCAGTTCATCACCGGGATCTTCCTGTGGATGGCCTACAATCCCAGTTCGCAGACGGCCTGGGAAAGCGTGTACTACATCCAGTACGAGATGACCGGGGGTTGGCTGCTGCGCGGCATCCATCATTTCACGGCACAGGCCATGATTGTCCTGCTGGTGCTGCACCTCATGCAGGTGGTCATCGACGGGGCGTACAAGGCGCCGCGCGAATTTAATTTCTGGTTCGGCTTTCTCCTGCTGCTCCTGGTCATGGGGCTGTCACTCACCGGTTATCTGCTGCCGTGGGACCAGAAGGGATACTGGGCGACCAAGGTGGCCACCAGCATCGCGGCCATCACGCCGGTGTTTGGTCCGGAGATCCAGCGGCTGATCATCGGCGGAACTGATTACGGGCATCACACCCTTTCACGTTTCTTTGCCTTGCATGCCGGGGTGTTGCCCGCCGGCATCGTGGCCCTGCTGGTGGTGCACATATACCTGTTCCGGCGTCACGGACTCACGCCGAAGAAACCGCTACGCAAGCCCGACGAGGCCTTTTGGCCCGACCAGGTGCTCAAGGATGCGGTGGCCTGTCTCGCGGTCATGGCCGCGGTACTCGTCCTCGTCCTGAAATACCATGGTGCCCCGCTCGGTGCGCCCGCGGACCCGTCCGAACCGTTCAGCGCGGCCCGTCCGGAGTGGTATTACCTCTTCCTCTTCCAGCTCCTGAAATATTTTCCCGGCGGCTCGGAGCTCTGGGGCGCAATCATCATCCCGGGTTTTGTGGCGCTGCTGGTCTTCCTCATGCCGGTCTTCGGACGTTGGAAGCTGGGCCACCGGTTCAACCTCGGGCTCCTGGCGGGACTGATGTTCGCCATTGGCCTGCTCACCTACCTCGCGATGGCTCAGGACCGGGCCAATCCCATCTACCTTGCCGGGGTTGAGAACGCACGGCTCCAGGCCGAGCGCATCAAGGTGCTCGCACGTGCCCCTGACGGCATCCCCGTGACCGGGGCCGCGTCGCTTCTGCGGGATGACCCTTTCATCCAAGGGCCGAAGCTCTTTGCGCAGAACTGTGCGAGCTGCCATCGCTACGATGGCCACGATGGCCTGGGGGGCATTCCCAAGGATCCGCAGTCAGGCGCGGACCTGAAGGGTTTTGGCAGCCGGGCCTGGTTGTCCGGCTTCTTCGATCCGGAGCAGATCGGCACGGAGAAATATTTCGGAGGCACGGAGTTCGCCGACGGCCTGATGGCCGAGTACGTGCAGGAAGATATCGCCAGTTTCCCCGAGGCGATGAAGGACGAACTGGCCAAGGTGGTCATCGCGTTGTCAGCCGAGGCCGGGCTCAAGGCTCAGCGCGAGCAGGACGCGGACGACGAGGAGATCATCATCGAGGGCCGGGAGCTGCTGGCCGGATTCAACATGGCCTGCACGGACTGCCACACCTTCCGTGAGTCCGAGGGGGATGGCAGCGCCCCGCTCCTGACCGGCTACGCCTCGCGGGAATGGATGATGCGCATCGTGTCCGATCCCGAGCACCGGGACTTTTATGGCGACCGCAATGATCGCATGCCCTCCTACGGAACGGAGGAGCTCCTCACGGCGAAAGAGATCGGCCTGATCGTGGACTGGCTGCGCGGCGAGTGGTACGAACCCGGCGACGGTGAGGAAGAAGCGGCGGACTGAAGCTGGTTGTAACACGATCAACGGAGGACCGTTGAATAGGCTTCGCTTCACCTTACCTTTGTCATAATCGGTGGGCATGCGTCACTTGCTTGTCGTCCTGCTATTTGCCGTCACCGCGCCCGGCCTTGCGGCTGAGAGTTTCGTTTTCACCGCCATGGGTTGCATGCCCTACAGCCGCGTGCCCGGGCTCGAGGCGAAGTTGGCACGACTGCAGGTGGAAATTGAACGGCACCGGCCCGCCTTCACGATTCACCTCGGCGACATCCTCAGCGGCGCGGAACGGGCGAGTGACGAGCGGTTTTTGGCCGTGAGGACGTGGTTTGATTCCTTTGATCATCCTTTGATTTATACTCCGGGTGACAATGAATGGACCGATGCCCACCGGTCCGCGATTGGCTCCTACGAGCCAAAGGAACGTCTCGCGAAGCTGCGCGAATTGTTTTTTTCAGATGAACGCAGCCGTGGTGGCCGTCCGATGGGCTTGAAGACGCAGCGTCGCATGCCGGGTCATGAGACGTACGTTGAAAATGCGCGCTGGACCCGGGGCGGGGTGATCTTCGCCACGCTGCATGTGGTGGGCAGTTACAACAATCACCAGCCGGACATCCCGGGTGCGGTTGAGGAAGCGCAGGCCCGTAATGACGCCAATCTGAGCTGGTTGCGCGCCACGTTTGCCGAGGCGGAGCGATCGCAGGCACCCGGGGTTGTCTTGTTCATGCAGGCCCAGCCCCTCGGCTACACTTACGGCGTGGAAGGGTTCATGCCGGGGTTTAAGTCCTTCCTCCAGGCGCTGGAGCGGGAGGTCCGCGCCTATGGACGCCCGGTCCTGCTGGTGCATGCCGACGAACACCGCTACCGGCATGAGCAAGGCGTACGGATCGCGCATGACACCGAGCCGATTCCCAACCTCACCCGGTTGGGGACATTCGGCGACGGCGACATCCACGGTGTCCTGGTGCTGGTGCATCCGGCTTCGGCGGCGGTTTTCACGCCGGGTCCGCTGCTGGTCCCCGGGAACCATTGAGCCGGCAGCTTCCTCCGGGCTGTAGGAGCGGCTTTACGCCGCGATGCGCCGCGTCACAGTGGCGAGTGGCAAGGGGCCTGAAATCGCGGCATAAAGCCGCTCCTACAGCACCCGGGGCTCGGGCCGCCGTACCTCAGCCCCGGCGAATTTCAGAGCCGATGAAGCGGATCTGGATACGGAAGACTTTTTTTACCCGGCACTTGATGCGGCCCGTGGCGAGATCGATCTCTTCCGGGACCTCAATGCGGTGCAGGTCCACCACGGCGTGATAACCGCGCTCCGAAAAGATGTCGATGAGCATGGCCAGGGCGAGAGGGTCACCGAGGACCTCGTCCTCAGTGTTGACCAGGGCCACTCCGGAGATCGCGTGCCGCAGCACGATCGGCATGATCTTGCCGTTCACGAAATTGACGACGTTGGTGAACAATTCGCGGTGCTCGAATTCATAACCGTCGAGCCGCTTCACCATTTCCTGGCGGGCGTGGATGATGATCTCGCTGGCGACGGGGATGGCCCGCAGCCGGTCATGGGTGCGCGGATCGAGTTCGAGCAGGCTCTGGTACTTGAGCTCGTTGAGGATGTTCTGCTCGACCTCGGCGAAGGATCCCTGCGCGTTGACGAAGTGGTAGTGGAAGGTCTCCTTCAGTGACTGGAGGGCTTCCCACGTCTGCTCCTTGAAAACGCGGTATCGGCGCCGGGCGAGGGCCGGGTCGTAATCGGTTGCACGTTCCTCCAGCAGATCGCCGATGCCGGTGCGTCTGACCTCCTCGTTATGGACCTTGGTGTCGAGGCCGCGCCTGATCTGGCGCTCGACCGAGGTTTTCTCATCCACGAACAGCACCATGATGTGCACGGTGGGCTGGCGGAAATGCATGCTCAGTGGCGTGTCGTAGAACTCGGTGCGCAGCCCGTGCATCCGGCTGACCAGCAGCTTGAGGCACTCCACCTGGACCTTGGTCCGGGGAAAGCCGTCGAGGATGCAACCGTCGCGATAATCCGGGCGGAGCAATTCGCGCAGGAGGATGCTGACCACCTCGCGATCGCCGACCATGCGGCCCGCGTCCTTGATCCGACGGGCTTCCGGCGAATCGAGCAGGGAGCTGATGACGACGGGCGGACAGGTGAGTCCACGTGACTTCAGGATGAAGCCGGTGTTGGTGCCCTTGCCCGAGCCAGGGGCGCCGCCGAGCAGGATGAACTCCTTGGGGAAGCGCAGGTTCTCGCGGCCGAACTCCGCCTCCAGTCCCTGCCACACGGAGCTGAAGATCACAAAGGCGTCCTTGATCTCCAGATCGGCGACCTTGGGGGTTGAACCTGCCGTCGCATCGGGGGTTGCGACAGGAGCGGATGGCTGGGTGGGTGGCTTGTTCATCATGTGTCTGGCGGGGCGATCAAGCAAAGGAGCCTTGTGGGGGTGATGGCGACAACGGATTTCCTGGGATAAAAATCAAGCCCCGGGGGAACCAGGGCTCCTGGGGCGGGTCAGGATCACGGTCGCAATACTGCGACAGTTCTTTGGTGTTACCAAATCAATTCCCGGGAGAGAAACCTGCCGGGATTGTTAGTTGAAGCTGGACCTGGCCGGGCCGCCTTCGGGCGGCCCGGCCTTGATTTTGGCTCCGGTTATCACCCCACATGTCCGGGGACGGACCTGATTCCAGCGGCCATCCGCTGCGGTCCTCAACGTTTGCGAAAAATCACCTGGGGTTCAGTCTCCATCTGGCCGCGGGTGACTCCGAGCTGGTTGATGAGTTTGAGTTCGCGCCAGACGTCCGCGCCGGACACCTCGCCGCGCAGGAGGCGCTGATAGCGGTCGAGCGTGCGGGTGACCTCGCCGGGATCCTCGTTCACGAATTCAACACGAAAGTGGCGGGCTCCGAGGGCGAGAAGGCGCAGGACATAGTCAGCTCCGGTTTGGGCGCGATTGTTGAAAACAGTATTGCGGCAGCCCGCGTCGGCTTTGAGCGGTAGCTCCGCGCCCACGCGGTCGCGCAGCGCCACCTGGTGACGGTCGCAGGGTCGGCCACAATCGCGGTAGTCCTTCCCGTTGGAAAGGAAGGCGCAAAAAACGCAGTGCTCCATGTGAAACATGGGCATGTGCTGGTGGATGGTGAGGTCGAACCAACCGGCGGGTGAGGCCTGAAGCATGGCTTCCAGTTGGGCGATGTTCAGGTCGTAGCTGGCGGTCACGCGCTCCAGTCCATGACGGGCGACGAACCAATCCGCGGTGAGCGGGTTGGCGACATTGAGGGAGAAATCGCCGCGTCGCCGGTCGGCGGCGAAAAACTCCAGGTGCTCCGCATTGCGCACCAGATAGCCGTCCGCTTCGGAGGAACGCACCTGCTTGAGTATCCATTCCTCGCCCGGCTTGAAGATCCGGGGCGGGGCCACCCAGATGGTGGAGGAGGGTGTCCGGGCGATTTCAGGTTCCGCCTTGGCCGGATCGGAACTCTGGAGTTCGCGAAAGCGGGTGACGGCATCACGGTAGCGCTTGGGGTCCTCAAACTCTGCGTAGATCGTGCGGACTCCCGCCCGCCAGGCCGGCTCCAGCTGACTGAGCTCGCGAATCACCGCGATGATTTCCGGGGGACGGTCTTCCTCCGTCTGGTCCTTCCGAATTCCAAGATCTGCAATCCGCATTTCCCCGAGGGTCCAGCGCCGGGGCGTGGAGCGCTGACGGATGAGTTCAGCCACGGCATCGCGGCGCAGACGGTTGAGTTCGCTCACGGCAAGCATGACGTCGCCTTCCAGAAGCGATGTGAGCGTGCCCAGCCTGAACGGCGTGCCGCCGAGGCGGCCGAGCTGGTCTTCCAGGCGCGCCTGCGAAAGCGGCTGGTTGAGCGCGGGTGCGAGCGCGGTCGGCGAGGCGACCTTCGCGACGTGGCCCTCACGGTCGTTGAGGATCAGGGTCAGCGGTGTGCCGGCACGGCCGTGGACCTCGGCATCGACGGGACGAGCGAAGCGGATTTTCTCGCCCTCAAAGGTCGCCCGCAATTCACGGTCGAGTGCAGGGGTCGTTGTTTTTCCAGAGCCGGTGGCCCGGCTTGATGCGGCGGAAATTAATGTCTCCGTGACCGAAGCGAAGCAGGGTCTCCCCGGAATGTTGAGGCTCGACCTGATAAACCCGTCCGCCTTCCTCCCCGGCGGCATGGTTGCCGGCGTCGAAGACCACGCCATCACCGGGCTTGAGGGCGGACTCGAGACGGAGGGTGGCATGGTCGTCGCCGACGCGGGTGATTTTGCCGAGGAACACGCCGCGCTTGGTGCCAAAGCGGCCGTGTGCGAGTTCCTGATTGTGGATGCCCTTGAACCAGCCCGTGTAGAGGCCACGCGAGAAAGTCATCGATAACTCATAGCGCGCGCGGTCGGGATCGAGGCAGTCTGAGCGTGGCCCCAGGCGTGAGCCCGGGGAAGTGCCAGCGGACGACACGGGTGTTCGATCCCCGGGCTCACGCCCGGGGCCACGGGCACGCTGATCTGCGAAGATCTGGTCGAGGGCCTGACGGTAAACGCGGGTGATGCTGGCGACATATTCGGGGCTTTTGAGGCGGCCCTCAATCTTGAGGGAGGCGACACCGACGCGTACCAGGTCGGGCAGCACATCGAGGCCGGCGAGATCCTGGGGGCTGAGCAAATAACGGCGGTCGCCGAGGTCGACCTTTTCGCCATCGGAGATCAGGTCGTACGGCAGGCGGCAGGCCTGGGCGCATTCGCCGCGGTTGGCCGAGCGGCCGCCGAGGGATTCGCTCGTGAGGCATTGTCCCGAGTAGGCCACGCACAGCGCGCCGTGCACGAAGACCTCAATGGGCAGCGGCGGGACGCCGGCGGCGCGCTGGGCTTCCTGGATGGCATTGATCTCCTTGATCGAATTCTCGCGCGCGAGCACCACGAGTTCCGCGCCGAGTTCGCGCGCGAAGGTCACTCCGGCCGCGCTGGTCACGGTCATCTGGGTCGAGCCGTGGATGGGAAAATCCGGGGAGAGCGACCGGATGAGCCGGCAGATGCCCACATCCTGGACAATGGCGGCGTCCACTCCGGCGGCGATGATGGTGCGCAGATAGTCCTCCGCGTCAGCCAGCTCGGGGGTGAAGACGAGGGTGTTGAAGGTCACGTACCCGCGCACGCCGCGCGTGTGGAGGAATTCCATCAAAGCCGGCAGGTCGCCCTGGGTGAAGTTGTGGGCGCGCATGCGTGCGTTGAAGCGCTCGAGACCGAAGTAGATGGCATCGGCACCGTTCTCGACGGCGGCGCGGGCGCAGTCCCAGTCACCGGCGGGTGCGAGCAGCTCCGGCCGGACGCGCTGAGGCGTAAGGGCGGGTG
>JBGTGS010000306.1:0-12083 GCA_041746615.1 Opitutaceae bacterium | reverse complement strand
GCGGCGTAAAGCCGCTCCTACAAAAATCCTCCATGACAGGGTGCCGTGATTTGTGAAATATGCGGGCTAGCTTCGATCCTTTGGGGCCTTCGTCCTTGGCGAATCTTTGGCGCTTGTCCCGTGCACGCGGGATTGGAAGTTTGGGATTATTCCAGTATTCACCTCCAACCCGCGGCCTCCGGTTGCACTTCAAAGGCGCCAGTTTCGTCCGCTGAAATCGACTGGTTTGTTCGGAATACGCGACCAACGGGCCGCCAGGGTGACAAACTCCAGATAATCCTTGGGTGGACGAATAGGGAGCGGCGGCGGCAGAATGGCCCCGGTGCCCACAGGGCGCGTCAGCTGGATCTTATCCGTCTGTGTCAGTTTGCTCATAAAGCGCCCGCAGTTCGGGCAATCGTGATTCGAGATGGAATATATTCAGGTAATCCGCCAACAGCTCCCAGTCAATGCCCTGCCCTTGGCGACAAGCCGCCTCAGGTTTTCCGGGCCCGGCCCGGAAAACCTCCCGGAAAACCTAGACGAACAGTCCGTCGCGCCTCGGGCGGACGTGATCGCAGCGGTTGGCGATGTCGGGGTTGTGGGTCACCAGCACGATGGCCTGGCCGTTTTCCTTGGCCAGACTCGTGAGCAGGTCGAAGACGATGCCGGAGTTCTTCTGGTCGAGGTTGCCAGTGGGTTCGTCGGCCAGAATGATCGAGGGCTGGTTCGCGAGGGCGCGGGCCACGGCCACGCGCTGCTGCTCACCGCCCGAGAGCTGGGTGCCGAGCCGGTGGGTCTTTTCACCGAGTCCCACCGAGCCAAGCAGGGCGCGGCCCCGGGCCTCCATCTCCGCCTGGGTGAGGCGCCCGAGCTTGCGCATGGGCATCATCACGTTCTCCAAAGCGCTGAACTCCAGCATGAGAAAGTGGAACTGGAACACGAAACCAATGTGCGCGCCGCGGGCGGCGGTGCGCGCGGCGTCATCCTGGTTGGACATCAACTGCCCGCCGATGGTGATGGTGCCGCCATCCGGACGATCCAGCAGGCCGAGCTGGTACAGCAGGGTGGATTTACCACAGCCGGAAGGGCCGACGATCGCGTAAACCTGCCCCCGTTCAGCCTCGAAGGACACCCCCTTGAGCACATGCACCCTCCCCTCCCCCTCGCCCAGGTAACGGTGCAGCCCCTCACACCGCAGGGCAATGCGGGGATCGACAGCGGCCGGCGTGGATTGAACGGATGTGGGGACGGAAATGGACATCAGAGTAAACGATTTTGGAATTGGTGATGCAGGAGCCAACCCCGGTGGACAATCAGTTTAGGGCTTGGAACGGAATTTTCTCGAACTGCTCATAGTTTGCTCAATGCATTTTCAGAGAAATGGAGGATGCGACGGATCGAAATATGTGCCGTCTCATCGTTGTGGATAAAATACACCGCGTAAGGAAACCGCGGGAGCATGGCCATGCGATGATCACCCACCCGCTTTCTGAATATGCCGGGTGATTGGCCGATAACAGCGATGGTTATATCAACGCAGCTGACGAAATCCACCCCAAGACCCGGTGCCTTCGCCTGATACCAATCGAAGGCGGCAATCAAGTCGGCCTCAGCCTTGGAGCTGACTGCCAGTCGGATCACACCCGTCTCGAGAGCAGCCGCGATTTCACCTCAGGCCATGAAGCACCTTCATTGGGATGAGCCCGATACTCGTGTGAGCTTTCTTCAAGAAGCGCGGCATGCCACGAAGGAAGGGGCAATTGATCAGACCGCTCCGCTATCTCATCCCACAACTGCTCCACCAAGAGCAATTTTTCAGGAATGCTGAGGTTCTTCAATTGGGGTATATCCGACACCTTCATGATTTATGAAGTTAGACTGCAATTATGCGTGCGCAAGTCGGAATCCGGCTTTTGGTCCTGCGTACGCGGGATTTGGGATTTGACCGTTTGGAGTTTGGGATTTCCCGCCATTCGGCGGGGCTCTACAATGCGGTACCCCGGATGACGTCGCCCGGTTCCAGACGCGCTGCGCGGCGGGAGGGCACCAGGCTCGCGGCCATGACCATGATGATGGCGGTGATCACGGCGGAAACGTAGTGCCAGATCGACCACGCCACGATGAAGCGGTCGGTGGCGAAGATGCCGCGGATGCGGATCGGAATCTGCGAGACCCCGTAGGTGACACCGGCGCCCAGCAGGCAGCCGAGGGCGGTCCCGAGGGCGAGCACGATCACGGCCTGCCAGAGAAAGATCCGGGTGATGTCCTCCCGCGTATAGCCCATGGAGCGCAGAATCGCGATGTCCTTGGTTTTCTCCATGACGATCATCGCGAGGGTGTTGAACATCGCGAGACCGGCGATGAGGGTGAAGACGGAGACGGTGATGGCGGTGGAGAGGCGCAGGGCACGGAACACCTCGAGCCAGGTCTTCTCGCGCTCCTGCCAGCTGGAGGCGCTGTGATCCAGCACCCGCTCCATGTGCTGGGCATCCATGGGCGCGCGATCGCGGTCGAACAGGCTGACCTGAATGAAGGTGGCGCCGGTGGTCTTTTTGAGGAGGGACCGGCTTTCCCCAAGGTTCATGTAGATGCGCACCCGGTCGATGTCACTGACCCCGGTCTCATAGATGGCGGCCACCCGGTAGCGGCGGGCCTGACCGGCGGCCTCGAGGACGTAGGAATCGCCGACCGACATCTGCAAACGGTCGGCCAGCACCTTGCCGACAAGGGTGGCCGAGGGCACATCGCGGAAATCGTCGAGGCGGCCCTGGATGATCTGGGAGGCGAGGTCCGACACGCGCAGGTGGTCGGCCAGGTTGATGCCGTAGGCCCGGGCGGTCTCGCTCTTGAACGCGCTGCGCACGAGCACCGGGCCGGTGATGACCTCGGAGACGCCGGAGACGTTGCGGAAATGGCGGAGTCCCTCGATGAGGAGGCCCGGTTCCTCGATGCCCTCGATGTACTTCACCCCCTCCCCGCGCTGGGAAATGTGGAAGGCCGAGCCGCTGCCGGATCCGCCGGCCTCCATTGAACGCAGGGTGTCCTGGATCTTGTCCTCGATGCGGATGGCCCCGTTGGTGCCGAGGATGGTGCGGATGAAGAACTGCTCAAACCCGCTGGTGGTCGCCTGCGTGACGACAAAGAGGCCGACCCCGAGAACGATGCACGACAGGCTCATCAGCATGGCGCGCTTCTTGGCCGTGAGGAAGCGGAAGGCTATGCGGAAGTTGGGAGACACGGTGGCGTTCGGTCGGACGGTGGACGGTGAGACGATTTTTTCTGTAGGAGCGGCTTTACGCCGCGATTCCCCATGGGGAATGAAAGCTGTCTAGTTCAGCTCGCTGGCGTTGACGACGGAGACCCGGTCGCCCTCGCGAAATTCGTCGAGGCGTTCCACGATGACGAGTTCGCCCTCGGCGATCCCCTCGAGGATCTCGACCTCGTTGAGGCTCGAATAGCCGGGAGTGACACGACGGATGGCCACGCGTCCATCCTCGACCACGAGGACGCTGTCGCCGAGCATGGCGCGGCGCGGGATGATGAGGGTGTTCTCGCGGTCGCCCAGCACGATGCTGGCCTCGCCGGTGATGCCGGGGCGGAGGCGGGACGGGTCGATGTCCACGTTGAGATGGAGAATGTAACGCTGGGTGGCGGCATCGGCCGTCGGCAGGATCTTGGAGACGGTGCCGCGAAAGGTCTCGAGGCCGTAAGTGAGGAAGCGGACCGAGGCGAACTGGCCGATGCTGATGCCGGCAAAGTTTTCCTCGCTGACCCGCGCCTCGATGGTGCGGGTCGCGGTGATCAGGGTGGCCATCTCATGGCGGTCGCCGATGAACTGGCCCTCGTTGACAAAGACCTCGGAAATCTGGCCGGTAAGCGGTGCCTTGATGGTCATGGCCTCGAGCTGACGCTGGCGCAGCGCCAGGGTGTTCTCGTAGGCGTTGATCAGCTGGTTCTCCGCCGAGCGCAGCAGGGCGATCTCCTGCTCAAGTCCCCGGACCACGCGGCGCTGGGCATCCACCTCGGCCGCGGACAGGTTGCCCGAGGCGGCGTCCCGCTCGTTGCGCGCGAGAACGGCGCGGGCGTTTTCCAGTTCCTGCTCCTTGGGAATGCCGATCTCCCGCGCACGCCTTGAAGCCGCGAGGTCGATCTGGATGCGCTCGATCTCCAGGCGCAGGGTCTGGGTGTCGAGTTGGGCGAGGACTTCGCCCATGCGGACCTGCTGGCCCGGGTCGAGATTGTAGTTATCGCCGAGGATGCGACCGCCGACCTCGCTGACAATCGGTAGGGTGCGCTCGGGCATGACGGTGATGCTGGCCGGCACGGCGAGGACCGCCTTGCCGCGGATGACAGGCTCGACGACGGCGACCGGACGCATCCAGTGCGCAAGGGCGAAGCCTCCGGCCACCAGCACGATCGCGGTGAAGAGGAGTTTTTTACTGAGGGACATTACGCGGTGATCAACGCCGGGCGGCGTTCAGATGGTTGAGGGCGGGATCCTCGGCGACGAGGCCGACGAATTCGCCGACGGCTTGGAGGTAGGAAGCGCGGGCTTCCAGCGCCTGAACGAAGCCTGCGTTGTACTGGACCTGGGCGCGGGCGATCTCGACATCGGAGGAGAGACCCAAGGCACGCTGATCCCGATGATAGGCGAGGAAGCTGCGGTTGCTGTCGAAGAGTTTTTCCTGGATGCGCATCTGGCGCTCATTGAACCCCAGCTGCCGGGCGCTACGCTCGGCGTCTTGGCCCACCGTCTCCGTATACTGCTGGTAACTGGCCTCATGCTTGCGGAGGCTGGCGAGAGCAGAACGGGTGGCGGCGCGGGAGGAGAATCCATCGAAGATGTTCCAGTTCAGCTGGACGCCGATATAGTTGGATTGGAGACCATAGGGGGCAAGACTGGTGGTGTAGCGTTGCTCATCCTGCGAAATTCCAGCCACCAGATTGAGTTTCGGTCGAAGACGAGTCCGCTGGTTGGCGTAGTACAACCGGGCCGATTCGACCTGATCCTTGAGGTTGAGCCCGGTGCGGGTGAGCGGCTCACCCTGATTGAGGAACCCGGTCAGCAGGCCAGCCACCTGGGGTTGATTGCTGGGGATCTCGGGAATTTCGGCGGGAATGGCCTCGTCGGCCGGGGCCGGCTGGCCGGTGAGGACGCGGAAGCGTCGCTTGGAGTCGTCAAAAGTGTCCGTGGTCCGGTCAAAGAGCAGCCGGGACTGTTCGACGGCGATGCGCGGTTGAAAAGCATCCGCATCGGAAATCTCGCCGCGGGACAGGCGGGCCTCGGTGGCGCGGAGGGTTTCCTCGGCCTGCTCCAGATTAAAGCCCAGGGCCGCGAGACGGGCCTTGAGGACGATCAACTCCAGGTAATTGGACCGGATTTGCTGCACCAACAGACGGTAGCCCTCGGCATACTGGCGCTCGGCCATTTTCCGGCTGATCTCCCCCATCGTCGCCGTGTTGCGACGCTCGCCCCAGTGGTAAAGTGGCTGGGTGATGGTAAGACTGTAATAGAGTTTATCTGTCGATAACGTACCCGGTTGGTCCTCACGTTTCTCACGAGCTTCCGACTTCCTGATGTAGCCGTTGATGTCGGGCAGGAGCCCGGACTTCGCCTGCAGCAGGCTGGCATCGGCGATCTCCTGATCGAGGTTCAAGGCAATCATGCGCGGCGACTGCTGGACGGCCGCGGCCAGAATGGAATTCAGTTGGGGAAAGATACGTTCGGGAAGTACAGGCAGGGTGCCTGATTGGGCGGACAGGGCAACAGGGCCCAGCAGGAGCAAGGCGGCGAGGAGACGACGGAAGGATTTGATCATGGGTGCGTAAACTTGAGAAAAAGCTAGACCGACCATCACCGGGGAAATGGCAACTGCAAAGTCCCCTTGGTTCGCTGCGTGGTCACGGTGGGCGGTTGCCCGCTACGGGCACGGTGGACGGTGGTCCCGCGAACGCGGGTTTGGGATTTGCGCTGCGTCTCCGTGATTTGGCGCAGCGCCATTGGGATTTACCGGGTGCACTACGCTCAAGAGATTTGCGTTTCGCCTCAGTGATTCAGCGCAGCGCCGCAGCGCCTTTGGCGTTTGGACCTTTGGCGTTTGGGATTTGTCACGCGTACGCGGGACCGTTACCTGACCGTCAGATACGGCCGGTACTCGGGGATCAGTTTCTGGATTTCCAGTTTTACTTGGTCCGGTTCGAGCACGCGGGCCTTTTCCTCCAGCGAGGCAAATTGTGCGGCGAACTCGTCCAGTTCCTCCGGCTGGCCGATGAAGCGCATGATCTTGGGATGATCCGTCGACACCATGTTCTCGGTGTTGTGATTGATCTCCTCGTAAAGCTTCTCCCCCGGACGGAGCCCGGTGATCTCGATGGCGATGTCCTCCCCGGGCCTGAGTCCGCTCAGCTCGATCAACTGCCGGGCCACGTCGATGATTTTGATGGGGCTGCCCATATCGAGGACGAAGATTTCGCCACCAACCCCCTGGGTCGCGCTCTGCAGAACCAGCCCGACCGACTCGGCCACCGTCATGAAATAGCGGGTCACATCCGCATGGGTCACCGTGACCGGTCCGCCGGCGGCGATCTGCCGCTTGAAGGTGGGTATGACGCTGCCCGATGATCCCAGGACGTTGCCAAAGCGCACGGCCATGAACTTGGTCGGTGTGCCGTTCCGCTTTTGCAGGGCCTGCATGTAAATTTCAGCGAGGCGTTTGGAGGCGCCCATCACATTGGTGGGGTTGATCGCCTTGTCGGTGGAGATGAGAATCAGCCGTTCCGTGCGGCACTCCCCGGCCAGCTGCGCGACGATTTGCGTTCCCCGGGTGTTGTTGCGAAGTGCCTCGTAGGGCTGGTGCTCCATCATGGGCACATGCTTGTGGGCGGCTGCATGGAAGACCAAGGCCGGCCGGAAGCGCTCAAAAATGCTGCGCAGGCGCCCCTCATCCAATACATCAGCCACCAAGGGGACCACCACGGAACCATGGCCCCACTCCAGCAGATCCTGCTCAACCTGGAACAGCTGCACCTCGCATCGCTCGACCAGCAACAGCCGACGCGGATTGTAGGCGGCAATCTGGCGGGAAAGTTCACTGCCGATGGTCCCCCCGGCGCCGGTGACCAAAACGACCTTACCTTGAACGAGATTTCGGATTTTGTCCGTCTCCAGGCTGATGGCATCCCGCCCCAGCAGGTCGGAAATCTCCACCGGCCGGATCTGCGAAGCCCGTACCGAACCGTTCATGAGCTGTTCCATCGACGGGACGATCTCCGATTTGATGTTTTCCTCGGTGAGCATCTGCACGATCTCGCGGATCCGTTTGGCCGGGGCCCGGGGCATGGCGATCACGGCCTCGTCCACTTTCTGCTTGAAAGTCCGAAGCAACTCCGGCCGGCCCACAATGGGAACACCGTGCAGCTGGGTGTTCCACTTGGCGCGATCATCGTCGAAGAAGGCGACCGGTTGCATGCGCAGGCCCCGCCGCAGTCGCATCTCCTTGGCCAGATCGGCGCCGACATCGCCCGCGCCGATGATGGCCATGTGACGGACCGGCGTGCCGTCCATGTCCCCTGCGCGAAAGCGTTCCCGGATCAGCCGGAACAGCACACGCGTCGAAACCAGCAGACCGGACCCGAGGAAGAAGTTGAGGAGAATGATCGACCGCGGAGAGGCATGCCTTCCCTCGGAGATATACCAGATCACAATGGAAGCCACGGCAGTCACTCCACAGGCCATGACGATGCGGGTGACATCGGGCAGGCTGAAATAACTCAGAAGGGTGCGGAACTGGCCGAAAAGGAGCAGGGACAGCAACGTGGCGGGCAGAAACCACTGCAGGGTCTTCCAAAATAGCCGGTATTGCTCCGGGGGTGGATCGAACTCGAAACGGATCTCATAGGCCAGTATCCGGGCGACCACGATCACCACGCTGTAGATCAACACCAGCCAGGCCCCCCGCACGAGGGGATTGGCATTCAAGGCCCGGACCACGCCGGGGAGGGACGATTTTGTCATGCTGCTGCTGGAAATGAATAAGGAAGGAGGTTTCGGCCAAAGACAATTCCCCCCTTCCGGCAAAAGACCTGCGAGATTGAGATGAGCCGTTGGAGGAATCCAGCAAGAAGTTTCAGTCCCGCGTACGCGGGACAAACTCCAAACGCCAAACGTCCAAACTCCAAAGGGGCTGCGCCAAATCGCGGAGCGCAGCGCAAATCCCAAAGAAATCCGAACTGTCCACCGTCCGACCGAGTTCGCGAAGCGAACATCCTTCCCCATCCATCCGAATCAGTGAATATAAGTGTCCATCAGTGGTTAAAAACTGATTGGGGACTCACCTCTCACCCGATCCGCGCAAGCCTGGCCTTGCCCCCGTCCTCCCTGCTTCGCTAAAGCTTCGCAGGGCGCAGCCCACCGTGCTCCGTCGCTCCTCAGCCTTCAGCCCGCCATAGACCGGTAAACCATTCCGCCTTCCGCACTCCGAATTCCGAGTTTCAGCCTTCAGCCCTTCAGTCTTTCAGTCTTTCAGTCTTTCTTCTTCCACCGTCCGACCGTGGCGCAAAGCGCCCACCGTGCCCGCGCAGCGGGCAATCGTGTACGCGTAGCGGGCCACCGTGTTCGCGTAGCGAACCCCGACCGTGGCGCGAAACGCCAACCCCGTGAAGTTCATTCCTGCCAGTTCTCGACTCCGAGCCCGTCCACCCGACGAAACTCCCTGACATTGCGGGTCACGAGAACGGCTCCGATCCGCAGGGCCTGAGCCGCGATCAATGTATCCATAGGACCGATACCCAGGCCCCGGGATTCCAAGTCGTGACGGATGGCCGCGTAATGCGTGCAATCGTCGCGCGTAAAAGGCTCCACCGGCAGAATCTCCGCCAGTTCTGCCAACTTCAACCGGGCGTGCGCATGTGTGCCCTTGGTGACGCCGAACTCACGCTCGGCCAAAACGATCACGGAAAGCCGCAGCCCGTCGAAATTTTCCTGCATTTTGGTCACGAGGGTCAGATCGTTCCCGCGCATATACGCCGAAATGGCGTTGGTGTCGGGCAGGTAGATCATTCGTCGCGCGGGATGTCGGGTATCGCGTGAGGCGGCACGTCCGACAAATCCGGGCACGAACCGGCCAGAGCGAGGAATTTACGACGGCGCTGCTCGAAACCGGCATTCAAAGGTTCGAGCAAAACTCCCCCGTTGGGCGTGTGGGAAATGGCGGCTTCGTTACCAGGAAGACGATACGCGCGGGGCAATCGAGCGGCCTGCGAGCCGCCGTGGCGGAAGAGCTTGGCACGAGGGGAGGTGGATGGCATATCTACGCATAGATACAATGGGATCGACGCAAGTCAACCGTTCACGGTATTCGCGCAGCGAACCACCGCCCACCGCATCACCGTGGCGCGAAGCGCCAACCGACCACCGTCCACCGTGCCCGTCGCGGGCAACCGTCCGACCGTGTTCGCGCAGCGAACATCCTTCCCCACCCATCCGGATCGTATTCGTGGTAAGAAAACTGATTGGGATCGAAAAACCCAAACGCCAACTTCCAACTTCAAAATCCCCACTTGCCCATTTTAACCACATAGAACGCGAGAGTCCGCAAAGTTCCCGGACTGATCTGTTTTCAGCCTTCAGTTTTCAGCCTTCAGCCTTTTCTAGGTCTACCGTCCCACCGGGTTCGCAAAGCGAACAACCGTCTACCGTCCACCGTGTTCGCGTAGCGAACCACCGTCTGTCCGTTTCAGGTCTCAGGCCTCAAGTTTCAGGTTTCCGACTTCGCTCCCTCAACCCGGAACCTGAACCTTCAGCCTGGGGAACCAACGACTGAAATCACTCGGATTTCGTGTCACCAGACCCTTTCGGTTGAGGGCAAAACCACCGATCAGGAGATCCGCCACCGGGCGTTTCGGTATCTTCTGGATGCGGCGGGCATGGACAAAGTCATGCCAGGCGATGTGCGCAGCTTCAGTGTCGGCGACAGACCAAGCCTCGCTGTGGGCAATGCCGGCCAGATCGAGAAACCGCTTTTGTTCGACAATATCTCCGGCGAAGGCCGCGGCCAGCTCCACCATGGTCACCGGACAGATTGCCAGGCCCTGAGGGAGGAGTTTTTGCAGAAACCGGGCGGAGGCGGTGCCGAATTCCGGATCGTCCTCGAGGACATCGAGGATCACGCAGGTATCAACGATCCACATTAGGAAGCACCACGTTCCCCAGCCCGCAATTCACGCATCCAGTCCCGGGTGGTCCGGGCCTTCCCGGGGCGGAGCTTACGGGCGTAACCCAAGACGCTCAGGGGTCCCTGCGGAGCCATGGATTCCACCACGACGCGAAACTCCCGGTCGGAAATGCGTTCCCAGCGGAAACGCTGCCCCGTGCGCAGCTTCATGGCCTTTCGCAAGGCCGACGGTACGGAAATCTGCCCGCGTTCGGTGAGGGTGGATTCACTCATGATGCAGACATCTTGCCATGTAGAATCATCATGTCAAGGCGGTGCGCCCAAACCCGGAGGCGCACCGCCTAAATCCCAAAGGTCCAATCCCGCAGTTGCGGGACAAATCCCAAATAAATCCGAATTGTCGGTAGTCGGTCAGCTCGCCGAAAATGTAGGTTGCGAGCTAGTCTCGCAACGTGGCGTGCAAGCGTCCTGAATCAAACAGAAATCCAGCACCTTTGAGCTTGCCCGCCTATGGTGGGGCAAGGCGCCCCACCACTACATGTTTTTGAACCACGGATAACACGGATGACACAGATTCAATCAGCGAATGTGAAGGTCCCGGTAGCCTTGAGCGTGAGCACAAGGACCGCGTTCACTCTCCGTATCAGCGAAGATCAGCGTTAATTAGCGTTCCAAAAGTCTTCCTCCCCATCCGGATCGTATCCGTGGTAAAAAAACTGATTGGGATCGAAAAACCCAAACGCCAACTTCCAACTTCAAAATCCCCACTTACCCATTTTAACCGCATAGAACGCGAGAGTCCGCAAAGTTCCGGACTGATCTGTTTTCAGCCTTCAGTTTTCAGCCTTCAGCTTTTTCCAGGTCCACCGTCCCACCGTGCCCGCGCAGCGGGCCACCGTGTTCGCGCAGCGAACAACCGTCCGACCGAGGCGCGAAGCGCCCACCGTGCTCGCCCAGTTGCCCCGTCGGCTGGTGCATAATCCCATTCGTTCTTGCCCCGGGTGCCATCTTGGGGAAACGTTTCGACGAATCCCGTCACTTTATGGACACATCCGTTGACACCCTTGCTGAGGAGGCTCTCCAGCTTTCTTCGGACCAACGTCTGAGTCTGGCTCATCGCCTTCTCACCAGCATTGAGCCAGCGGTGAATGACCGGCTTGAAACAGCATGGGATGCGGAAATTCAACAGCGAATCCGGCGATATGAGGCCGGCGATTCCGCCGCCACCCCTACCGCACGCGTGTTTGCGGAACTGGACGCAAAGCTGAAACGATGAAGTCCGAGTGATCGCCGCCATCGCACATGGTCACAGGCACCCCGGCTACTGGCAGAACCGCGGCTGATCGGTTTTCAGCCTGCCGAAGGCAGGTAAACCTTTCTTCTTCCACCCCGGATTCGCGAATCCGAACACCCTCTTCTTCCCACTTGCGCGTTTAGGCTGAAGCTTGCATTCTTGGCGGCGTGAAGCGCATTGAAATCAATCCCGCAGTCTGCAACGGCAAGCCCGTCATCAAAGGCACACGAATCACTGTGCAGGCGGTTTTATCTTACCTCAGCGCGGGAGATAATATGGAGGAAGTGCTGCGCGCCCACCCTCGGCTAACCCGGGAGGATGTGCTCGCCTGCCTTGAATATGCGAGGCGATTGAGTGAAGTTCACACCACGGTCGAATTGGCTTCGTGAAGTGGAAATTGCTCATTGATGAGAACCTGCCTGCCGGTTTGGCAGATGCCTTGGGTGTCCCCTGCTTGCATGCCTCAGTGTTGGAGAATCAACCGTCCGATGAAGCCATCTGGCAATTGGCCCTCCAGAAGGAATACATAATCCTAACCAAGGATGCCGATTTTTTTGACCAGCTGACACTACGCGGATCTCCGCCCAAAGTGGTCTGGATCCGTACGGGCAACATGCGTCGGCGCGATCTGGAAG
>JBGTGS010000305.1:0-11607 GCA_041746615.1 Opitutaceae bacterium | reverse complement strand
GTGCCGTCGCAGACGCTGGGGCAGCGGGACAGGCCGATGGTGGGCTGGGCGATGAAGTTGCGCGGGTTTGCGACGATCATGTCGTGGAACTCCGCGATCTGCGCCCGGGTGGAGTGGGGGCCGACGAGCATGCCGTAGCCCCCGGCCTCGTTGACGCTCTTCACCACCAGTTTGGGGAGGTTTTCCAGGATGTACTTCAGGTCGGTGGCGTCGGAGGAGAGGTAGGTATGGACGTTGGGGAGGATGGGATCCTCGCCGAGGTAGAACTTGGTCATCTGCGGCACGTAATGATACATGGCCTTGTCGTCGGCGACGCCGGTTCCGATGGGATTGCAAAGGGCGACGTTGCCCTTGCGGTAGGCGTTGACGAGACCCGGGACACCGAGGAGGGAGTCCTTGCGGAAGACGGTGGGGTCGAGGAAGTCGTCGTCGATGCGGCGATAGATGACGTGGACGGGTGCCAAGCCGCCGGTGCGGCGCATGTAGACCTTGTCGTTCTCGACCACGAGGTCGTCGCCCTGGACGATTTCGATGCCCATCTGGCGGGCGAGGAAGCTGTGCTCGAAGTAGGCGGAGTTGAAGACGCCGGGGGTGAGGAGTACGACGGTGGGATCAGGGACGTGGGCGGGGGCGAGATGGAGGAGCAGGGCGAGCAGGTCGCTGGCGTAGGTTTCGACCGGGCGGACGCGGTAGTCGCGGATGAGATTGGGAAAGACGCGCTTCATGACCTGCCGGTCCTCGAGGACGTAACTGACGCCGGAGGGGGTGCGGAGGTTGTCCTCGAGCACGCGGTAGTCGCCGGCCTGGTCGCGGATGAGGTCGGTGCCGTTGATGTGGACGTAGAGATTGCGGGGCAGGGTGACGCCGACCATTTCGCGGCGGAAGTGCTTGGAGGTTTCCACCATTTCCCGGGGGACGATGCCCTCCTTGAGGATGCGCTGCTCCCCGTAGATGTCGGCGAGGAAGTGGTTCAGCGTGGACATGCGCTGGGTCAGGCCGCGTTCCAGGTGGGCCCATTCGTGGGCGGGGATGATCCGGGGAAGCAGGTCGAAGGGAAAAATCTTCTCGGTGCCGGTGGTGTCGGAATAGACGGTGAAGGTGACTCCGCGGTTGATGAAGGTCTGGTCGGCGGTGTGCTGGCGCTCGTTGATCTCGTTCATGCCTTCCAGGCGGGCGAAGCGCTCGAACAGCCGCTGGTAGTGGGGGCGCGGCTGGCCGGGAGCGGCGAACATTTCGTCATAGAAAGGGCCGTGGTCGTAGTTCGCGAAGAGATCGGGCATGAGGAATGGACGTTGTCCGTTCCTTAACATCGGCGTTCCGCCGATGGAGGAGATGGACTGGTGTGATAAGAATGGTTTAGGTCAGGGGCGCGCGGCGGTGGTGGTGGTCCAGAGAAAGCTTTGTTCGCGGGCGAGAGTGGTGCCGTCGGGGGCGAGGATGCGGAGGCGCCAGGCGGTGGGCTGGGAGCCGGCATCGGGCCAGTCGGAGCCAGTGAGACCGGCGAGAGTGACATGGCTGCCGGCGGGAAGGTCGGTGGTGAGGGTGTAAATGACCGGCGCTTCCGTGCCGGGCTGGGTGACGGCGAGTTCGATCCGGGCGGCGGTCACGGGGGCGGGGCAGGCGGTGCGCATCAGCCAGTAATAGCCGGCACGGTGGCCGGGTTGGGTGCGTACAATGGTCTGGTTGCCCGGGTTTTCCTGACCGGTGAAGTATTCAGAGATCCGTTCGAAGGATTCGGCGGTGCGGTGGCCGGACCAAACCCGTACAAGGGTGGCCTCGGCGGCGGCCAAGGGGAGGGCGAGCGCCAGCGGGAGAAGGAGGTGCCAAGCGATGCGCATGGCTCGACTGTGAGTGCAGGATGGGTTCAGCACAAGGCGAAGGTCGCAGTTTGTGTGCCAAAGACGGCTGCGATGTAGCCGTCTTGGTGGATCAGGTGCAGGCACCTGATCCCGGAGCCGACGGCTCGGATTTATTTTATCGAAATAAGTCTGCCGGCCCTCCTCGCTTGATCGTCCTCGAAAATACCCCGGGTATTTTCGTTTAGAGCAATTCAAGTTGAGCTGTAGCCGGTTGCTGGTGGTGGGGCGTATTGTCCCAATGCGCCGCGGCGCTCTCGAAGAGAGCGCCCTACCCTTCGCTTCTAGCCTAACGGCTACACTTCATTTTAAACTGCTCTAGCAGCCCGTCGGCAAAGTCCCCGTGCACGCCCTATCATCGACCGATCTCTGAGGGCATCGAAGCCAAGTCCGGACGGGCTGCCAGCCAGATGGTCTGGTAGCGGTGGATGCCGAGAAGAGAGGGAACCCAGCCTTGGACCGAGGGGTGGATGAGGTAGGAGCGGGTGCCGAAGAATACCGGAGCGATCGGAGCCTCGTCGAGCAGGATGGCCTCGGCCTGTTGGAAAAGTTCGAAGCGGGTGGCGGGGTCGGTGGTGCGGCCGGCTTCGGCAATGAGACGGTCGTACTCCGGGTGGCTCCAGCCGGTGTGGTTGTTGCCTCCGTTGGTCACGAACATGTCGAGATAGGTGTTCGGGTCGTTGTAGTCCCCGATCCAGCGGGAGCGCAGGATCTCGTAGCTCATGGTGCTCATCTGGTCGAGGTACACGCGGAAATCGGCGTTGGAGAGGGTGACGTCGATGCGCAGTTCGCGTTTCCACATGGCTTGGATGGCTTCGAGGACGACGGCATTGATGGCGTCGGTGTTCATGCGGATTTCGAATTGCGGGAAGCCGTTCCCGCCCGGATAGCCGGCCTCGGCGAGGAGGCTGCGGGCGGCCTCGAAGTCGGTGGGGATGCCGGCGCGGGCGGTGTAGCCGGCGGTGTTGGGGGGGGTGAAGAAGTGGGCGGGCAGACGGCTGCCTTGGAGGAGGCGGTTGGCGATGGCATCGCGGTCGATGGCGCGGGCGAGAGCCTGGCGGACGCGGATATCGTCGAGGGGGGGATGGTTCAGGTTGAAGCGGAGGAAAAATGTTTCGAGCAGGGGGTCGACACGCAGGGTGTCCGGCGCGGTGCGGCGATAGTGCCCGATGCGATCGGGCAAAACGTCGTAGGTCAGATGCAACTGGCCCGCGCGGAAGCTGCTTTCATCGACGCCGATGTTGTCATTCGGATAAAAAACGACGGCGTTGAGGCGGGTGCTCGGGTTGTTCCAATAGTGGGGATTCCGCTCCACGACGATGCGGCTGTTGGGAGCCCACTCGCTGAGGATGAAGGCGCCGTTGCCGGTGAAATTCTCCGGACGCGTCCAGCGCGTGCCCCGCTGCTCCATGCTTCCGTGCTTGAGAATGGTTGCCGGGTGAACGGGGAACCACGCCTGATGGGCGAGGAGCGCAAGCAGGTAGGGGGTCGGCGCATGCAGGGTCAGCTGGAGGGTGTGATCGTCGGTAGCCTTGATCCCGACCTGGGAGAAATCGGTGAGGGTGCCGGAGTTGAAGGCCTCGGCGTTGACCAGGGGGTAGAGCATGTAGGCATACTCGGCGGCCAAGGCCGGGGTGAGCATGCGTTCGGTTGAAAAAACGAAATCGTGGGCCGTGACCGGATCGCCGTTGGACCAGCGGGCCTCGGGTCGGAGATGAAACGTGTAAGTCAGTCCGTCGGCGGAGACATCCCAGCTGGAGGCGGTGCCGGGGATGGCGGCCGAGGTGGCCTCGTCGATCACGGTGAGACCCTCAAAGAGCGCGATGAGGATGTTGTAGTCCGTGTAGGCGGTGGACAGCTGCGGATCGAGATTCTGGGGCTCGGCACCGTTGCCGAGGTGAAGGGTCTGGGTGCGGATGCCCGCTTCAACCAAGGTTTCGCGTTGCCGACAGCCCGCGAGGAGGAGCACGGCGGTCAGGAGGTACAGCAGGTGGCGGCGCATGATGACGCAATAGAACAGACCCGGCACCCGGCGACAAGCCGCTCCGGCACAACAATGGCATTGCCACGGACGTCGGCATGCCCATTTCAAGAGGTGCCTCATGCAATGGTACTATGCAAATGACGGCCAACGCCACGGACCGGTGTCGGCGGAGGAGTTTAAAGCCCTGGTGGACGCCGGTACGATCCATGCGGCGACGCTGGTCTGGCGCAACGGCATGGCCAATTGGCAGCCGTATGCCGAAGTGGCCGCAGCATCCGTTCCCAATCCACCGATTCCGGCAGAGCCTGGGTTGAGGAGCGATGCCGGCAGTCTCCGGACGCCGACCTCCGTTGGCGGTGCCTCGCAGGTGCAGATCCTGGGTTATGGGGGTTTCTGGCGCAGGGTCCTTGCCAAGATCATCGATGGTTTCATCACTGGAATGCTTTCATGGATCATTTTGATCCCCCTGATGATCATGATGCTGGGTGGCATGGAAAACCTCACGTCGGGATCCGAGCCCACCCCCGAACAACTGCAGTCGTTGATTGGTTTCCAGCTGGTGGGCTTTGTCGTGCAAATCGTGATCCCCATTATCTACGGCCTGTTCTTCATCAGCAAGTATGACGCCACCCCGGGCAAGCTGGCGTTAGGCATGAGGATTTATCGCGCCGACAGCAGCCGGCTGACCAAGGGCCGCATCATCGGCCGTTATTTTGCCGAGCTTTTGAGCAGTCTAACCCTCGGCATCGGTTATCTGATCGCCGCCTTCGACTCTGAAAAGCGCACCCTGCACGACCATATCGCCGACACGCGGGTGGTCCGGGTGCCTTAGCAACCTGTCGGACTTGCAGTCGGAAGCCATGAATAGGCTGGGAATTCAATTGGCAACTGGAGGCACCTCCTCGACAGGTTGCTTAAGCAGCGCGCCACGCTGCCTTGGAAGTGACGGAGCCTGCTCATTTTTAAACTCGGCCTAATAAACCGCCGCGCCGCCCGTCATATCCAGCGAAGGTCCCCATGACTCCGACCTCCGATCATGAACACGCTGGAGAATTTGTGCAAAATGCCGTGGCGCGGTATCAGGCGCCGCTCACGCGCTACGCTGCCCGCCTGCTCGCCGACCCGGACCGGGCGCGCGATGTCGTCCAGGACACCTTCGTCCGCCTTATGGCCCAGCCGGTCGAGGCGGTGGACGGCCACCTGGCCGAGTGGCTCTTCACGGTCTGCCGACACCGCGCGCTCGATGTCCTGCGCAAGGAGGGGCGCATGAAACGCTTTGCCGAGGGAGAGATGGAGCGAATGACCGCGGATGTCCCACGTCCCGGCCGCGCTTTGGAGCGGGCTGAGACTCAGGACGCGCTCCTGCGCCTGATCGGGCACCTCCCGCCCAATCAACAGGAGGTCATCCGTTTGAAGTTTCAGGACAATTTCAGTTACAAGGAAATCAGCCGCATCACCACGCTGTCGGTGAGCAACGTCGGCTTTTTGATCCACACGGCCGTGCAGCGCCTGCGGCGGGAATTCGCCGCGCAGCAGCCGTGAGCGGGGAGACACCACCATGAACGAACCCACTATCACTCCTGATGATCCTCTCCTCACCGCCTATGCCTTGGGTGAGTTGGAGGGCGACGAACACGCCACGATCGAGGCCGCGGTGCAACACGACCCGGCGCTCCAGGCCGCCGTGGCCGAGATCCGTGCGCTGGCCGGTGAACTCACCGAAGTGTTGGCCGGCGAGTCGACTGAGCAGGCGACGTCTGTACTCGCCGTTGCCATTCCGGCGCAGCCGGCTCCCTGGACCCGGCCGGCCAAGGTGGTGCGCTTTCCCTATTTCCTCATCTCGGGTCTCGCCGCGGCCTGCTTCGCGGTGATGGTGGTGCTGTACGATGGCGAATCACCGGTGCGGGCGAAGTTTGAGACGGCCGAACCCGCCCCGACCACGATGATGGAAATGATGCTGCCGCCGTTGGACGAGGCGGTGTCCGCCGATGCCATCATGCCACTGGAGATGCCCGTGATCGCTGCGCCGACGACAGTCACGCCCTTGCTGGATCAGCCCCGGATGAGCCCGCCGGCCCGGGGAGCGGCTCCTCCGGTAGTGACCTTCTCGGTGCCACCTTTGGTCACACCCCCTCTGACTCTTTCCGGTCCGTCCCGGGCAGACATCGCCGGAGTGGGGTCCGGCGGGGTGAGGTTGGGTAGTACGGCTCCGGTCCAGGCATCTGGAGCAGCGAATTCCTTGTCGAGCACCCAGCTCGCTACGAACGCAGGCGACCTCTCCGCGTCGATCACGGTGGTCAACCAGGAGCAAAGTCAGGACATGCGACGACTGGGAGCGGCCGCTGTGCCCGCGGACAGCGGCACGGTCATGCTCTCCCCCTTCATCGTCGAAACGAATGCGAGTGCCGGTTACCTCGCGGGGAGCACCACAGTAGGCACCCGCCTACCGTCCGGTCTGTTGCCGATGCCGTCGCCCGAACCCATTGGTTTGAGAAGGGGATTCGTTCCTCCCGTCGTCCACAACACCGAGGACTATGCCCACATTCGCGACAACGCCTTTGTGCGCGTGGGCGACCACCCGCTGTCCACCTTTGCCGTCGATGTCGACACGGCCTCCTATGCCAACATGCGCCGGTTCCTTCAAAATGGGCAACGGCCCCCGCCGGACGCGGTGCGGATTGAGGAACTGATCAATTATTTCCCCTACCGCTACCCGCCACCGGCTCCGGACGGAGCCGTGCCCTTCACCGCCGGGATCGAGGCGGCCGCCGCTCCTTGGAATCCGGAAAATCGGCTCGTACGCATCGGCATCAAGGCTCGGGAGCTGAACAACGCCACCCGCCCGGGCGCCAACCTCGTCTTTCTGATCGATGTTTCCGGCTCGATGAACGGACCCAACCGTCTGCCGCTGGTGAAGGAATCCCTGCGTCTCCTGCTCGGTCGTCTGAAGAACGATGATCGCGTGGCCATCGTCACCTACGCGGGGCAGTCCGGACTCGCCCTGCCTTCGACTCCGGTTGTGCGCAAGCGCGAGATCCTTGCCGCCTTGGATGCACTGCGTCCCTCCGGTTCGACGAATGCCGGCACGGCGATCCATCTGGCTTACGACATTGCCCGGGCCAACTTCGTGGACGGCGGTTTGAACCGTGTGATCCTGTGCACCGACGGCGACTTCAACGTCGGCATCACCAACCAGAGCGAGCTCGTCCGACTGGTCGAGGAGAAGGCTGAAAGCGGAGTTTTCCTCACGGTGCTGGGCTTCGGCATGGGCAACCTCAAGGACACTACGCTTGAGTCGCTGGCCAACCGCGGCAACGGGGTCTACGGCTACATCGACACCGTGCGCGAGGCGCGCAAGCTGCTCGTCGAGCAGGTGGACGGCAGTTTGGCCACCATCGCGAAGGACGTGAAGATCCAGGTCGAGTTCAACCCGGCACAGGTGGCTTCGTATCGACTCATTGGTTATGAGAACCGCCTGCTGAACCGGGAGGATTTTGACAACGATGCAATCGACGCCGGCGAGATCGGTGCTGGCCACACCGTCACCGCGCTCTATGAGATCGTGCCGGTCGGGGCTTCCCCGGTCGTGCCCGCCGAGCCCCTGCGCTATCAGGACCAGTCGGTGCGGCTGGCGGGTGCGAACACCCCGCTTGCGCGGGAGCTGCTCACGGTGGCGATCCGCTACAAGGCACCCGATGGGGAGGTGAGCGAGCGCCTGGATTTTCCCTTCACCGATTCCGGGGCGGCCTTCGCGGGTGCGTCCGGGGATTTCCAGTTCGCTGCGGCCGTGGCGGGCTTCGGCATGATCCTGCGCGACTCTGAGCACAAAGGGCAGGCCAGCTACGAGCAGGTGATCAACTGGGCGGGCGCGGGGTTGGCTGACGACGCCGAGGGCCACCGGGGGGAGTTCGTCGAGCTGGTCCGCCTGGCACGAAACATCAGCGGAGGATAGGGCGGCGCGTCGCGGGGATGGGGGACCGATTTCAACCTGCACTGCCAGCAGTACCGATGTCGGCCTGTGTCCATGCTTTGGGTTGACGCTCAGGTCCCACTGCGCGTTTCCGGGTGGGTGGATGGCCACGTCCAACAGCGGGCAGAGGGACCTGCCCGCCCACCTTTCGGGGACAAGGGGCCTCCTGACGAATTTCAACCCTTCCGGCGGCGCCAGGCACCGACGCTTAGGATGCCGAGGCCGAGGGCCATGAGGACGTAAGTGGATGGCTCGGGCACGGGGGTGAAGGTAAGGAAGAGGTCGCTGCCGACTTGGCTGAGGGAGAAGGTGCCACTGCCGGCCGCCGTAAAGAACTGCGAGTCGTCGATGAGGAATTTGGAGGGGTCGAAGCCCACGATGCTTTCCGTCTCGAAGAGCAGCCAGCTGTAGGTGGGATCCCCATGGGCGATATCATTGAGCACCCCGGGTGTTCCATCCATGTCGAGCGAAATGGCCTTGAGTGAGAAGCGGTCACCGGCGGTTGCCGTGATGTGCAGGGTGAGCGGCGTGCTCACGGTGATGAGGTCCCAGCCTGTCCCGGGCGATCCAAGGGGACTTTGCATGTTCCACTCAAAAATGCCGCCCCCGGCCAGGGTGAGGTCGTGGAAACCCAGCTGACCGATGGGACGCATCCCGTCGTTAAAGCCGGGCGCAATCACGGCCCCGTTGCCGATGGTGGCGGAGTCGAACCAGCCGCTCCCGGTCAGTCGGGATCCAGTTTCGAGAATAAGAGGGTTTTCGACCGTATAATTGTCGTCCACGGCCAGGGTGGCGCCCGGACGCACCCAGATGGAGGGACCGGAGAAGGATAACCGGGCAAAAGAACCGATTAGCAAGGTGCCCTGCTGAACCTCCAGGCCCACCTGTGGGCTGCCAGGCAGGCCCGCCTCAACCGTGCCGAACTGGGGGTACAGGAAGCCGGACCTCCAGCGCATGGTGCCGACTCCCGTTTTTACGACGCGCAGCGTGTCGTTCAGTGCAGGCGCGATGGAATCAAAGGACGTGTTGACGTGGGTGTCGAACGACTGGTTGATGGTCAGGGTCGTGTTGGGCTGCTCAGCGTAGAAAAAGCTGAAATCGTCCGGGCTACTTTTTAATCCGTTGATCACAGGATTGGCGGTCCCGAGATAAATGGTGATGCCACTGCCGCCGCCGAAGGCCAGCGGACCCGGGCCGGTGGCGTGATCGGCATCGACATGCAATTCCGTGAAACGGCTTAGGTAGATGCCTCCAGTGAAGTCGTTGGTGTCATTGGACAGCGTCAAGCGCGCGCCTTCATTCAAGTAGAGCTCGCCGATGCCGCTGATCTTTCCGGACAATCCCAGATAGGAGTACTCCGAAATCCCCAGCGAGGAGTTCAGCGTGATGTTATTTGAAAACATCAGATCGTAAGCCGTGCCCAATTCCGGAGCTGACAGTTCCTCGAAGTCATTTTCATCCTGCCATTCCGGGGGCAGGGGCATGCCCTCAACGATCAGGGAGCCGGTGCCGAGGGCGTTGATGTTGCCCAGGTAAAGCTGGCCGCCGAAGAGGGTGGTGTCTCCCGACAACCCGCTGTTGTCTCCCATCAAGGCAACTGCGGAGATCTCCTGGGTCACGATATCCCCGAAAGTCGCCGGCACGTCGGGGTCACCGATGTGCATGCCGGCTGCACCGGTGAGGTTGCTCTCGATGCGGAGGAGGCCGCCTTTGTAACCGCCAAAACGATACGGGTTGGTGCCGGCGTTGGTGATGGTTCCCTGCAGGCGGAGGCCGCCATACACGCCGTCATCGGTGCCGCCGGTCCTGGCCGTGCCGAGGTAAATCCGGTCGGTGAAGGCACCCAGCTCGAGGTTGGCGGTGATGATGTTCGTCAAAAAGTCGCCTTCCAGTCCGATCATGCCGTTGTTGGTGTTCGTCGGGAATCGGTCGATGAAATCCTGAAGGGCGGTGGTACCCCCGAGGCTGATGTAGCCTCCCGGGCCGAGAACGAGCCCGGCCGAAGCGGGCAGTGCGCCTTCGGCGAAGCTCAGTGCCGTGTGGGTGGCGGTGACATCGCCCGTGAAATCATTGCCCGTGTTCTCGAAGAAGACGCCGAGGGGAAGCGCGGCTGGCGAATCTCCCACCACGTTGCGCGGACCGGTCAGGAGCGATTGCACGATGAGTGCACCGCCTCCACCACCGAAGCGGTAGTCGAGGCTCGGCGGGGTAATGAGCGCTGTGCTTCCCAAGAAGGCCTCGGTGGCGGAGCCGAGCCGGGCGGTACTGGAAAAACCGGTGAGGTCGATGGCTCCCTCGTAGGGGGTGAAAAAGAACTCGGGGTCGGTGTCAAACCCGATGGTGCCATGGGTGTTGGGGCCGTCGAATTTGCCGAGGAAGCTGGCGGGCGTCACTCCGGTGTCGGCGATTCCGGCGTAGCCAAGGGAGGCAACACTGATCGAGCCGGTGGTGGGAATGCCGTCCTCGTTGCCGAAGATCAGCACGCCCTTTTCCACATGGGTGCCCCCGGTGTAGGTGTTGGTGAGGTCGTTCAGTGAGGGGTCCAGAATGACGGCGCCGGCGGCATCGATGGTGAGCTTGTAGTTGTTTCCCCCGTCCGTGATCTGGTTGTTGATGTACAGCGGCAGGCCGCGCGACTGAATAGTGGTGTCGGCGTTCAGGGTGACCACGTTGTCGAATTCGAGCTCGTTGTCGTTGACGGTTCTGATGAGGCCGTTGCTGAAGATGGGGTTGGACACCACCACCGGATCGCTCGAGGAGGAACCGTAGGCGAGCCGGGACGAGGCGATCAGGGTGCCGCCGCTGAAGGTCAAGGGGCCGGTGCCGAGGGGAACCCCGGCTCCACCGGGCCCAATGGCCACCCGCCCGGCAACGAGATCGACGCCTCCGGTCCAAGCCGCGTTGTTATTATTGAAAATGATCAATGTGCCTGCGCCAGTCTTGGTGATGCGGCCGGGCCCCTGCATGTAGTATTCAATCTCCAAGGCACCACTTTGAATATCCCAGGCTTGATCGGCAGACACGATCACGGTGTAGGCCCCGATGCGGGAGACAAGTGGTGTGGCCGGGGCGTAGAGCAGCCCATCCGCACCGATGGTCAGATTCCCATAGTCGTCATCCAGCCAAAAGGGTGTGGTATTGCCGACGAACGAGACCTTCCGGGCGAACATGTTGTTGTACAGCGTCACCGACTGCCAGCCCGAGGATGGACCGAATAGGAATTCCTCAGTGCCGTCGTTCAATGGGAGCACCCCGCCCAACCAGTTCTCGGCAACGTTGTTGCCATCATACGAGCCCGTGCCGACCCAGGTGACCGTTTGTGCATTCAAGGCGCCGCACGATAAAAGCAAAGCTGCTGCAGCTCCGAGTGATGGGGTAAAGAGCCACCGTTTCATAGGGGAATCCACTAGCCATGTGGGCTGGTGGGGACAAGGAAATTGCAGCGGGGCAAGCCTACCGGGCACATCCCTCTTTTCGGAGCCCTGCGTCGGTTCAGGCCACCATCCCGTCAATGGCATGAATGCTGACGGTTTCCGTCCGTCCTTTCACCGCAACCTCTCCGAGGCCGCGGGCCTGGTAGTGGCCGCGAGCGGCGGAGAGGGTGGCGGCGCTGACGAGGATGTCGGCGGCGAAGTCCGGGTTGCGGGTCTGGGTCTGTAGTCGGGCGGCGAGATTCACGCCGTCGCCGATCACCGAGTAGTTGAGCCGGCGGCGGGAGCCGATGTTCCCGGCGACGACGTGCGCGGTGTTGATGCCCACACCGAAGGCCAGCTGCGGTCGGCCCTCGGCAGCGAACT
>JBGTGS010000304.1:0-9480 GCA_041746615.1 Opitutaceae bacterium | reverse complement strand
GTGCCAGGCGGCGGGCTGGCGGTGGAAAACCGTCCATGATCCGGCATCGGGTGCCCCGATTCCGGACAAGGCATTTGGCATTCCGACGACGAGGGCGTTGTTCGAGAAAGCGAGCGCGGCACCGAAGCCGTCGCCCTCACGGCCACGCGAGTGGAAGAGTGTGGTGGCAAGTGGATCGTTTGGCGAGGCGAGCAGGTTGCGGTCGAACACATGGACCACGCCAGCATGGCTGGCGGCGGGGGCACCTGCGAAGATCCAGCGCGGGCCGACGGTGACGGCGGTTCCGAAGAGGTCGCCGGGTGCGGGGCCGGGCGCTTGGAGTGTGCGGATTTCCGCCCAAGGGTCTGTGCCCTGTGGGCCGAAGACGTGGATGCGGCCTGCGGATTGGGCGAAGCCGGGTTCTCCGGCGACAAGCAGGCCGCCGTGGAGGTCGAGGCTGGTGCCGAAGTTGCCGTTGGGGGTGCCGAATGATCCATCGGGCGCGGGTTGCGGCAGGGTGATGGTTTCCACCCAAACTTCCTGACCGGCGACCACGGCACCCTGATAGATTTTCACCTGTCCGGCGGCCGGGATGATGGCGGGGATTTCGCCTGCGGGGGCCACGCCGGTGCGGCGCGGGGCGGAAATGGCGGCCTGCTGCCCATCGATAGCGATCGCGCTGCCGAAGCGACCGCCGCCGGGGTTTTCGTTGATGATGGTGGAGACGTCCCAGAAATCGGTGCCGCCCTCGTAGCGGTCGAATACGTAGGCGTGGTTGCTGCCGGGTGCGCCGACGAAGGCCCAGCGCGTGGTGAGGGCGACGGCCGAGCCGTATTCCGCGCCAGCGGGCAGGCCGGGTATGTCGAGGGATTTGAAAAACTGCCAGCTACCGGCGGCGGTGCGGCGGAAGAGGTAGGCTTTTCCAGCATCGGTGAGTCCGCCGAGGTCATGGCCAGGTGCGCCGACGAGCATCCAGTCGCCGGCGATCGCGACGGCGGCGCCGAAACGGGATTCGTGCTGGGCATCGGGGTTGGGGATGTGATCGGTGAGGCCCCAGCGGAGCTGGCCGGTGTGGTGGGCTGATCGCACGGAAATGGAGCCGATGGCGTCGCCGCCCTGCATCCATCCCGGGCGACCGATCACGGCGACGCCGCCGTCGATGGCGACGGCGCGCCCGTCTTCGGTGCCGCCGTCCTGGATCGGATCTTGATGCAATGCCTGGAGCCATGCGGCGGAGTCGCGGTTGAGGGTATCGACGCCGCCGGCCTCGTCGTTGAGGGCGAAAACCCCGTCGTCGGGTATGCCGATGGCGATGTGGTCGGCATCGACGGCCACGGCGGAGCCGTAGCGGGTTGACGCTAGTTTTTTCACGCGGAGCTGGCGTGTGAGATACTGCCATTCTCCAGCTGGGGAGCGGTCGAAAAGATATGTCGCGCCGATATTTGTTAGAGTGGCCGTTTCATCGAAACCCGGTGCGCCGATGGCAAGCGTGTCGCCACGGAGCGCGACTGAGGCACCGAACTGCGCGCCGGATTGGGCGTCGGGCGCGAGCATCATGGCCTGCCAGGTCCAGATTCCGGCATTCAGTTGAAACCGACTAACAGCACCCGCTTCCGCGTTTTTTCCCGGCGATCCGACGACCAGCGAGAGGCCTTGCAGGGAAACGGCTTTGCCGAAATCCTCGTTCGCTCCCGGATTCGGATCGAACAACACCTCCGAGGAAACAACCACGGACGCGCCGCCGATATCTAGGCCGATGTGGTGCGTCGAAACGATCCCGGCATCAACCGGAGATACGCCGAACTGGCCCTTGGGCGCTCCCACCGCAACGCGCATGGAACTCACCGCGATGGACTCGCCGTAGCGGTCGCCGCCTGCGGGAGCGTAGCCCATCAACTGCGAGGCTTCTGACCAAAGGCCGTCCGTGTTGCGGTGGATCACGTAGGCGCGCCCGGCATTCACCGCGCCGCCGCCGGTGGGGTGACCCGGCGCACCGATGGCGGCGAGGTTTTGATTAAGGCCCACGCTGGCACCGAACTGCGCACCTGGCTGGGCATTGGGCGCGAGGATGCGGTTGGTCTGGTTCCAAGACGTGCCGGAGCCGCGCTGGAAAAGATACGCCGCGCCGCTGCCGGCATCGCCCGGCGCACCGACGATAAGCGTCCCGGCTTCGATGCGCAGCGATGCACCAAAGCGGATGGGCAGGCCGCCGTTTACCGAGCCAGAGGGCGTGAGACGCTGGATTTTCTGCCACATGCGCAATGCCCGGTGGAATCGGTATAGATCCACCACTCCGTGTGCGCCCGCGTGAGGCACCCCGACGGCCAGCCAATCGCCCGAGAGCGACACCGCCTCGCCGAAGCGCTCACCCGCCACCGTGGGGATGGAAAACAGGCCACCGATGCGGGTGGTGAAGACGGGATCGATCGTCACCGGATATTGCGCGTTGCGGTCATCGATGTGAAACGCGAGCTGCCAGCGACCTTCGTTGTCTGAGGGCGTCACCTCAAGGCGGGCGGGCAGCAGTTGGGCGTTGGCATCGAAGGCGAGCAGGCCGCGATAGTGCAACGGCGTGTCGCCGATGGCATCGGAGAACGCCAGTGCCGTGCCATCCTCAACAACTTCGGGCACGAGCGACGAATCGATTTCCACGGCCACGCGGAGACCATCGCTGTTGGAGGTAGCCGGGCGTTCGTTCAAGACAAAGCCGTGCTCGATGCCGCGCGGATCGTTGCGGAACCATTCATCAATGCCCTCGCGGGAAAAGGTCAGCTTTTCGCCCGCGGTGAGCACCTGTTGCGGTGCGCCTGGCATGGTCATGGAAAAACTCCATGTGTCGCTGGGATCGAGCGATTCGAGGCGAAGGCCACCGGTTTTCGCAGACCATTGGGCTGAAATACCATGGCGGCCGTTGGCTGCCACCAGAGTATCGCCATTTTCGTGGAGATCGTAGCCGCCGGATTCATGGCGCAGAATACTCTGGATGCACGCGGATTCATCGGATGCTCCCGGCACAGCATCCGCAGAGGGCGAAATCCGGGCCGTCTGAATTGGACCGGCAGCATTGGCTACCGTTGATACATCCTTGGACGAACCGGCCCGCCCGGCGTGGGGGGATGAGAGAAGGCATACGACGGCCACGACAAGGGCCGACAACATTAGAATGGAGAGGTGAATTTTCTTCATATACCCATGAGATTGGGAATTCCATCCGGGCGGTTACGAAAAAATGCGCTTCGTTTTCTGCGGGAGCTTCCTGACAGAGCCATGGAGCCGGACTGGAGGGCGGGGAATGGGGGTTGCCCACTCTCGTTTCGCTCTCACGAGCGGGTCTACGGCACCACGACTCGCAGTCGTAGGAAAGTGCGGTCGATGTCGGGCGGGACGATCAGGGTGGCGGTGGCGGGTTGGCCGAGAGAGCTTGTTAGATCTTGGTTGATGTCGGTGGTGACCCACTCCACAAGGTCTGTGCTGGATTGGACGAGGTATTCGAGGTTTCCGCGCATGCGTGGGTAGGTAAGGGTAAGGGTGTCGCCATCGAGGTGCATGGTGGGTCGCTCGATGCAGGCTGCGTCATTCGGGTGAGTGCCGAGGGCGTATTCGAGGAGGTTGTTGTGGCCGTCTCCATCGGGGTCGGCTGTTGGGTTGGTGTAAGAGGGGAGGACGAGCTGGGCGGGGGTGAGGGTGGCGCGGAGCCAGTCGTCGTAAGTTTCTTCGGCGGTGGTGGGCGGGGTGAGAGCGTTGTCACCGAGGTGGGGTTCAAGGGCCGTGGCGATGAGATTTTGGAGGGCTCCGCCTTGGCCGGTGATGGGGGCGGCGGCGAGCATAGCTTCTATTAGCGCGGGGTTGGGACGGCGGAGGCGGTAGTAATCCACGTCGGCGACGAGGTCGGGGTTGCCGCCGGGGTTGACGGTGCGGTTGTGGTGGAACTCGTTGATGGCGGAGACGCTGTTCCAATCGGTGTAGGCGGTGATGCCGACTTGCAGGGTGGCGGGCATTTCTGCGCGGTCGAAGCGGTTTTCGATGATCCACGGTTGTTCGGGGCCGTGGCGGCGAAGAAGGAGGAAGGTTTGTTCGACGCGGACGGCTTGCAGTGTGGTTCTGTCTTCGCCGGACGGGATGCCGGTCTGCACGGCGTAGAGTTCGGGCAAACTGTTAGAGGTGGTTTTGACTTCGTTATACCAGGTGCCGCCGCCGACATCGCCCCAGTGCGCGGCGTCGGCGTAGCCGTAGCTGAGGAAGATGTAGTTTTCGATGCCGGGTGTCCATGGGGTGGTGTATGCGCCTTCGGGTGGCCAGGGCAGCATTGATCGGTGTGGAAAACTATGCTGAAAAATCCTCGCGACGGAGCCTTGCCAGGCGACCGGGCCTGCCCTTGATGAGTTCGTGCGACTCAGGTGCGTTTTAGTCAAGGGTCAGCCTCGGGAAATGGGGGGAAATGGGGTCAGGGGGAAATGGGGAAATGGGGAAATGGGGAAATGGGGCCAGGGAAATGGGGTCAGGAAATGGGGTCAGGGTGCAAATCTTGACAACTTCAGCCGCTCCCCTAGCTTTCCCGCATGCCACGGAGCCTGCGTCTTGAATTTCCCGGTGCCTATTACCACGTGATGGCGCGCGGCAACCGACGTGAAACGATTTTCCACGACGACGACGATCGCCGGTTTTTCCTCGCCACGCTTTCCGAGGCCTGCGTGATGACCGGCTGGCGGGTCCACTCCTGGGCGCTGATGGGAAACCACTACCATCTCTTCATCGAAACGCCCGAGGCCAACCTGGTCGCCGGAATGAGCTGGTTGCAGAATACGGTCACCCGCCGCTACAACGTCAGGCATCAGGCATGGGGCCGCCTGTTTGGCGACCGCTACAAGGCGATCCTGGTGGATGGGGCGGACACGTATCACTACCGGAGAAGCTGATAAAGAAGCGTAACAGCATGACGCGGGCCTACCGGAAAGCGCCCCAAGTGACGGCGCCCAGCGAGGCACAGGCGGAGCGCTGGCTGGCAGAGGGCCTGAAGGCGGCGGGACTGTTGGCGAAGGATCTGGCGGGCTTGAAAGGATCGGATCCGCGGAAGCTGGCTCTGGCGGAGCTTCTGTGGAAAGAAACGACGGTTTCGCAGGAATGGATCGCGGAAAGGCTGTCGATGCGCAGCGCTGCGAACGTGAGCCAGCAACTGCGACGGTTGAATCGGGGAAAGACATTGGGCAAGGTACCGCCCGGGATGCGGAGTTTTCTGACGAGTGTCAGGGAAGGCGGAATGTGATCCACATTTTGTCAAGTTTTGCACCCTGGTACCATTTCCACGCCGTCCGAAGCAGGCGGGCGAGCCTGAAGGGCTCGAGCTCGCCTGGCTGCTTCGGCGGCTGATATGAGGGTGCCTAACATGGTATCTTCGCGCCGCCATGAAGAAGCCATCCCGTAAGGTCCAATCCGTCTATCGCAACCAGAACGCCCTCGTCCGCGCCGTCTTCGAACGCGCCGGAGATGCCCGCAAAGTACTCTGCGTCGCCCTCGACTATGCCAAATTCAAACATGTCGCTCTCATCTGCGACGGTCATGGCGACCTCCTCAAGGCTTCGTTCCCCGTTGAAAACAATGCCGCGGGCGTCGCCCATCTCATCAAGGAGATTTCCGCCACCGCTCGCCGCCGGAAGATTCCCAAGAACCAGATCTTCCTCGGCGGCGAAGACGAGGCCGCCTACGTGGCCAACTTCACTGAGGCCCTCCGCGCCAAGGGTTACCTGGTTGTCAGAGTCAATGCCTACGAAGCCAAGGAAAACCGTGAGAACCTCCTCGCCAGCACCGACACCCTCGATTTGCTAGGCATTGCAAAAACCCTGCTTTCGCGCCGGGCCCGCATCACCGGAGACCTATCTTCGAGCGCCGCCGTCTATCACGACCTTCGCGAACTCAGTCGCTGCCGCCGCACCCTCGTGCGCCAGCAAACCGCCGCCTCCAACCGTATCCACGCCCTCGCAGACCAGCTCTTTCCCGGCTTCCTCAACGGCTCAAAAAGCGCCCTTACCCCATTCTGCGAAGTCTCCCTCGAACTCATGAAGGAGCGCTTTAGCGCCCCTGAGATCGCCCGCCGCAGACCCGCGAATCTCGCCAACCTGCTGCGCCGCCACCGCGTTCAACATCCCGACAAATCCGCCGCCCAAATCATCCTGTTAGCCCGCGGAGCCCTACCACCCGCCGCCCACCGCGTCGCCGCCCTCCAGCGCACTCTCACCGCCACCGTCGATCTCTACCAATGCCTTCAGCGCAACGCCCTTGAACTCCGCGCCGACTCCGCCCACATCCTTGCCACCACCCCCTATGTGATGCTAACCAGCATCCCCGGCATTGGCTTCATCCTGGCAGCAGGCCTTGCCGGCGAACTCGGCGACCCGAAACACCTCGGAAAGCTAGACTCTCTTTGCGCCTACGCCGGCATCGTCCCACGCACCCTCCAGAGCGGCGGGCCCGACTCACCGGCCGTCCAAGGTCACGCCAGTCCCCGCTGCAACCGAATCCTCAAAGACTGGACCGTCCAAAGCGCCCAGAAAATCCACCTCTACGGCCCGCCCGAGCTCAAGGACCGCATCACCCGCTGGAACGCTGAAGGTCGGCACGGCATCTTCGCCGCGGCCCGCCACCACCTCCGGCTCGTCAGCTCCCTTGTCAAAAACGAGCACCCATACCTCGCTCCCCAAGCCCGCACCCGCCAAGCCACTCCTGATCAAATCGCCGTTGCCGCCCAAGCCACTTGGGCCGTCCTCCAGCGCAAATGGCGCACTGTTAGCGGCGGGCTTGACCTGATTCTTGACGAAGCGCACCCCCTCGGCTTCTGGCGCAAAGTGATGCTAGAACTCCACGGAATCGACCTCCCCGAGCGCCAATGAACCCCTTCCCACCAACCCGCGACCTCCAACCAAATGAACCGCAAACGGGACTAAAAAACGGAGACGGGGCGACCGGATGGCTCATTTGCACATGCCGCGTGGAAACGCGACGGCTTGGGTCAGTATGCCAAGACACCGGTCGCCCCCGATCCGACCTGGGGAGAACAACCCCAGGCCGGACCATGGCACAAAGATACTCCGCTCCGACAACCTGTCGAGAGCTCGTCACACCAGTCCGCCAGGCAAAAGGGGCGAAGCCGATCTGAAACACGATCTGCACCCGGTGGCTGCCACCACCCGCCTACGTCTCCACCTTCCGTCCCGAAAGCCAATAAACCAAGAGGTCCCAAATCAGCCCGGCCAAATCGCAACTCCGACTTGGCAGTCTCCTCGCGCCCATGTTGGCCCCTGAGAAAAAAATCAAAAAACACCTTGTTTCGATCTGATACTACTGACCCCTTTTCCCTTTTCCCTGGGACTTAAACTATTTGGCAATGGCAATCCGGAACCATACACCAGCATCTTTGTGTGACTCATTCTGGACCTGCAGATGTCTGGATTTTCAGAGGCCGAGATTGATCAAATAGTTCGCAGCAATCCGATTGAGGCTTTTACTGTTCGTGTTCGCACTGTCTAAATTCACGCAGTCAATATCCTGCGAATCTTACGCCAGCCAGATCGGCCATTTCTTTTTTCCACGAAGTCAGATCGGTTTGTTGAAACTTCGAGAGGCTGTCGTAACCACAGGCACGCGCGAGTACCTGGATGAGTTCCACCGATGCTCCGAGGAAGTTGTTCAGGCGTGTTGCACCCGTCTCGATGTTCATTCGTTTCCTGAGCTCAGGTTTCTGGGTGGGGATTCCGGCCGGACAATTGTTCGTGTTGCAGATGCGTGCGGCGACGCAGCCGATCGCCTGCATCGCACTATTCGAGAGAGCGACGCCGTCTGCGCCGAGCGCGAGTGCTTTCACGAAATCGGGCGCGGTACGAAGTCCGCCGGTGACGACTAAGGTCACGCGACCACTGGCTCCACAGGAGTCCAGGTGTCGGCGAGCTCGGGCAAGCGCCGGGATCGTTGGGACGGAAATGTTGTTGCGAAACAGGAGTGGCGCGGCGCCAGTACCGCCACCTCGACCATCGAGAATGATGTAGTCAGCACCGGCTGCGAGTGCGAAGTCGATGTCGTCCTCGATATGGTTTGCGCTGAGCTTGAAACCGATCGGAATGCCCCCACTGATCGACCGAACTCGATCACCAAATCTCTTGAAGTCTTCGACGCTCGAGAGGTCGGTAAAGGTGGGAGGCGAGACCGCTGCTTCGCCAGGTTTCAATCCACGAACTTCAGCAATCTTTCCGACGACCTTTGCCCCGGGTAGATGCCCGCCGGTGCCGGTCTTTGCTCCTTGACCGCCTTTGAAATGAAACGCCTACGAACAACCTCATCATCGGAGCCCTGTTAGCCGTCACCCTCGGCCTCGTCGCCGGAGCCATCCCCGCGTTCCAGGCGATGCAGTTGAAAATCTCCGAAGCGCTGCGGCGGGGTGGTTGAAACCGCCGCCCGCCGTCCAATTGATCAATCTGCCCGGGGCTGCCAGGAGTGCTTGTTAGTCGGGACAGACCCTTTCGATTGTTCCACTCCGCCCGGCCGAGAAGAACCACGAGCGAAGAAACGCAGACCGAAGAACTATCATCTGCTCACGAAGCCACGCCACGAGATGGCAATCCGAGGTCACAGAAACCGTTCCAAATGAGCCTTAAGTTAGCGCCATTCCACCCTGACCCCGTTTCCTGAATCAAGCCTGGCATTCAAGACCCCGAGGCCCGAAATGACTCCGCCTTATTTGCGCAAACCTGCGCATATCCGTCCGAATTTGCCGTGGTATTCGGTATCGCCAATGGGTGAAGATCGACAGTGTTTGATATTCAGGTTCTGCATAATTTGCAGAAACGTAAAGATCTCTCGCTTTTTGGTCCAGCGCGCTCCATATGGGCGACCTCATGTACGCCAAGTTCGCAACGAAATCATCCGGGCGCTTATCTTTATCCAGGATGAAATCACCCTGCTATGTGAGTCTCCGTACCGTCTATAACATGATCCCGCACTACGACCTCGCTGTTGTCTGAACCCGGAACGGATTCGTTCCGCGGCACCACCTTTCCCCGCTTCCAGCCGGCTCCAACCAAACCTTCCTAAAATGCCACACCGGACCCGATTCATGGACGCGACGCCTCCTCGCGCGGGAAGCGTTCGCGAACCCGATGCCAAACCGAATCCGGGTGAACTCCCGGCCCGGTCGCAGGAGGCAGGCAAGCGGTGGTTTCCAACCCCCACATCGCAATTCCGGCTCTGGCACTGCGTGGAAGCGGCGGTCCTGGAGGCCGCGGTGTTGACCGTGGGTGCTTTGGTTTTCTTTTGTAAAGAGCCTTACGAATACGGACTGCTGCCCCTCCTGATCTGGGCAGCCTTGCGTTTTGGCGTGCGGGGCGCCATCGCCTGCGGTTTGACGATCGTCGTCCTCGCGACCCTCAGCACGGGTCTTGGCTTCGGCCCGTTCGTTCGATCGACAAGTCGGGATTCCCTCATCTCGCTGTATGCGTTTCTGGCGGTGACCATTGT
>JBGTGS010000303.1:0-6794 GCA_041746615.1 Opitutaceae bacterium | reverse complement strand
CCCCACGCAGCGACAGATCCACTGCATGCCGTTTGAAGGTCTCGTCGAATGAACGATTCCGTTTCTGTCCTTTCACTGGTTGTTCTTTCATGGGCTCCTTTTAGGGGCCACCCGATCCGGGCTGACTCCGAGTCCACCGCGCTTGGGTCGCTTCCTGCGGCAAGCCTCATGGCTCCTGTCCTCGGAAGCGACCCAAACGCTACGGTGTAATGCGGATGTCTGTGTCCACTAAATCGAGGCAATCGCAGCGGGACCAAATCCCAAAGAAATCCCAGCAATCAAATTCCAAAGAGGGAACAGGGAATTTGGTGGTGGGTCAGTTTGGATTCTTTGATGATAGGTGGCGGGCTTGCACGCCACGTTGCGAGACCAGCCCACCGGTGGCGGGTAAACTCGCAACCACCATTTTTGGTAAACTGACCTACTACCGGGAATTTCTGTCCTGAAGTTTCTTTGGCGTTTGGAGTTTGGCGTTTGAAATTTATTGCTCCGGCAGCAGCCGGCGGACCTCCACCAGGATTTCCGCGAGGGTGGCGGTCTTGGCGATGTAGCCCGACACTTTGCCGCCGAGCAGGTCGGCGACCACGGGAGGATCAAAGAGGATTCCGGTGAGCAGGATCACCGGCACGTCGGGCAGCATCGTCTTGAGGTTTGCCACCAGTTCCAGTCCGTCCGAATCCTCCAGCTGGAGATCCGAGATGATCAGCTCCGGCGGGTCCGCCTGCACCACCCGGCGGGCTTCGCCGGCCGCACCGACATGGGTCACCCGATAGCCTTTCGTGGAAAGAAACTCGGCAAGCAGTTCCCGGATGTTCAACTCGTCGTCGATGATCAAGATGTGCTGGTTCATTGGATGCTGGAATGTTTGAAGTGACCGGATGCGGTGGCGTTTCAGGAGTCCGGCGGCATCGGCTCCCCGGTGCGCTGTAGAATGACCACCCCACCCACCACCTTGTCGCGGTCCCTGATGGGAAAGAGCATGAGGCGGCCCGGGATCTTCCGTCCCCGCCGGTCTTCTATGATCGCCGATAGATCCCTCAAATCATGACCCTCACGAAGCGCCTGGGCCAGGGGATCGAGCAGTGGAGACTCGGTCTCCGTGGGGGGCTTGAGGAGACGAACGAAGGTGGAAAGCGGACGGTTGAGCAGAGCGGATGGCTCCTGGCCCGTGACATGGACCACCGCCGGATTCACGCGGGACACATTCATCGCCTTGGTCAGAACAAAGACCATGTCGTTGATGGAATTGACGATCAGGAGGTTATAGCGGAGTTGGTGCTCAAGGGCCTGGTTGGCCCAGCGACGCTCCAGGTTTTCAGCTGTGAGACTGCCGTTCGCAGTCTCCAGCTCCACCGTGCGCTCCCGGACCCTGGCTTCCAGGACTACATTCGCCTGCTCCAGCAAGGCAGCCGCCCGGCGACGCGCGGCGATGTCATCCCGGATCAGCCAGGCTGAACCGGCGAGCAAAAGGAAATTCAACCCCACCGCCAGCCAGACCGTCCAGCGCGTGACCTGGGCCTGGTGAAAAGCCTCCGTGTCCCGCACGGCCAGCAGGTCCATCAGGTGCAGCCTGAGCGTCTGCCCCAGCCGTCGGATCTCGTCCAGCGAGGCCCCGCTGGCATCGGCGGCCAGCAGCGATTGCAGGGCCTCCTCCCGATCGAGGGGTTCGGTGCCCAGGATCCCCTCGGCGGCGGCCACGCGTTGACCCACGAGATCCTGGAGCCGCAGCAATAGTTGCTGTGGCTCTGGCTCGTTTCGAGTCAGCGTCAGCGCAATGTCCAAATGTTCGGCCATGGTCGAGTAGGCATCCCGGCAATCGGCCCGGTCCCGCAAATCCCCGGTCATGATGTAGGTGCGCAGGGCGCCATCACCCGCTTGCAGTGCGGAAATAATGCCTTCGGTCTCGAGGATGACGGCATGGGTGTGATTGACCCAATCGCTGCCCGCCCGCGATGCGTTGATGTTGCGCACGGCCACCAAGGAGCCCGCCACCAGCACCACGGCCACGAGGAGGAAGATCGCAAAGACGTTTCGAAGGATTCGGTCGTTCATGGCTGGGGAAGCATCAGCGGAAGGAGGGGCGGACAACTAGCGGGTGTCCGGGTCCAGCGAGGCCGGCTCCGTCCGGAGGATCGTGGTGCCAAAATGTTTGCGGTCCTCCTCATAGGTGTAGGTGAACTCGGAGGCGGAGGTCCAGTTGGCCCGGAAGGATCGGGCAACCTTCGTGGCGATCTGCCGGATAGAGGAGCCACTGCGTTCCAGCGGCATCATGTACACCCGGTTGTTGAAGTCGAGGTAAGCTTTGGTTTCGGTGACGTAGCAGACCGCATGGGCAACCCGGCCGACCATGCGAACGTGGATCATCCGGGTTTCGTAGCCGTGATGGGTGAGCACATGGTCGGCGAGCACGGCGTAGTCGTCGCAGTCGCCAGCCCGACGCGCGAGGAAGATCTCCGCCGGCAGGATCGGAGCGCCATACTCATAACGAAAGCCCTCGAAGTGATTCGCAAACCGCCGCGGGGTCAGGCGGGAGTCATCCAACAAATCAGCCAGGGTCAGCGCATCGAGCCGGACCAGGGCCAGCAGGCCGATGACGACCGTGGCGATCAGCCACTGGCCCGGGTTGCGTTGAAGAAAAACCATCATGCGGCCCTCGGTTGTAGACCCGGGCGCCTCGCGGTGCAAGTACCCTCGGTCGTGGCTAGCAGCCGTCCAACTTGCCATTTTCGCCTCGGGGAAAGGTGCAGACGATTTTTCGGCAAAGGAGCGCCTGGGCCAACCGGCTGCTAAAGCCGCGAGCGGCGCGGCGACTAAGGGGATTGAAGCTAAGTCCGACAGGCTGCCAGGGGATCCGTTTACCGAAATTGTAGGTTGCGAGCTGGCCTCGCAACGTGGCGCGGCGAGCACGCCACCTGCATAAAAAACGGACCCACTAGTCGGCGGTGCCCAGAGCTTCATCCACCACCTTGAGCAACAAGGTTGAGGAAAAGGGTTTGTGAAGGGTGTGTACGGCACCCAGCTTCGCGGTGATGCCGAGATAGAGGGAGGCGTTGCGCTTCACGTCACCTGACATCGTGATCACCGGGAGGTCCGGATGGCTGCGGCGCATCCTGATGATGGTTTCAATGCCGTCCAGATCCGGCATCATGATGTCGGTGATGACCAGATCAACCGACCGTTCCTCCAGCAGTCGGATGCCCTGCCTGCCATCGGCGGCCTCGACCACATCATATCCCGCCCCGGCCAGGGTAAACATCAGGATATCCCGAAGCGAGTCGTTGTCATCAATCAGCAGGATCAAGGCCATGGGAGCAGCAGGACAACAAACGGTCGACTTGGTGGGGGACTTTAATCGATAGAGCCATATCTAACCCGCTCCTTGTTATTGGCAAGGGATCGGATATGAAAACTTTACGCAGGCACCGCTTGCAGCGCCCAAGGGGGGAGGCTACGGATGGAAAGACCCATGCGCATCGGATCCATCGAGCTCGCTTCACCGCTCTTTCTTTCCCCGCTGGCCGGTTACACCAACCTGCCCATGCGGCTGACCGTGCGCGAACTGGGCGGACTCTCCTGGGCCACCACCGATCTCGTCAACGCCCGCTCCCTGCTCGAACGCAACCCCCGCGCCTTGCAGCTTGTCGCCAGCGCACCCGATGACCGGCCGCTGGCCATCCAGCTTTTCGGCGCCGTGCCCGGGGAGATGCGCGATGCCGCCATCCAATGCGAAGCCCTCGGGGTACAGTCGGTGGACATCAACATGGGCTGCCCGGTGAGGAAGGTGGTGAGCATCGGCGGTGGGTCCGCCATGATGACCGAGCTGAAAAAAACCGCCGCCCTCGTCCGCGGGATGGTCGATGCCGTCAAAATACCCGTGACCGCCAAGATGCGCCTCGGCTGGGATGACCAGAACCTAACCGCACCGGACCTGGCCCGGGTGCTCGAGGATGTCGGGGTCGCCGCCATTTTCGTGCATGGCCGCACGCGTTCCCAGGGATTCAGCGGGCGGGTCAACCTGCCCGGCATTCGCGCGGTCGTGGAGGCGGTGCGCGGCATCCCGGTGATCGGCAATGGCGATGTGACCACGCCGGAGGCCGCCCGGCACATGATGAACGAGACCGGTTGCGCCGGGATCAGCATCGGTCGCGGGGCCTTTTACGATCCGTGGATCTTCCGCCGAACCGCCCGCCTGCTTGCCACGGGTGAACTCCTGCCCGAACCTACCTTCGAGGAGCGTGTCCGCGTGATGCGCCGGCACTTTGAACGCTATGTGGAGTTTTTCGGCGAGGAAACCGGGGCCCGGCATTTCCGACGCGTGGCCCCTTGGTACGCCAGACGCTTCGGCCCCTCCCGTCCTTTCAAGACGGCAATCATCGGCATCTGCTCCCGTGCGGATTTTGAAGCCGCAGTCTCGGATTACCTCGCTTGGCGCCGCCAGTTTTGTGATGAGGCCGGCTCCCTGTTGCCAAAATACCGGCCCGATCCATTGGTCGCTTCATTCCTCCGCGATCCCGATGACCCGGTGTTCACCCGCGATGCGATTCCCGTGCCCAAGGGGCCGGTGGAGACCTGGTGAGTTCCGTCAAGAATGCCTCTCAGTATTTCTTGGTGGTCGTGGCCCCGCTCTGATCACGCAAGAGGATGAGTCGTCTTTCGACATCCACCCCCTCGAAAACCACCCCCAGGGAACTGTCCAGCATTTCACCGGCACGCACCGTGCGTCCGTTGATGAGAGCGCGGGGCGGCTCACCTTGAAAGACCCCGTTGACCCGCATGTTCAGGGCAAAGCTTCTGAATGCCGTGCTGGGTTCGGGTGGGGGCGGCGGTGGTAACGGGAGTGGCTCTGCTTCCGGGGCCGCCGGTTCCGCATCGGCGCCCGGACCCCGGGATTCAATACCCTCGGGCAAATCTCCATCCAGGATCTGCGCACGGCCCGCGAGCGCATCCTGGGCTTTATCAATCAATTGTCCGGCTTGACTGGAGGGTGCCGCGGGTGGGGCCGGTGGTGGCGCCGGACGGGTTACAGCCGGTGGTGGCGGCTCAGGTACGGTCAGGGAGGAAAAGGCATAGTAGCTTCCTCCTCCCACCACCAGAAGCCCCAGCAGGGAAGCAATAACCAAGATGCGTTTCGAAGGGGCTCCGGGTTTCGCGCGGTGAGGTTTCTTCTGCGGTTTGGCTTTGGCCGCAGGTGGAGACTTCACCTCTGGCTTGGCTATGTCTGCAGGCGGGGCGTTGGCCGGGGGCTCCTCGCTGGCGGGCAGAGGGGGAGGTGCCTCCGGGACGGCCGGCGCAACCGGCGACGCTGTCCCCGGAGTCTTCGCCTTCAATCTGAATTTCACCCCCTCGGCAGCGGCTTCCTCCGCTGATGTTACCAGAGGAGAAGCCGGTTTGACCACCGGTGCCGCCTCCGGAGGCGGAGGGGGAATGGTCGCTTCGGGAAGCACCGTGGGAGCCGGCTCAACCGGTTCCGGTGTCGCGGTGGCCTCGGGACTCAGCTTTGGTTTCAAACGGATTCGGGGCGCGGACTCCTCTGGAGGGGAGGACTCTGCGGAACTCACTGCGGGAGTGGACGCCGGCTGAGGCGGAGCCGCTCCATCGCCCGACGACTTCGGACGAAGCCGCAGTCGCACGGCGCCCTCGCCCTCCGCAGTCTCGGCCGGGGCCGCTGCAGCCGGATCCGCCGCCTTGGAGGCGGGCTCCGACTCTGCGTCAGACCGAAGTCGAGGCTTGAGACGCAGGGGAGCAGGCTGAGACTCGTCACTCATGCACACTGTGACATAATGATTTTAGCGCTGCACGAAACCAAAAAGATTCGCTCGCACGATCAATCCTCATGCACAGACTGCACTGGTTCCCGTTCATCCCGATGAAAGCATCCCTCGCCATTCTCACCGTCCTGCTCGCCCTGTCCTTCGTTTCCTCCGGGTGCCGGGGCTCGAAACGAAATCCCGTGAGCCAGACCCCGGCAGCGGAGCTTGAGGAAGGCTTCAAGGAGCGCTGGGTCACCCGGAGGGTCGGTGAATTGCTGCAAAGCGGCGCGGCCAGCGACGGGATCCAGGCCCGGCGCATGGCCCTCCTGGAATTCAGCGAGCGCTATGAATACCTGCGAGGGGTCGAGCGCAAGTAGCCCTAAAAGCTACTTGGCGGCCGGCTCGGGCCGGATTTCCAGCAACTCGACTTCAAATACCAAGGCCGCCTGCCGTGGGATCTTGGGGGGATCGCCCCGGGTGCCATAGGCAAGTTCGTAGGGAATGATGAACAACCGCTTCTCGCCGACCTGCATGAGCCGGAGCCCCTCCTCCCAGCCGGCGATGACCAGCCCCCGTCCCAAGCGGAAGACAAAAGGCGACTCGCGGTTAAGATTCTCGTCGAAGACGGTGCCGTCGATCAGGCGCCCTGAATAAAGCACCGACACCAGCTGACCAGGACGCGGTTTCTCACCCGTGCCCGGGGAGAGCACCAGCGAGCGCAGGCCCGAATAGTTGCGCACCGCTTCCGGCCACTTCTCGCGGACGATGGCGAGATCCTGGGGAGACAGCTTTTCCCTCTGCGCAAGCGCGGTCGCCGGAAGACCCAGCAGAAGGAGCAACAGGAAGGCGAAGGTGATACGCATGATTTTCATGACTGGGGTGTCGGGAAGGGGAAGGGCCGTGGAGAACTAAGCGATGATCCGAACCGCGGTCAAAATCTTCCGGCCATTGCCCGGTGGTTGTTCAACGGCGCCCGGTAAAACGACTGCGACCGCCGCCTTGGCGCGCACTGGAGCCTGAACGGCCACCGCCGCCGCCTTGGCG
>JBGTGS010000302.1:0-1749 GCA_041746615.1 Opitutaceae bacterium | reverse complement strand
GGCCCGAAACTCAAAAGGCATTCAGGCTCTTGATCACGTGGTCCACCTGGGCGTCGGTCAATTCGGGAAAGATGGGCAGGCTTATGCAGGTGGCGGCGGCTTTCTCCGCGACCGGAAAGGATCCTTCACCCAGGCCGAGGTGAGCATAACATTTCTGCCGGTGGAGCGGCACCGGATAGATCAGGTCAGTGCCGACGTCCTGCTTCGTGAGGTGCTCCCGCAGCGCATCCCGGCGCGGATGCCGGATGGTGAACTGATGAAACACACTCTGACCGTAGTCGGGCTGATCGGGCAGGCGCACATCCGCGAGTGTGATGCCGGTGAGGTAGCGTTGCGCAATGGCTCGGCGACGGGCGGTCCAAGCGCCGAGATGCGGGAGCTTCACGTTCAGCAGGGCGCCCTGAAAACCATCCATGCGAAAATTTCCGCCGATGATGTCGTGGTAATAACGCCGGTCCGATCCGTGCACCCGGATATGACGGGCCCGAGTCAGCACGGTCTCGTCGCGCGCCACCAGCGCCCCACCCTCGCCGCAGCCGCCGAGGTTCTTGGTGGGGTAAAAACTGAAGGTGCCGGCATCGCCGATGAGGCCGACGGGGGTGTCCCGGTAGCGAGCCCCCACCGCCTGCGCGCAGTCCTCGATCACGAACAGCCCATGCTTCCGGGCGATGGCCATGATTTCATCCATCCGCGCCGGTTGGCCAAAGAGATGGACGACAATGAGTCCCTTGGTCTTCGGGGTGATGGCGGCCTCGATTTTACTGGGATCAAGGTTGAAGGTGCCTTCCTCCACATCGACGAAGCGCGGCGTGGCTCCGGTGTAGCTGATGCCCCAGACCGTGGAGATGAAGGTGAACGACGGGGCGATGACCTCGTCGCCCGGGCCGAAGCCGGCGAGCATGCAGGCGATGTGCAGGGGGGCCGTGCCGCTGTTGAGGGCGAGCGTCCGGGGATAGCCCAGGGTGGAGGCAAAGGCCGTCTCGAAGTCATCCACATCCTTGCCCAGACAGAAGCGATTGGCGTCATAGGTGGCGGTCAGCGCCGCCAGCGCCTGCTCGCGGATGGCTTGATGCTGGAGGGAGAGGTCGAGGAAAGGGACTTTCATGGAGGTTGCCTTTCGCGGATTACGCGGATTCCCGCGGATCATTCAACCCGACGGGGCCGGTGGAATTGGAAGTGGGCAGTTTGAATTTGGTGATAAGACTTAAAGTCCTGAGAAGGTCGATGGGTAACCGAAGAACTTCCAACTACAAAATTCCAACGACTCCTTTACTCCATTATCGTCTCAAACCTTATCGTTGTTCGTGAGTGAGCGTCTAACCCACATATTTCCAAATCAAGGCACCCTGTCATGGAGGTATTTTGATAGGGGTAGGGACGGGGATATAACCCGCCCCTCCCTCCAAACCGGACAGGCGGATTTCCCGCATCCGGCTTTCCAGTTGGTGCAATCTTACTCATCGAGGAGACTGACGAAGCGAGATATGGGCCTGCATCAGGCTGAACAAGCCCAGCTCGTCGAAGTAGTGGTTGCGCCATCGTTGGTGATCGGCACCTTGGCTTCGCCCCCGCTTGCCCGCGCGTTTACGCAGGATTGATCGGAGTCGGCCTCGGATATAACTGTCCAGTCTGGGGAACGTGGTGGGATGACTGTGTTTGAAGTAACCAAACCAGCCTCTGAGCATGTCGTTGAGCTTCGTGATCGTTGCTTCCATCGACCTCCCGTTCTTGCGCGGGGTCAGCTCCCTC
>JBGTGS010000301.1:0-10873 GCA_041746615.1 Opitutaceae bacterium | reverse complement strand
GCGGGGTCCGGATCGTCGCCGACGGCGGGATCACCAAGAGCGGTGACATCGTCAAGGCCCTCACCCTCGCAGACGGCGTCATCCTCGGCGGACTCCTCGCCGGCTGCCGCGAGGCCCCCGGCGAGATCATGGAGATCAACGGCAAGGTTTATAAACAATACCGCGGCATGGGTTCGCTCTCGGCCATGAAGGCCGGCAGCGCCGCCCGTTACGGACACGACAAGGACGATCGCACCCGCAAGGTCACCGCCGAGGGCATCGAGGCCCTCAAGGAAGTCAGCGGCTCGGCCGACGACGTTCTCGCCAATCTTATCGGCGGGGTGCAGAGCGGCATGGGCTACCTGGGTGCCGCCACCCTCCCCGAACTCCGCAGCAAGGCCCGCTACATGCGCGTCAGCCCCGCCGGCCAAAAGGAGGCCGCGCCCCACGACGTCATTGAGGTCTCCACCCGGAAGAACTGAGAGCAGCCTGCCCGCCGGCATACATCCATCAACAGGATGATTCGGAAAGCAAAAGAGCCATTTGACGCGCCGTCCCGACAAGCGGCTTAAGCAGCGCTGCACACTGCCGCCCGCTAAATTGGCTACCCTTAGCTAAGAATCGCTCAAGACACCTTGGCAGTTTGGTCCCGCCCAACCCAAAGCCATCCCGTCCCGCCCCCCGAGCCATGATGTCAACTAATAGTTGACATCATGGCTCGGGGGAGCGACCCGGAAAGCGTGGTGGGCGGTGAAGGCAGGGTTCGTTTTCTGATTGCTCTTGCTCCGGCCGTAGCCTTTTCCCTCTACGGCAACGGGGGTGCCTAGCTCCGGTTGCCGACTCCAGCAACCATGTCACTCCTCCCGTTCTCCAGCAGACTGATCGCCGATGTGGGCATTTCCCTCGGCGACGAAGGCAAGGGTCGCCTCATTCCTGAGGTGGCCGACGAACTCCGCGGCACACCTGCGGCCGTCTCCGTGGTCTTGAAGGTCAACGGCGGTGCCAACTCCGGCCACACCGCCGGCGGCATCAAACTCAACCTCCTGCCCGCCGGCGTGGTCGTCCGCGACGCTGCCCATCTCTGCATCGGCAGCGGCGTGGTCGCCGATCCCCGCAAAATCTGGTGGGAGGCCACCCCGCTCGAACACAAGGGACACGCCATCCTCTCCCGCCTGCTGATCGACGAGCGCACCATGGTGTCCGACCTGACCCACCGCCTGCTCGACCTCGCCTGGGAGGACTACCGGAGCAACATCCTCAAGGAAGAGCCGCGGGGTTCCACCGGCCGGGGCATCACCCCTGCTTACGGCGACGAGGTCGGTCAGTGGCAGATCACCTACTCCGACTTTCTCGGCGGCCCGAACTACTTCGCCCGCAAACTCGCCCAGCGCGCCGACCGCGCCCTGCGGACCATCCGGCACGTCTGTCAGGTCAGCGAGGCCACCTGGAATGGCTTCTTTGAAAAACTATCAACCGCCGAGCAGCGCGCCAACGACGAGGCCATCCATCTCGGTTTGTTTTCACCCGCTGACTTCGACTTCAGCGTTTTCAAGGGCAGCGCACCCTTCACGCTCAATCTCGACCGCCTGACCTCTGTGTACTGGGACGCCGGCACGCGCCTCGCCAAGAACATCGGCGAGGTGCGCGAACTCGTCCTCCGCGAGCTGCACGCCGGCCGCACCATCATCGGTGAGTTCGGCCAGGCTTACTGGCTGGACAAGCGCCACGGCTACTCGCCCAACGTCACCGCTTCGCACACCTACACGCCCGAGTTCTTCGAGAGCGCGGGCATCCCCGTGCAACCCATCCACACCTTCGGCGTCGCCAAGGCCTACGACACCAAGGTCGGCACCCACACGTTCATCACCCAGATGGACGACGCCCACCCGCTCGCGGAGCGGCTCAAGCGCATCGAGTTCGGCACGAGCACGGGCCGCCAGCGCATGGTCGGCTGGTTTGATGCCGTGGAAAAAGGCGACGCCCTCCGCTATGGTGGATTCCAGGATGTGATGATCAACAAATCCGACGCCCTCACCCACGGTGGTGACTGGCAGGGAGATCTGCTCATCTGCACGGCCTACGAGGACGCCCAGGGCAAGCGCTACCACCACGTCCCCCGCAACGAGGCCGTTCGCCGGACCCTGAAGCCCGTCTACAACCGCCACCCGGGCTGGAGCGAGGACATCACTGGAGTCCGCCGCTTCGCCGACCTGCCTTTGAATGCGCAGCGCTATGTGGCCGCGATGATGCGGACCACCCTTGAAGTCGCCTATGCCGGCGAGCCCTGGCCGGAGGCTTCGAAGCTGCCTAATCTCCGCTACCTCGGGGTCGGGCCCGAGCCGTCGCAGATCATCAAGGACGTCCCTCCGACCGCCGAACTCGTTAAGCTTTGATCGGGATTTCCGGATCGACCTGGCTGTCGCGGTTACAGCTCCCGCACCCAGATATTGCGGAAGGCGACGGGTTTCCGATGGTCCTGAAGCATCAGCGGCAAACGGTCGGCATGGCTGGTGTATTTCGGTTCGCCCCGAAAAACCGTCGGCCCGCTCAGCACGGAGTCCAGCTGCACCAGCACGCCATTGTGGAAGGCCGTCATCCGGGCCGGGCTCAGCAGTGAGCCGTCGGCATTGAAGCGCGGCGCGATGAACACGACATCGAGGGTCTGCCACTCGCCCGGCGGACGGCTCGAGTTCACGAGCGGCGGGTGCTGCTTGTAGATTGAGGAAGCCTGGCCGTTGACGTAAGTGGGGTTCTCATACGAATCGAGGATCTGAAGTTCGTAGAGTCCCATAAAAAAGACCCCGCTGTTCCCGCGCCCCTGCCCCTCGCCGGTGACCACGGCCGGGGTGCGGTATTCCAAGTGAAGCTGGATGTCCCCAAAGGCCTGCTTGGTTTGCTGGTTTATCGGCCGGTCGGGCACAGGTGTGGGCACCACCACCATCGCCCCGTCCTCAATAATCCACGTGTTGCCGCCCGCCCTTGCCGGCTCCCAGGCATCCAGGCTGGTCCCATTGAACAGGACAATGGCGTCGGATGGCGGATGGTTCACCGGCGCACTGACCACGGGTGGCACCGGGGTCCAATACTCAGTGGCTTCGGGAGGAGGCAACTCGGCGCAGTGCAGGGAGGCCAGGCCTGACAGGACAATACAGGCGGGATATTTCATGGGGTGGGTCGGCACTCAGATTTGAAGGGTATCAACTCAGGGATGATTGTCACCACGCTGGACCCTGAGCAAGCCTGTCGCGTCCTTTGAGATTGTGAGGCAACCGGGGGTTAACATGGTGGGGTCATGCAAGCGTGTGTGGTCCGGGCGAATGATTGGCGGGGCTGATCAGCCTTAGCCGTAGTTACAGAGGCAACGACTGATGCAAAGTGCGCCCCAAATGGCAGCAGCAATCCCGTACTCCCCGGGACATTTCACGCTGGTCCGGGTGACCTTCGGCGCATTCCTGCTCTGGCACTTGGTCAGATTCCTGGGCGACTCGGAAAGGATGATGGCAGACCTGCCAAGGTGGCTCGGCTCATCCGGCCTCACCGTCGGATTTGTCGGTGCACTCGCGATCCTCGCGGGACTGCTAATGGCTGGCTACCGCCGCCGCTTTGTAAGCGGACTTCTCTTGCTCGGCTGGGTGGCTCTTTCTTACGCCAACCTCCACTTCTGTAATCCCGGGTCACTGGTCATTGGTCTGCTAATCGTAGTGATGACCCTGATACCCGACGGAGAACCCGGGCGGTGGCGTGGCCGGGAGATCGCACCGTCGGCCTGGTTCATGCCGGTTGCGGTCTTTGGCGGGGTCTGGTTCCTGATGGCGGCCGGCTACACCTTCATCGGGGTGGCTAAACTCACCAGCTCAGGGTGGAGCGAAGGGACGGGGTATGGGCACCTGATGATTCCTCCCCTCGCCTGGCTTCTTCTGGCCGGGCAAATCCTCTTCCTGCCGCTCTGCCTGTGGAACCGCGGACGGTTGATCGCCTGGACATGGATGGCCACGATGCACCTACTCATTATGGCAATGTCGGCCTCGGTCGACCAGAGGTCCTCCCTGCTGTTACTCCACCTGTTCACCTTCGATGGACGCTGGGTGCCGGGGCGCAAACGCGCCCCAGGAGCACAACCGCTCCTGCTGTACGATGGTGAATGCGGCCTGTGCAACGCCGTCGTCCGCTTCCTCCTGCGGGAGGACCGCGAGGCCGTCTTGCGCTTCGCACCGCTGCAGGGACCGACCGGCCAGGAGGTACTACACCGGCTCGGGCTACCCGTCGCGGAATTCGACAGCCTCGTGTTCCTGCCGGATGAGGGAGGCACGGCACACATGCTCCGGACCGATGGCGCAACCGCCGTGCTGGAGCAGCTGGGAGGGATTTGGCGGTTGGTCGCCGTAGCTGCGCACGCAATCCCCGCACCCCTGCGCAACCTGGCTTACAAGCTCACAGCCCGGCTGCGCTATCGGATCTTTGGCGTTTACCAGCCCCGCCCCCTGCCGGAACAGTCATGGGAATCCCGGATACTAAAATAGACGAAGAGCAGGCCCATGCCTTCGCCCGCCCCTTCCGTCCCTGCGGTCATTTAAGTCCCTTCCGATACCCTGCCACCCGGATCAGCGGAAAAAATAAATCAGCGCAAGGCCGAGCAGGATTCGATAGGCCACGAAGGGCTGCATCCCGATGCGCCGGATGAAGGCGAGAAACCCGTGAACGACCGCGTAGGTGCTCACGGCGGAAACAATGAAGCCGAGCGCCAGCAGACTCCAGTTTGTCCCGACCTCGCTGCTGGCGAGATCACGGGTGGCCAGCAGCGTCGCAGCCGCGATGATCGGCACCGCCAGCAGAAAGGAGAATCGCGATGCCGCCTCGCGTGACAGGCCGCGGTACAGCGCCACCGTCATCGTGATGCCGGAGCGTGAGGTACCGGGGAATAACGCCAGCATCTGAGCAAAGCCAATGATGAGCACGTCCATCAGCGTCAGCGAGTGCTCATCCCGGGTTCCCCGGTAATTCCAATCCACCACTCCGAGCAGGAGTCCAAAGCCAATTAACCCCACACCGATCAAGAACGGATCGCGCATATACTCCGCGGCATGGTCCTTCAGGAGAAAGCCCGCGATCCCGGTCGGTAGCGTGGCAATGATCACCCACCAGCCCAGGCGTGAATTGGCAGTCTGACCGCCACCGGCAAAAGCGAGCACCCAGTCGCGGATCATGGCGGTGATCTCACGGCGGAAATAGATGAGGATCGCGACCAGCGAACCCGCATGCACGATCACATCGAAGTCAATGCCTTGGTCCCGCCAGCCGCTCAGCACCGGCACAAGGATGAGGTGGGCCGAACTCGAAACCGGCAGGAACTCGGTGATCCCTTGGATTAACGCCAGGACAATTGCTTCAAGCCAGGTCATCGCGCGACGATTTCACGACTTCTGTCGCGGACAATCCCTATTTGTGCTTTGGGTCATGTTCGCGACGGGCATCAAAAATCCTGAAGGCGTGATTCAATCGCGCCGCGTTCGGGCTCGAGCCGGGCCATGACTTCACCCACCAGGTAGATGGAACCCGTAACCAGAACGACGTCGTCGGAACCGCCAACCGTGCAGTGCTCTGGGCCGGGGAATAGCTCCGCCAGCCGGGAATGGTGCACGGATCCCTGGTAATTCACCGGGATCAGCGCGGCCAGTTGTTCATGGGTGCAGGCGCGGGCCTGGGCCGGCACGACGAGATGAATTTCACGGGCGTGGCGACAAATGACCTCCATCAACGGCCCCGCGCGGGCCGTACCCAACACCCCGACCACGACCACCGGTGCCCGTCCGGTCTCCACCACCAACCGGGCGAGGTTCACCGCCAACACTGCGGCACCTTCGGGATTATGCGAGGCATCGAGCACCAGTTGGCGACCGCCCAGCGCAACCCGCTGCCAGCGCCCGGGCCAGTCCGCCTGCAACAGGCCGCGCGTGATCACTTCATCGGTCAGCCCCCAGCGCGGGGGCAGGCAGCGCGCCACCAGAGTCGCGGTGGCGGCATTCCAGCGCTGGTAATCACCTTCAAGGTTGGTGACCGGATACTGCCCGGTGTCCTCGCCAAAGGCCTCCCGCACGCTGTGCAGGGGAGCATCGAGCCCGGCGGCAGTCCGTCGGATGACCACCTCGGCTTCTGCCGGCATGCGACCGATCACGACCGGCCGTCCCGACTTGATGATCCCGGCCTTCTCCGCCGCGATGCGCTCGATGCTGTCGCCCAGCATCTCACAATGGTCGAGACCTATGGAGGTAATCACAGCGATTTCAGGCTCGACCACATTGGTCGCATCCAAACGGCCGCCCAAGCCGACCTCGACAATCCCGATGTCACAGCGACGGCGGGCAAACTGGAGGAAAGCCATTGCGGTCATGAACTCAAAAAAGCTCGGGTGATCGTCCGGGGATTCCCCGGCGATCCGCCGGGCCGCCGGCCCGAGTTCGCGGGTGTAGGCGGTGATCTCCTCCTCGGAAAGGATGCGGCGGTCCACCTGGACGCGTTCGCCGAGCTTCACCAGATGAGGCGAGGTATAGAGGCCGGTGCGCCAGCCGGCGGCATGGAAGATGGCATCAAGCAGGGCCGAGGTGGAACCTTTGCCGTTGGTGCCAGCCAGATGAATGATCGGCACCGCGCGTTCGGGATGGCCGATTTCAGCGACCAGCAGCCGCATGCGGTCGATGCCATAGCGAATACCCCGCGCCTTCAGGCTGAAGAGATAATCCTGGACGGCCGCATAGTCCGCAGCGAATGCATCCGGATTCATGAGCGCCATGCCTCGTGTGTTGCGCTTCCGCCCGTCACCATTGCCGTGCTTCCCCCGAACAGTCTGCCGTGACGGGCATCGTCAGGGCTTGGGCGCGGCCGGCTTCTTCCGCAGATGCAGCGCACTCAGGAGGTCGCGCAGACGGTCCCGCATGTCGAGGCGGCTCACAATCTGATCGATCAGTCCGTGCTTGAGCAGGAATTCCGAGCTTTGGAAACCAGCCGGCAAAGTCTGTTTGGTGGTCTCCTTGATCACTCGTGCACCGGCAAATCCGATGAGCGCTCCCGGTTCTGCAATGTTGACGTCGCCGAGGACGGCAAAGCTGGCAGTAACGCCACCCATGGTCGGATGGGTCAGCACGGATATGTAGGGCAGCCCGGCCTGGCCGAGCCGGCCGAGGGCCGCGCTGGTCTTGGCCATTTGCATGAGGGAAAATATTCCCTCCTGCATGCGGGCGCCGCCGGAAGCGCTGAAAATAATGCACGGTATCTTCTGCTTGAGGGCCGCCTCGATGGCGCGGGTGATCTTCTCGCCGGCGGCCGAACCCATGGCGCCGCCACAAAAACGAAAATCCATGATCGCCGCCGAGACCTTGATCCCATGGATTTCCCCAGCTCCGCAAATGACCGCCTCGGGCAGCCCGCTCTCCCGGGTGTATTTGATGATCCGGTCTGGATAGGCCTGGGAATCGACAAACTCCAGCGGGTCGGCGGAGGTCACCCCCGCATCGGTCTCGACAAAGCTGCCGGGATCGAAGAGGCCACTGATGCGCTGGCGGGCGCCGATGGGAAAATGATACCCGCTCTTGGGCACCACCATCTGGTTGGCCTCCAGCTCCTTGTTGAAGACGACCTCCCCGGAAAGCGGACACTTGGTCCAGAGTCCCTTGGGGATATCCTTCTTCTTTACGACAACCGTGGAATACTTCGGCTTGCTAAAAAGCGACATGGCAGGCGGCTGGGATTAACCGTGTCCGAATGAAACGACGTCCAGGTTCAGGCCCCCGGCGCGGCGGAGTACGCGGGCGCAGCTGTTGAGCGTGGAACCTGTGGTAAAAACGTCATCGACAAGGATGTAGTGGTGTTTGGGCGTTATGCCTGCCCCCCGGGCCAGTGCAAAGGCATTTTTCAGGTTCTCCAGACGCTCCTTGCGATCGAAATGGGTTTGCGAACCGGTGTCGACCACTCGACGGAGCAGCGGCTGCACGGTGGCCCCGCCCGCTCGCGCAAAGACGCGCGCTAGCAACAAGCTCTGATTGTAGCCGCGCTCGCGTTCCTTGCGCGGGTGCAGGGGCACCGGGACGAGCACGGCCCCGCGCAGGAAATCCACCACATGGGCATTGGAGCGGATGAGGCTTTCGATGTCCGTGAGGACATGCAGACCTTTCCGGTATTTGAGTACGTGAACCATATCCCGCGCCGCGCCCTTGAACAGGGTCACCGTGCGGCCTTCGCGAAAGGCCGGATGCAGACCATGACAGTGAGGACACATCCGCTCACCCTCGACTTCGCCAAAAAACGGATGCCCGCAGGTCAGGCAATGCGGCGGACCGACCAGTGTGATCAAAGGCGCGCAGCGACCGCAGACATGCCGCAGATTCTCCGTTTCGCACAGCCCGCCACAATGCACACAGACCGGCGGAAAAACGAGATCACAAAAGGCACGAGCAAGGGGTAGCAGGGGAACAGCCATGACGCACGGATGCGTCAGATGGATGGCGGTGGATATTATTGCAATATAATATCCTTTTGGATTTCCGCCTCAACTCCGCACGTGGGTCAGTTCTTCTATCGATCGTCTATTGAAGGACCCTGATGATTTCAGCCTCTGATGCTTCAGCGTCATAGTACGGATTAGGTTCGGAAGGCACGGGGGCGTTGGTGGCTCGACGCCAGTCGTCGAGCATCGACCGGAGTTCTGCGGCTTTGCGGGGAAGATAAGCGGCAAGGTTTCGTGATTCGCCCAGGTCCGTCTCCAGATTGTAGAGTTCAATCCCGCCGTCCTCATAATACTCGTGCAACTTCCAGGGCCCGAGACGCAGGGCCGAGCCCGGCCGCGTGCGAAAGATCGGATCGCGACCGTCGTCGGTCTTCGGATTGTAGGATTGCAGGTAGACGGGGAAGTGCCAGAAGAACGGCCGCTCGGGGAGCGGCTCCTGCCGAAGGAGCTGACCGGTGATGCTGGCACCGTCGAAGGTTGCAGGCTCGAAATCTACACCGAGCAGATCAAGCAGGGTGGGATAGAAATCCAGATTGGTGGTGGGCATGTCCGTGGTCACACCCGCGGGGATCTTGCCGGGCCAGCGCAACGTCAGGGGAACGCGAATACCGCCTTCGTAGTACGAGCCTTTCCCGGCCCGAAGGGGGCGTTGCGAGGCGACGTCGGCGATGCCGCCATTGTCCGAGGTGAAAATCACGATGGTATTCTGGGTGAGGCCGTGCCGATCGAGGTAAGCGGTGATACGACCGACGCTGTCATCCAGGCTCTCGACCATGCCTGCGTATATCGGATGGTCGATTCCGTCGCGGGGACCTTTGCGCTCATATTTCGCGATGTGTTCCGCTTTCGCCTGGAGGGGCGTGTGGACCGCGTAGTGCGGGAGGTATAGAAAAAAGGGCCGGTTGGGATCGCGACCATCGAGAAACTGGATTGCCTCGTCGGTGAGCCGGTCGGTGAGGTATTCGCCTTCCGGGCCATCGGTGATCTGGGGATTTTCGTAAGGAGAGAAAAAGCCGCCCACCGGCAGTCCCGTGTGGTTTCCCGCAATGTTGCGATCGAAGCCGTGCGGCGTCGGGTCGTCGCCGAGATGCCACTTGCCGATGGAGATCGTCTGATAGCCGAGCGCTTGGAGTTGGGAGGCGATGGTCTTGAATCGGGGAGCGAGGTGCTTGGTGTTCGGGGACGGAATGATGCGGCGGCTTGCCGCTGTGCCGCGATCGGAGTTTTCAACCGTATAGATTCCGTGCCGCGGTGTATTGAGACCAGTCAGCAGGCAGGCTCGCGAAGGCGCGCAATTGGCGGCGGTGGCGTAGGCGTTGGTGAAAACCATGCCTTGAGTCGCAAGCCGATCGAGATGCGGCGTCTCGAAGTATCGTGACCCCATGAACCCCACATCCATCCAGCCCAGATCATCGGTAATGATCAGGACAATATTCGGGCGGTCTGCCGCATGAGCGGAGGCGGTCAGGAGGGCGAATAGGGCAACAATTGGGAGCTTCATGGGTGCGTCGGAGCATAAGCACGGCACAGCAATTGGCCACCCATTTCCCCAAGACCACCTGACCTCCGGGTATGATGCGAGGCCGGCCTGATTGCCCTATTTGGTTTCAGGGTCGGGAGGAACGACCTCATCGCTCAACTGGACCTGGTATGACTCGACTACCTCGTCGTTCGCGCCCATCAAAGCCAGATACACAACGAACACCCAGGGTTTGCGCACCGGGTTGTTGCCGACAAGGGAAACACCGTCCCCGGCAGGATTGAGTACTGACCGCTCGGCCCGGGCTATCGTTGGGCGGTTCCAGCGTGCCGTGGCCCGAACCACGTCCACCTCCGTGGGTTTCTTTTTGTCGTCATAGAAGGTGAGCCGGAGATTGAGGCCATCCATGGTCAGCCCGAGCCAGCGCCCGCCGGAACGAGCCAACGCAATGCCCTCGACCACACCCTCCTCTTCCTCCTCAACGGCGGCCTTCTGGCCACCCGATGCCGCAGAGGCCGGTGACGGCATGAGCACCAACGCCACCCAGCCCAATGCGATTGCCCACAGAAAGGATTTCAGGAACGGGGGATTCAGCTTCATGACACCACATTAACAGCGAGCCGGACCACGGCAAGCACCGGGGCGTAAACGCATCGTAAAGCCTCGAAACATTGGGAAATGGGATCCGCCTCCCCCTGCCGACAACCCGAACCCGTCCGCTCACTCCCCGCCCCTTGGAACACTTCAAGTCGAAAGGTAGCCGGTTATTGGTTGGGTGATCGGGTGGCCCTGACGGGATTGCGCCCGTCAGGGCTCCCACACCACCGGACATGCGGTTTTCCGCATCCGGCGGTTGGATAACGAAACGCGGACGCTGGCGGGAGTGATCATCTTGCCGGTCCACAGTTTGCTCTTCG
>JBGTGS010000300.1:0-16766 GCA_041746615.1 Opitutaceae bacterium | reverse complement strand
CCGATCTCGGCGGCAGCAGGGCGGGCCGGGTTGCCCGGCGTCCGATTGCGCACTCCAGATCCGGGTCCGGTGAACCGAAAGGAAGCTCGATAACGGGAATCGTTGTGAGGGCCGGATGACGTTCGCGCAGCGACTCTCCGTAACGGCGCGAGACGGTGATGAGTCGGGCCATTTTGCGCAGGCTCCAACCTTCGAGCAGCCGGCCGCTGAAGCGGGAGAAACGGTATTTCCAGCCACCGGGCGGAGGCGGGGCACCCGGTCGCTCATAGAAGTCTGTCACCCAGGGATCCTGCAGATCGACTACGTACGGGGTGCCGGTCAGCCGCCGCCAAAGCCGGCCGAGGGGCAGCACGTTGAACATGGTGGTCGAAAAATAGACCACGTCGCGGCGGCGGCCGGCGAGCAGGCGCCAGCCGGTGAAAAACAGATAGGGCAGCGAGCGGAGCGCGACATTGTTGAGGCCCAGCCAGCCGGTCCATCGCCGGGACAAACAACGGGCCCGTACCACGGTGACCTCGTCCGGAACGGTCTCAGCCAGCTCGTGGTCAAGCGGTGCCACGGGGGTGGGGTCGTCCACTGTGAGCACGGTGACCTCCCAGCCGGCCTCGACGAAATACGGCAGGGCGATGCGCACGCGCTGCATGTCCGGCGCATTCACGGGCGGGAAATGTGGGCTGACGATGAGGATGCGGCGCAGGGTCATGCGGACAGGGCCTGCTCCACGAGGTTCAGGAGCGTGCGGCTCTCGTGCTCCCAACAATAGTGGGTCTCTGCCAGGCGGCGGGCCGCACCTTGGGACGCCTGCAGGCGCGCCGGGTCGCCGATCAGGCGATCGAGGGCCGCCGCATTGGCGGAAGGATCGGCTTCAAGCAGAATTCCCGCCGCCGGATCGTGCGCCAGCACCTCGCGCTGCCCGGCAGTGGGGGTGACGACGATGGCGAGGCCGGCATTGAGGTATTGGAGAATCTTGTTGGTGATGGTGAGATCGCGATTGAGGCAGTTGTTGGCTTCCAGAGCCAGGCCCACGTCGTGTCGGGCGATCAGCCCGGGAAGTTCATCTGGTGGGACCAAATCCCTAAACTCGATAAGCGATTGCCGCGACGATGACACCAAGGCGCGCAAAGTTTCACGATAGCCTCCGTGATCCTCGCCAACCAGCACGAGTCGTGAATGGATCGTCATCCGATTCCATGCATCCAGAAATCCCTCCAAACCCCGATCTGAACCCAAGGTTTGGGAGAACCAGATAAATGCGGGTGGGTCGCCTGGGGATGTGTTGCGAGGATTGGATTGGAGAGGGAAGGAATTGCTGACGACCACGGGGCGGCGGCCACCTCCTGCCTGATGCAAGGCGTCAGCCAGCGCCCCGGAAGTCGTGGTGGTGTAGGCGGCTCCACGAAGCAGGGCGGCTTCAGTTTCTCGCAGCAGTTGCACGGGCCGGCCGGTCCGGTCTGCTGGCGGAAGATCCTCGGAATGCCAATCCTCAATGTCGGCGGCGACCTTGCGCCCCTCGGCCAGCAGGCGGGCGGCCACCCAGAGTCCGAGTTCCGTGTGTCCGATGACAAGGTCGGCCGGCTGGCGGCGGGCGAGGGCGAGCAACTCACCGGCGGGACCGATGGTTTCCATCGTGACGACCCCGAACTTCCGGGCGACCCAGCGAGCGCGCGCCGTTTTCAACCGGCGGAACAGGACCTGAATGCGGGATGCACCCGGAGCCGCCGCAACATCCAGCACGATGCGCCGAAAACGGGCGGTTGCCATGATCCTTAGATCGAAGGATTCGGCGAGGGCGTGGTTGCGCAGGGTCAGGACGGTGACGTCATGACCCGCCTCCGCCAGCGTGGCGGCCTCCTTGAGGACGCGTGGATTACGACTGAGGGCCGCGCCGCTGACGATGAGGATGCGGTTGGACATCAACGTTGCAGGAGATGCTTTAGCCGCCAGACATTCCGCCACCCGATCAGATTGGCGAGGGTGAGGGTCTTCGTGCCCATGGCGGGGCGGCCGACGGGTTCCCCGAGTCGGGCCACCTGCGCCTCGGCCTTGCGAATCAGGTCGGGAGGCGCGGGAAAGAAATCATGAACAAACCGGCGCCAATGACCGGCGCAGGCGCGACGGGTGCGCGGCGAGTCCTCGGCGGCGCGGAGAGATGCCATGATGAGCTCGATCGAGTGGAACTGCGAGTGGCGGGCGCGTTCGCTGCGTTGCTGGCTCAGGCTGCCGGGCAGGCCGGAACGGTAGTAGCCGCGGGCGGATTCGTCGGCGCAGAAGGCGATGCCTTCACTGGCGAGAAGGACCCGGCAGAAATATTCACCGTCGTCATTGAGGGTCAGGGATTCGTCCCAAGGTCCGGCTCGTTCGGTAATGGCTCGTGGCACGAGCCAGGCGGACGGGTGCATCATGGCACCCGTTTCACCCGACAGAACGAGGAAATCGACCGGGGTGAAATCGCGGAAGACGGCCTCGTCCACAAACCGTGCCTGTGCGGGGTCGGCCTGGAAGCGTCCCCAGGCACAGGACGCGAGGGTCCCGGGCGGTCGCGATGCGAGCAGGGCGATTTGCCGTGACAGTTTGTCTGGCGAGATCAGGTCGTCGGCATCGAGGAACTGGATGAACTCGCCGCGGGCGAGTTGCAGGCCGTGGTTGCGAGCGGCGCTGGCACCCTGGTTGGGCTGGTCCACGACCTGCACACCCCGTGCGGTGAAGGACCGCGCCACTTTCAGGCTTCCGTCATTGGACCCGTCGTTGATGACAATGATCTCCTTGTTGGGCCAGGTCTGGGCAAGCGCTGATTCCAGCGACTGCGCCAGCCAAGGCGCGGCGTTGAAGCAGGGTATGATGATGCTGACCAGTGGCTGGCTCATCGGGTCAGGGCCATGCGCCAGTTGTGCTGGAAGTACCAGCGCTTTGAGTTGGCGACGTAGTGATGCATGATCGCCTGACAGACGGATGCCTCGGGAGGGCGGGGCAGGGTGACGTAGTCCTCGGCCGGTGCGACCGTGCAGTCGCGACCGGTCACAAGCATGGCGATGAGGGCCTGCTCAAGGTAGTAGCTGGTCCGTTCGCGGGCGATCAAGGTCGCGCACCAGTGCTCGAGTTTATCCCAATCGATTTCGGAACCCTTCAGGCCGGTGAGGCCGACGTTAACGAGATCGGCCACGGGTCTGCCGGCGAGTTCGTTCATCAAAGGGCGCGAGTAACCGTAGGACGTTTCGCAGTCGATGGCGTGAAGGGGTTGGTGCGGTTGGTCCAGCCAGTCGATGAGCAGCTTGGGCTTCTTGAAAAACAACAGATCGGAATCGAGCACCAGCTTCCAGCCACGGTTGCCGATGTGGGGATCGGTTAGCTTCCGGATGTTGGGATAATTCGGCCAGCGTTCGCGCAGCGCCGGGTAGCGGGTGGCCGGCAGGTGGGTGTCGAGCCGGGCGACAGTCTCGGTTTGGGCGACGAAGCATGTCAGAGGGAACAGCCGGCCCAGGGGCTCGCGGAACTCATGACCCAGCGTACCGTCGTCGTAAATGACCGGAGCGAGCGGCCGGAGGGCATGGCGGGCGAAGGTCCAGAGGCAGAAGGCGGTCTGGTACCAGAATCGCCTTCCGGTCAGCAGGTGAAGCTCCAGCGGTTTGCCTGCCCTTGGGGGAGGCTGAGGAAGACGGTGGGCGAACGCTTCCATTTCGGCCCGGCCGCGTTCCGTGCGCCGGATTTCGAACGGACCGCCCGCTGCAAGGATGTCACGCAGGCGGCCAACGGGTCGGTGATAGGTGTGATAGAGGAGGCGTCCGGCGATACTCACGATGGCAGTGGACTCTTGATACCAGTGGAAGGCAGGCAGATAAGTTCGCCGAAAAAGGAGTCTTGGAATGACGGGGTGACACCGAATGTAACGGGTCGGCATTCGTAGTCGTGGGAGGTCAAAATCGACAGACTGGAATCATGCTCGTTCTTATCATGAACCGCCAACAACAGGATTGGGCGGTAGGAAATCAACGTGCGTAACATGCCGCGCAGGGCTTGACCGGCATGTCCTTCGACGTCGATTTTGATGAATCCGGGTGGCTTGATGCGACCCGCTTCCACCCAGTCGTCGAGTGCAACGGTTCGGATCTCACGGAAGGGGACATCGGCCACGCCTTCATCCGGGTACGGCAGGTGCGAGGTGGTCGCGCCGAAGTCATCATATTGATACAAACGGGCCTGTCCCGTCTGATCCGAGGCCGCTACCTGATGGATGTGCAGATTGGAAAGTCGGTTAAGCCGGCGGTGCCATTGTAGGCGGCGAAAGGATACAGGATCGGGCTCGAAGGACTCCACCCGGCCATTGGGTCCGATGTGGCGGGCGATTCCCACGGAATAAATGCCGTAGTGCGCACCTAAATCCCACACGACGTTGGCGGGCCTGATGGCATGCTGTCGGAGCATCGCCTCGACCCCCGCATCGTTGCCACCCTGCCTCCAATAGGCGGAGTGGGGATAAAGCGACCACCATGCCCCATGGGCAATCCCGCGTCTCACCTTGATGGGCAATCGTCCCAAAAACTCGATCATCGGCGAGAACAACATGGAACAAGCTTTGGCATGAAGGGGACTTGTCTGGTTGGTGACATCAGGAGAATGTAGCCGGTGCCTGACGCTGACGCAGGGTGGTGACCCCGTTGCCAAATTCGGTGGCGAAGGTGAGGGTTTCAAAGTCGGGCCAGCGATCCAGGGCGGCGCGGCGCACGCCGTTTTGACTGATGGAATCATGCAGGGCGATGATTCCTCCTGGCGCGAGACGAGGCAGATAAGCTTCAATCTCATCGAGGGTATCCTGATATTCGTGGGACGTATCGATGAAGAGGAGGTTGATGTCCTTTGGAAGCACCGCGAGAACGGAGGGGGAAAGGGAGAGACCCTGGACAAACTCGACCTGTCCCGCGAGGTCGAGTCGCTGCAGGTTGGTGCGGGCAGCCTCGAGAAATCGTGAATCGTAATCCAGGCACCAGAGCTTTCCGTTCTGACCCGCCGCCTGCAGACCGAGCGCTAGATGCGCCGAGGTCCATCCGACATAGCAGCCGAGCTCGACGACGGTGCGGGCACGCTGACAGCAGACGAGCTCACCGAGAAATTCGCTTACGCTGGGTTCGGAGTTCCAGGCATGGGTTTGGGCCAGCGCGAAATTACCGGGCGAGCCGACCCGGGCCACAAAGTCGGGGAGCGCAATATCCCCGGGCTTGCTGACAAGTTGCCGGGCGAACCGCAGTGGGTGGGTGTTGGCCCGGATCTCGCGCAGCTCGTATCCGTGGGCTTTGACCATGGCGGTAAGGTCGTCCCAGATGAAGCGGCGCGTCAGGGCGGTGCGGATGAGACGGAGACGTGGACCTAGATTCGAGATGAGGGACATGATGAATCAATGGTTGCGCAGATGCCACCCGCCCACTTGGAGACGTGATTGTGCAGGAATGTAATGGGAGTGGAATGGCATGGCGAATTACTTCCACCATTGACCAGGGTTCAATTGTGCTGTGTCCACGGGCGGGCGAATGAAGACGCGCAACATGCGCCGGCCGATCCTTAGCAGGCTTCGCAGCCAAGTGCGGCGGCCGAGGAAGGAACGCATGACGCCGACTGACGGCAGGTAGGCTCGGGCACCGAGCTCTTCGTTGGCTAGCTCGGCGATTTTAGGCAGATTTCCACGGCCGTGGATCAGCCGCACCTTCCACATGGCATAGTTCGGCACATTGCCTAGGAAATGATACTCGCTCGGGAGAGTGGCGACGCGGAGATTCGATTGATAGAGAACCTGACGGAAGGCCGGCTGGTCATTGCGTAGACCTTGGGTCTCACGCAGGTGGTCATAGGCGGCACGCCAGGCGGAGAAGAGTTCCCTGACGGCTTCGTCGCGACGAAATGCGATCACCCCGGTGTTGTACTCGACGAAGCTGGCTGGCACGCCGGGCAGAGTATAATCCCATCCGCGATGGTTCTCTTGCAGCAAGCCCAGGTCAAAACGATCGAGGAGGTCGAATAGGTCGCTGAGGTCTCCGCAGATATAGGTGTCAGTATCAATGAAGATCACGCGGTCGTAGGGACAATCGATGGCCAGGAGCTTGTCGATCGGGTTGTGACAGACCGTGGTTTGGACCAGCACCGTGTCGAACAGGTCTGTTTTTTCGATGGCAGTGTCTGTGATCAGACAGATGGAGACTCCGGGCATGGCAGTGCGGAGCGATGCCGCCGATGTCATGGCTTCCTTCCGGTAGCCTTCACCGGTGGCCACATAAACGAATCCGTGGACAGTGTTCATGCTTGGGGCAGGTGCAGGTGAAGTCATGTTCCGCGGGATTCCACACGACCTTCAAAATGTCCGCAGGCACCCTGCCAGCGGATGTGGGCGGCGGGCGAGGTCCAGGCCCGGTGTTTCAGCCAGGACTTCGCCTGGCGAAGCGGCACGGTCCAACGGGGGATGGGAGACCAGGGGCAGGCATCGTGGCGATGCAGGACCTGCACCCAGGATTTTGCGATACTGCGGTTCAAGCGCGCGAGATAACGCGGGTCTAGACGGCTGCGGGGGATCAGGTGAATGAGTGACAACGCCGGGAAGTAGCCGACCTCCCAGTCCGCTTTCATGGCGGTGAGGATGATGTCGTTGTCGCCGCCGGAAGACAGATCCGTTCCGCGCCGGTCGCTGGGGCCGGTATTGCCGGGTTGGTCAATCCATTCCATCAAGGCCGCACGACGCAGCGCCATGCCTGCGCCGATGGGGGCGAAGAGGGGATACTCGTTTCGACCCGTGATGGAATTGCGCAGGCCGGTCGAGATGAGGGGTTCAGCGCCAAGATCCCTGCAGGCGAGCAGGCTGTCGAACTCCCGTACCCATGGCTCGGAAGCTTGTTCAAACTCAGGCCGGCTGGATCCGCCCAGCACGCCCACCTTCGGGTGAGTGGCGAACAGCGACACGACCACCTCAAGGTAGTCGGGGGCGAGCACATTATCGTCGTCGACCAGAACGATGATGTCACCACGGGTTTCTTGGAAGCCGCGCCGGCGCGCCTGACTCAGGCCGAGTGCCGGTTCTTGAATGATTCTCGATGCGTTGGTCGTATCCGAGGGAAGCACGTTTGTACTGACCGGAGACGTTGAGGCATTATCCACCAACACTAGCTCCCATTGATCGGACGGCAGGGTCTGGTCCCACAGGCCGGCAAGGGTTCGCTGCAGGCGTCCGGGATGCGGATTGTGAGTGGGAAGGATGACTGAAATCACAAGATGCGGGAATGCTTGAGGATCAGCAGAAGTAGAGGCGTTAGATTTCGAGCGACAGCATGCCGAAGATGTCCGATATCGCTCACTTGCCCGGTAGGTTTTCACGCCACGCAATCGGGCTGGCAGGTATGCCGTGAGCGATGGCTCCAGGCGGCAGATCCTTGGTCACAACCGCTCCAGCGCCTACAATGCAGCCATCGCCTATCGTTACACCACCGAGCACGGTGACGCCGGCACCAAGCCAGACATCCCGACCGATCTTGGTGGGCAACAGGATGTCGGGTTGTGAGCGTATGTCCGTGCCGAAAGCGGGGATGGTGTGGTTGGACGACACGATGCGACAGTGCATCGCGATGAGGCAGGCGTCGCCGATGGCGACCCCGCCGTGGCCATAGATCACAACATGCGGACCGAGAAAGATGTCTTTGCCCAGGTTGATGGTCCCGCCGAACGCATGAAGCACGACGCCGGTCTCTATCCATGACCCCGTGGCGATCTGGATTCGACCGGTGCCGGCTGTGCCAATGCCGGGCCGGCCATCAATGCCGGCCGCCAATGATCGCGGGCTGCTGATGGCGATGCCTGCGGCACGAAGGCGCCAGCACCGGGTAGTTTGTAGAAAGCATCTCGCCAGCGATTTTATCATGAGTTGATTAGTCTGAGATAATCGTTCGGTCGATAATGCTTAATCGCCACTTCCGCCGCGATTCGTCCCATTGCCTGCCAGCGATCTCGTGAGGCAAAGGCGGCTTTCACTGCATCGGCAAGCGCTTCAACGCCCGGGGCCGTGCAAAGAAATCCGGTCTCCCCGTGCTGAATCCAATCCTCTGCACCGCCAACCCGGGTTGCGAGCACCGGTCTTTGACAGAGCATGGCCTCGGGGATGGTCATCGGCACACCGTCCTCTATCGCCGGCGAGACCATCAGATGATTTTCCGACCAGATGTCCCGAAGGCATTTCACGTAGCCGCGGAATTCCACCCGTGAACCGAAGCCGGCTTGGGCGGCTGCCTCTCTGAGCCTGCCTTCTTGTGGACCGAGGCCGTGGATATTCAGCTTCCAGTCGGGCAGGTGGGTGCCGCAACGGGAGAGTGCCTGGAGAAGCAGTTCAATGCCCTTGCCTTCATCAAGTCGCGACACGGTAGCCAGGTGCGTCACGGCATCTTGGGGCCACGGGCTCGTATCCGAAGACTGCCAACGGAGAGGATTGTGGATCACCTCTGCATTGGGCAATGGCAGGGCCAGGTGCCGGCGGGTGATCTCGAGATTGCGGGTTGACACAAAACAAATGAGATCGGCTGAAACAAACGCGTGCTGAATGAAGGCTAGGTTGCCATCGTCAAGGTGTGGGTGCTCCTGCTGCCAGTTCGCAATGATTCGATAGCGGACACCGGAAGCCCGCAGCCAAGCCGTGAGGTCGGGGTGAAGTAATAGGTCGTAGGTTCCGCCGTGGCTGAAGACAACCAGATCGGGCCGAAAGGATTTGAGCTCTGAGATCAGCCCGTGGTCAGGTGATTTGGAAAGACCAAGTTTGCGCAGCACGCGCATGCCTGGTCTGGGAGTAGAACCTGTCGAATCACGGATGTACGCTTTGGCCCCGGCACCGATCAGTGCCTCAATGCGCGGGTTTCCTGCCACGGCAGTGGAGATGGATAGGAGCAACCGGTCGCCACGATCGGATGCCGCCTCTGCTGCCCGGGTCCAAAGCGTGTCGGCACCACCCCACGGGAATTCCAGGATCGTGGAGATGAAGGCAATCTTCATGAGCTCAGCCACGCGGTGGCGTCGAACCCATTGGTGGCAATCTCATTCCAGGTCAACCAGCTCCCGATGTAAGGCGAGGCGATTGGCCGCATCGACGCAGGTATGTTCAAAGTGAAAGCGTTATTGGGCCTGCGCGGCATGATAGGCTTGAGAGGGCGGCTGACCCGACGGCATGGGCTCACGGCGGACCCATATTCTCCAGTGGGATGATTCTCCGGCGAGCGTGAAGAACTCAGTCAGAAAGGGCTCGAAGAGAGCGCGCTTGAAGGCAAGTGAGTCGGGTTGGATCGAGCGTATTGGTTCCATCACCACCGCAGTGTTAGTAATGAATCCGGTGACATCCGGGCGATGATGTACTCCAGAGGTACGACCGACATGCCAGGCAACAGCATCCCCGATCACCGGATTTGTTCCGGTGGCAAACGGGAAGGGATTCATCCAATCGAGGCACACGATTGCACCCGGAGAAGAGGGGGTGCGGTTATACAGAGAGAGTCCATCGTTGAGCCAGGCGGCAAAATTGCCCGGGGACTCCAACGGGTGGTCAGGTCCTATGGGGACACCGGGATAGGGTCGGAGAGGCAGGCCCTTCCAAGCCGGGCTGTTCACTTCAAGGGCAGGTGGAAATCCGGGGGCTGCGAATTGATGCCACGCAAAGCTGTAAGGGATGCTGGCTATAGGCTGCCAGGTGAAACCCAGTCCGAGTACGACTCCGGCGAGTCCGGCAACCGGTCGCCAGGCTTTGGCTTGGCCATTCCGTGCGACCATGGCAGCGGCCACCCAGCCAAGGGCACCCCAGAACGGGATTTCAGAAAACTGGTTGTTGGTCAGGTTGGCCACCAGCGTCGCCGCTCCCAGCGAAATTAATACGAGGATGAGCCGCAAGTGTGTTCCGACAGCGACCGATGTCTTCAGGACCACGGCCCAAATGACAGTGAGGACCACAAGTAGTGGTGCGTTCTCCTGCAGAGTCCGCCCGGGGGTGTACGCCACGATGCCGTGCCGCGCTTCCTGGCTCATGCCGAGGTGGGCTTCAACATAGCCAAGGGGCGAGAAACGTACGCTGAACCATACCACGAGCAGCATGCCCAGAGCACCTAGCAAGGAATGACTGATCCAGGTAGCTCGTGAGGAAGCTGTGAACCAATGATAAATGGCGAGTGGCACCAGAATCAGCAGGAAGTTGGGCTTCAATGTCCATAACCACATCGCACACGCCCCGAATCCCACGGGTGCCAAACGTGATTCCACCTTGTCCAATCGTGGCAGCAGGGCCGCCAGCACCTGGATGGAGAGCGCAGCCCAGGCCAGCCGGTTGTAGACCATGCCATAGGATAGGATATTCCATTTGCCGAAATCGGGGGTGTAGGGTGCCGCCGCGGTTCCCGCCACGAATATCGCGAATCCTGTGGCGAGCCAGTTCGGCATACGAGGCCGTGCGACAAGCCATGCCAGTGTTCCGAAAACAAGCCAGGCGATGGCCGAGCCGGCAGCCAGAGCGTGTACGTCGATGCCGCCCAGTTTCATGGCGAGGACTGTTGGCAAGAGAGCTGCCGGACCGAGTGCGGAATCGTAGTCCCGTCCGAGCCACTGACCAAGTGCCGCGCGTTGGCAGGCATCCAGATAGGCGGCAACATCGGATGGATAGAGCAACTGCGGAGCCGGTCCCGCGGCAAGCAGCAGAACAGAACCCATCAACATGGCGGCGATGAATACCGTGATGGCAGACCGGTCCGCGCTGAGGGATGTAGCCAGAGAACTCAACCTTATCGGGGGAGACGCATCCAGGCTGCCGGGACCACATCGGAGGCATCGTGTGGACTGTCGTCGAACCATGGATCCGGGGCGATCACCAGCTTTTCAGGAGAGGGATTGAGCCATGCAGCCCACCAGGAGAAGGTGCTGTTCGCGATCGCGATGTGGTCGCAAAGGGACATGAGCCGGATTTTGTCGTAGGCATGCCATGGTTTCACGCAGCGCACGAACTCGTGCGGGCCTGCCGGGGTGAATTCCCGCGCCACACCCTCGATGTCATCGGAAAAGATGTAAATGGTTGCATTCGGACTTCGTTCACGGATCAACCGGACGGCCCTTTGATAGTAGGCGGGATCCAAGGTGCCGATGGTGCGGGCGAAGGTGGCGTCACGCTGGTAGTCGCCCCGGCGGAAGTGGATGGCGGCCGAGGGGCCGGAGCGGATGCGCGCGGCGAGAGCCTCAACGTCGGGGGTGGGTGGGTAACGGAAACTGAACTGGGCGCGCAGCAGGTTGGAGACCTGGGAGAAGAATTTCTCTGATTGGAACATGCCGTTGAGATAGGTGTTGTCCGGCTGCTCGAAGAACTGCGGGTAAAACGCAAAGGTGGGCGGCTGGTGCCAGTTGCCGGGAGTGGCGTGTCGCCCGGCGTAGCGGCGGAGCCGCATGGCGCGGGCAAGCGCGACCGACCAGCGCTCGGTGCGGGTCAGCTTCACCCCGCGAATGCGGTCTATCTCATCCTGCGTGGCGAACTGTTCGGTGATGTTGAGGCAAGAGAGCGCATAGCGATTATGCGCCTCATAGGCGGGATCAGCTCTGAACCATGAGACATCCAGCTTCAACACCGTGCGGTGATGCTCAGCCAGCGCGAGGCCGGCAGCGTACTGAAACATCTGGTTGCCAAGTCCGCCGGATAGCCAGGTGATGATCATGGTGGAGGGGTTTGACTGAACAGCCTTCGTTTCGCGCGACCTGCGGCTGATCTGAGCCGGCGACGGGCGAGGTCGAACCACGTGCGGGGATGACGGGTGTTGAGCCAGAACTGGTCGCCCTCGATCTCCCGCCGTACCTCGAAGGCCAGGGTGAAACCATGCTGCCGCATGAGTCGCTCGATTTCTCCGCGCATCATCTGTCCCGAGTAAAGTTCCTGATCGGATACCTCAAGCCAGACCGCAGTGGTTGCCGGCAGCATTCTTTGAGCGCCGGCGATCACGAGATGCTCGGCTCCCTGCACGTCCATGTGAATAAAATCAATACGCTTGAGGGACCGTGACGTGCAGAAATCGTCAAGAGTGCCGGTTGGCACCGTGATCTTGTCCTTGAACTCGATCCATCCGTGCATGGGAGCCGTCCGCGCGGGCGGGAGCAGGGAGCTCGATTTATTGCCGTAGTTCCATTCGGTTCCGGCGAAGGCTTCCGGTGGTTTGCCGGAGGAAAGGTGAAACACCGCCTCACCCGCCCGGTCGGACAGTGCCATCGGTATCAATTCGACATTTGGCACTGCGTAGCGGGTGAGGTTGGCTCGCACGAGGGCTTGATTCGCAGGCAGAGGTTCGAATGCGAACAGTCGAGCCTTCGGAAATCTCCGTGCATAACGGATGGCATCCTCACCCTCGCAGGATCCAATATCCAATATGACCGGCGAGGCCTTTATATCGTACAAGCGGAGCAAGGCCATCTCGGGTTCGTTCGGTATGGCCAGGTACGCCTGGATATCCCCCGGATTCGGCTCAGTCGGCATGATCAGGGTTGGAGTTTGCGCAGATCGGTCCGCATCGAGTTTAGAACGAGTCCTACGCCCGAAGTGGCGGCAAAGTGGCCGATGGCATTTTCGCCACCTATATCGAGACGCGCGGCCTCAAATTGCTGGATGCTACGGTCGTTCTCACTCAACCCGACAGTCACGCTGTAGGTGCCGGCTTCGAGCACCAGGCGATCTTGATGGAAGACGGCCTCATAGTGGCCGGGAGTTAGATTCGCAGGAGGCAGCCAGACTGTTTGTACCGCCACTCCGTCGGTGTTTTTCAGGCCAATCGCTGCGGTGAAACGGTCTTGAGGACGGCTGACGGTGAAGGTGAGCCGCACTTGCCAGGGATGTCCGACCGGGATCACCGTGGGGCTCTTCCCATCGGAGGTTTCGATCGCGACTCCGGTGACGTAGGCGCGATTGAGCAAGTCCTCCGGGGGGGCGGGTATGGAAACGGGAGCGGTGCCGGCCAGACCGTGTTGGTAGACTTCCAATGCTTGCGAACAGGTGCCGGCGACCTCGATGCGGCCGGATGCAAGCAAAATGGCCGTGCGGCATAGCTGTCGGACGGCGGCGAGATTGTGACTGACAAAGAGAATGGTGCGGCCGCTTTCACTGGAGACGGCCTGCATCTTCCCGAGGCATTTCTTCTGGAAGGCAACATCCCCCACGGCCAGGACTTCGTCCACGATCAGGATCTCGGGTTCGAGGTGGGCGGCGACGGCGAAGGCCAGGCGGACGTACATGCCGCTGCTGTAGCGCTTCACCGGGGTGTCCAGGAACTTCTCCACCTCCGCGAAAGCCACGATCTCGTCGAACTTGCGGGCGATCTCCACCCGCGACATTCCGAGAATCGCACCGTTGAGAAAAATGTTCTCCCGCCCGCTGAGCTCGGGGTGAAACCCCGTGCCGACTTCGAGCAGGCTGGCCACCCGGCCCCGAAGCGTGATGCGGCCGGTGGTGGGTTCGGTGATGCGCGAGAGGATTTTCAGCAGCGTGGACTTGCCTGCACCGTTGCGCCCGATGATGCCGAGCACCTCCCCGCGCTTCACCTCGAAGTCCACATCACGCAGGGCCCAGAACTCCTCCCGCTCGATCCGTCCCCGCCGCCACCGGCGCCACAGGCCGCCGACCCCGTGGCTGAGCGCGTCGCGCAGCGTGTCCGCCCGTGCCTGATGATCGATCAGGTAGCGCTTGGACAGACCAGTGACGGAAATGGCAGGGGAAGACATGAGACTACAGACTACTGACCACGGGACTAGAGACCACGTACCACGGGACCAGAGACCACGGACTATGGACCACTGACCACGGACCAGGGACTGGGAATCTTGCGGTCATCACGCTCCAGTGTGGTGAATTGTGCGAAGGAGAAGGAGAGTTATCATGCTGGTTGCCGCGGCGGAAATCCGGCCAACCACAGCGGCTTCCTTGCCGACGGCTTTGATCAGGCCATGCAAACAGGCGAATGTTTCGCGGGACATCTCGTGAAGCCGGGTCTTGTCGGTTTCGTTCAGATAGCCGAGGCGATGAGCCAAATGAATGAAATACTGGCTCTCGGAGAGCGAGCCGCGTGCGATATGAAGAAAATGCAGGTACTCCCGTTTGCTTTCGCGGGATGAGCCTTCGACGATATTGGCCGGCACCGAATACGCTGCCCGGCGCAGTTGGCTGGTGAGTCCGTAAAGCTCCTCACGGGGGAATGCTCGGGTCTTCTCGTAAATGGCGACGGTCAAATCATCCGCCAGGCGCCAAGCATCAATTTTGGTGTAGTCCCTCATGGTCCGTAGTCTCTGGTCAGTGGTCTTTGGTCTCCAGTCCGTGGTCCTGATGTCCCTTTGCCCCGTCATCCTTGGTGCCATAAGCGGCTTGTTCCTCTGCGACCGCCGCCTCGATCAGTGGCAGAATTTTTGGATCCACGGGCAGGCCTTGTTGGTATCGCTGCCGCTGAATGATCACCGCGAGTTTTTCCATGTCCTCAAGTGTGCGGATCTTGTCTATCAAGCTGAGCTTGAGGTCCGCCTCGCGTCGCCCGTCGCGGGCACCTTCCCATGTACCGTAATGCCAGGGGTCACGATTCATTGCGAAGCTCCTCGATGCGTTTGAGCTCTGTGATGTCCAGTAGGTCACGAGGCCGTCCCGCCTCGCGCTTCATGCGATACAAAGTGGGCAGGCTGACAAACGGGGCCATGAGATTCGGAGCCAGGGGGAATTGCTGGGAAACCTCGGTTTCCGCGTCAAAATCGAAGGGCTCGTGCACGAATACATCGATCGGGGTTTCCCGTGAGCGGTCACTCCAGAGGTTGAGAACGACCATGCCCTTTTCCTTCATCCAACGATTGCGCGTTTCCGCGTGGGCGAATTGCGCGCTCGTAACCGGAATGCGGGGTTGATAGCCCAACCTGGCCAGTACGTCCAGGCCCCGCCGGATGTTGTCTGGTTCAAGCCCGATCACCAAATCAAGATCGTTGGTATAGCGCACATGGCCATGGGCATTGACGGCCAGACCTCCGACAATCAGGTAGCGCACCTTCGCCTGGTTGAGCGCTTGAACGACGGCTGTAACGTGGTCCAGTTTCATGCTCAGATAATGTCCGCGAATTGTTTTTCCGTCCGACGGAAAAACCAGAGCCCGGTGGCGATGGCCAGGGTGATGACGATCACTGAGGACACCAGACTCCAACCGGAGATGAGATGGCCGCCGCCGAGCAGGCACCAGCGGAAGCCGTCGATGATGCCGGTCAGCGGATTGAGCGCGAGCAGGTCGCGCCAGTTGGGGAAGAAGTCGGTGCGAAAGCCCACCGGCGAGACGAAGATCCCGACCTGCAGAATGAAGGGCACGATGAAGCGGAAGTCCCGGTAGCGCACGGTCAGCGCCGTCATCCACAACCCGAGTCCGAAGGCCGCCGCCAGCGTCATCAGGACGAACACCGGCAGCACCAACCAGTGCCAGGTCGGCCAATGACCGAACCAGGCCGCCACGCCGACAAAGAGCGCGAGCACGACCAGGAAATCGATCAACGCCACGCCGAGCGCCGAGAGCGGCACGATGAGCCGGGGGAAATAGACCTTGGAGATCAGGCTGGCATTCGACACGAGGCTGCCGCTCGAACCGGACAACGCCGCCGAGAACAGCTGCCAGGCCATCAGGCCTGACAACACCAGCAGGGGATAGGGTGCCCCGCCGGACGGCATGCCGGCGAGCCGGCCAAACACGAAGACGAAGATGGCCGTGGTGACCGCCGGCTGGATGATGGCCCAGGCAACGCCGAGCGCCGCCTGCTTGTAACGCACTTTGACATCCCGCCAGGCGAGGTAGCCGAGCAACTCGCGAAAACGCCAGAGGTCGCCCCAGTAATGCTTCTCCGTACGGCCGGCCTCGATCACGAGGGTGGGCGCGTCATCGGGTGCGGCGGTCGGTGTCGGGGCGGTGTCCATGCGAATCACCAGGCGGTGGCGAGGCGGGCCTGGAAGGCGGGGAAGGAGTGACGCTGTGCCTGGTGGCGCAGGCTTTCCGGCGACCAGTTGTCCCTGAGGGTCTCAATGCACATGGCGGCAATGCTTTCGATGTTGCCGGGTTCCGCAAGCCTGCCGCAGGCGTGGTTGATGATCTCCGGGGTGGCTCCGGCGCGCACGCCCACACAGGGTTTGCCTGCGGCCAGGGCCTCGATGTACACGAGGCCGAAACCTTCGCCCGTGCTGGGCAGGGCGAAGAGCGCGCAGCGCGCCAGTTCGAGGCGAAGTTGTTCGTCGGATACACGGCCGGGGAACTCGACCGCGGATCCCACCCCGCATTCCACGGCCAGGGCTTTGAGCCGGGCCTGGTCGTCACCGGTGCCGATGAAGCGCAGGCGCACGCCGGGTTCGGCGTCGCGGATGCGGGGGAGGGCACGGATGAGGAGATCGTAGCCTTTGTAGGCGTCGGCGTGACTCAACCGTCCGATGCTGAGAATGACCCGCGCGCCGTCGGTACGCACCGCTTCCGGCGGGTTGACCGCAAATACCGGGTCGAGGGCATTCGGCACCACGGTGAGTCGGGCGGCCAGCGAGGGTTCCTGGCGTTGGATCTGGCGGCGGGTGTAATCGCTCACACACCAGATGCGGGCGCAGCGATGCAGGGCATGCAACTCGGAGCGGGTGAAGGGGCGCCAGACCTCGATCCCGTGGGCCACGAGATAAATTTTAAGGGAGGGCCGGAAGCGGTGAATGAGGACGGCCACCGGCAGTTGGCGAATATGACCGCAGACCACGCGGTCCGCGC
>JBGTGS010000299.1:0-28335 GCA_041746615.1 Opitutaceae bacterium | reverse complement strand
GCGCCCTTGCGGACGGTTTCGCGGGCCTTGCGGGCCGCCTCGCGGGCGCGGGCGGCGTTGAGGCTCTTGTCCACGATCCGCTTGGCGACCGAGGGGTTGGCGCCGAAGTAGAACATGAGGCCCTCATAGGAGACGGAGCCGACGATGCTTTCGACCTCGGGTGAGAGCAGCTTGACCTTGGTCTGGGATTCGAACTTCGGATCACTGTGCTTTATTGAGATGACGGCGGCGAGACCCTCGCGCACATCGTCACCCGTAATCTGAGGATCCTTGTCCTTGAGCAGGTTGTTGGCCTTGGAGTGCTGGTTGATGGCGCGGGTCAGGGCGCTGCGGAAGCCGGAGAGGTGGGTGCCGCCGTCGGGATTATGGATGGTGTTGGTGTAGCAGAGGACCTGGTCGTTGTAGCTGTCGTTGTACTGGAGAACGACCTCCACGTGGACTTCTGCCGGCTTGTCGTCGAGGGAGACGGTGGTTTCCTTGGTGATGCGGACGGGCTTGGGATGCAGGGGGGTTTTGCCGGTGTTGATCTGCTTCACGAACTCCTCAACGCCGTCCTTGTAGAAGTAGGTCTCAGGCTTGGCGCCGGCGGGGCGCTCGTCGAGGAAGACGATCTCGAGGCCGGAGTTGAGAAAGGCCAGTTCACGGAGGCGCTGGCTGATGCGGCCGGACTGGAAGACGGTGGTATCGCGGAAGATCTCCGCGTCGGGCTTGAAGGTGATGAGGGTGCCGGTGCCGCGGGCCTTGCCGATGACCTCCAGCTTTTTCATGGTCTTGCCGCGCTCGAACTTCATGTGGTGCACGTGGCCGCCGCGGGAGACCTCGACCTCGAACCACTCGGAGACGGCGTTCACGCACTTGGCGCCGACGCCGTGGGTGCCGCCGGAGAACTTGTAGCCGCCCTGGCCATACTTGCCGCCTGAGTGCAGGGTGGTGAGCACCATCTCGACCCCGGGAATCTTGTATTGCGGATGGATGTCGACGGGGATGCCGCGGCCGTTGTCGCGGATGCTGATCGAGCCATCGACGTGGATGGTGACCTCGATGCGGGTGCAATGGCCGGCGAGATGTTCGTCCACCGAGTTGTCGAGCACCTCGGAAACGCAGTGGTGCAGGGCCCGCTCATCGGTGCCGCCGATGTACATGCCGGGCTTCTTGCGGACGGCCTCCAGCCCCTCAAGTTTGCCCAGTTTGGAGGAATCGTAAGGATCGGAACCAGTCAGGTTGTTGCCGGGTTTTTGCGGGTCAGCGGTATCGGACATGCGGGAGGAAAATGAGGAAGGAGCAGGCGGTTGAATTAAAGGTTGAATCGCATCCTAAATGGGGTGCGGTCACAACCGAAATTTTGGCCAATATCAGGGCAATTTTCACTCGTGAACCGGGTATTTCAGGTTGCGGACCCAAGATTCGACTCTAGCCTGCGCGACGCGTGAAACTTTCCGTCAAAGTGGACTATGCCTGCCGGGTGCTGGCCCAGCTGGCCCGCCACCACGGTTCCGATGTGCTGGCCCACATTGAGGAGCTGGCCCGGATTGAATCGGTGCCGGCCAACTATCTGGTTCAAATCCTCAGTGAACTCCGCAACGGCGGTCTGATCACGAGCCGGCGGGGCAAGCAGGGTGGGTACGCGCTGGCCCGGGCACCTGAGCAGATCACGCTATACGACATCGTGAAGCTGATCGAAGGCGACCTGTTGGAACTCAATGGCAATGGGGACGGGCAGTCGGGCCGGCGGGTCAATCAGATCTGGCGCGATGTGCGCGCCGAACTCGAGGCCAAGTGCCGAACCTACACCCTCGACAAGTTCGTCGCCAGAGGTGGTGACGACATGTATTACATCTGAGGAATCCGCCGCTGCTGCCATGACCACGGGTTCGAGACCATCCCAGTGTCGTCCTGCAAACGGAGGGCACCCCCGGCGGATTCCTGAGCCGGCACGGTGTGCCGGGAGGGCGAGGATGGCCGGACACCTGTTTTCGGCATGGCCATCTTGTTTGAGCAAGTTTCTCCTCGGTCGAAGCTCCCGGTCGGTGACCGGGCCTGCAACAAGCCTTTTCCACTCGCTACCCGCTACTCACTACTCGCTACTCGCTACTTTGGTTGCGGCGGAGCCGCTCCAAGTGTTTCGTGGTTAACCCTTCCGACCCATGCGTCATCCTGCCCTTGATCATCTTCTCATTCTCCAGGACCGGGACCAGCACCGGTTGAACGTGGAGGCGCAGTTGGTGGCGGTGCCTGAGGACACCGAGCGGGTGCGGCGGAAGATCGCCTCCGAGAAGGAGGCCATTGACGCGGCACGCACCGAGCTCCGGGAGCTGGAGACCAAACGGAAGCTGTTGGAGACCGAGATCGGCTCGGCTGCTGACAAGTTGGCGAAATACCAGACCCAGCAGATGCAGGTCCGCAAGAATGACGAGTATCAGGCGCTTGGTCACGAGATCGACACCACCAAGGCGGCGATCGAGGCCCTCGAGGAACAGGAGCTGGGCGTCCTTTACGAGATTGATGGGGCAAAAAAGCGCTTTGCTGATGCCGAGGCTGAGTTGAAGGAGAACATCGCGGGCCATGAGGCCCGCATCAAGACGTTGGCCGAGAGGGAGGTCTCCCTGCGCGCCGAGCTGGGGGAGGCAGCGACGGCGGTGGCGGTCGCCCGTGGACCGCTGGACGAGCCCAGCCTGCGTCTTTACGACCGGATCGCCTCCCGGCACATGCCGGTGTGCGTGCCGGTGCGCGGGGGTAATTGTGGAGGGTGCCACCTCAAGCTTTCGGGCGAAAACGATGCCCTCGCCCGCAAGGGTGACAAGCTTGCCACCTGTGATCATTGCGGCCGCATCATTTGGTTTGAAAGCTGAATTGCGTCCCGAGGCTTCCTAACCGCGCTTGCCTATGCGCCGGTCGTGATCCAAATTGACCGTCCTTGGTTTTGGGGCGGGCCGTCGCTCCAGGTTCTTTGATCCCAAGGCGCGGGTAATGCCGCGCCCGATAGCAGCTTGGAGAGGAAAGTCCGGACACCACAGGGCACGATGCCGTGCGAGCTTCACCGCAAGCATGGGCGCCACGTTTCAAGACATGGCGACGGATAGTGTCACAGAAAACAAACCGCCCGGGAAGTGGCGGGTGACAGGTGAGGGTGGCGAGTGGAGACACTGGCCACCTGACACTGGCACCAGACACTCCCGGGTAAGGGTGAAAAGGTGGGGTAAGAGCCCACCGCGTCGCCAGCAATGGTGGCGGCACGAAAAACCCCATCCGGTGCAAGGCAAAATAGGTGACTGGCCGGCCCGGCCAGCAGTCACGGGTATGCCGCCCCCTCCTCCGCCCTTCGGGGCTTCGGAGGGCGGGTCCGCCGCAAGGCGGGCCCGAGAGAAATGACGGTCAGCCGCCGCAAGGCGGCGACAGAATCCGGCTTACAACCCCAAAACCAAGGATCTTAACTTCAGGGGAGGGCGAAGCTCAGCGCGGAGGCGTAGGCATTGCGGGCCGCGATCGTGGTCAGCTCACGCCAGGCACCGAGGCCATAGGGATTCCCCTCGCTCATGTCGGCTAATGCCTCGTCATAGTGGAACTTGGCACCGCCGTTAAGGGTAATGTTGTTGGCCACGACGGCCCCGCTGACCTGTCCGCTGGAACCGCCGCCGTTCATGGTGACGTCGGCGTTGGGAGCGTAGACGGTGGCGTTGAGCTGGCCGTTGCCGGAGATCTTGATGTCCTGAACGGGGGCGGTGGTGTCGGTGCGGGTGCCCCAAACCTGAAAGCTTTCAGGTCTGTTGGGGTTGGCGACTCCGTTGCCAGCGATGGCAAGGTTGGCCTCGGTGTAAACATGGAGGTTAGCATTGGTGCCGATGTCGATCGATCCATTGCCGGTGATGCTGATGGCCGTGCCTATGGTCTGGGTGAAGAGGAGGACGACCGACTGGTTGTTGGCAATTGTCAGTTTATTGCTGGGACCGCCCGACAGGCTGAAGCCGCTGTTGACCGTGTAATAGTACTTACCGTCTGAGGCCGGCAGATTTCCGCCGGTGGGCAAGGTCGTAACCCATGAGCCCGGGGCGGCATTCACGACATTTGGGGTGGGAACCGTCGCATTGGGAAAATCGGCGGTGAAATCCGTGGCCACGCGATCACTTACGACGGTGCCGGCAGCGGTGCCAAACGGGCCGACAGTTCCCTTGGAGCCGACATCGAGACCGGAGAAATCCGGCGTGCCGATGGCCACGTAGCCCCAGATGTCGCCATTGCCCAAGCTGAAGGTGTCTGCAACGGTGGAGGCGCTGGCGGAGCGTCCGCGGGCGTATTTGTTGAATTCACCCCCGCCGAGGTTGGCGTTGTAGGCGCCGAGGCGGGAATCGTAGGAATCGACCTCGCAGGTGCCGTTGAAGGTGATCTGGTTTTTTGCGGTGAGACCGTTGGCGAAGAGTGAGCGGCGGATGAGCGTGACCTCGACCCATTTCTCGACGGGAGTGCCGCGGGGCGGGGTGATGGTGGAGCGGGCCACGATGGTCGGGGCGCCGCCGACGCCGTTGTAGCGTGCGATGTAGACGCGGATGTGCCCGGTGGCGTTGGCTCCGAGGTCGTAACCCGTCCAGGCACGGGTGGCGTCATTACCGGACCGGGTCCAGCCGGTCCAGGCCCCGGCCGCCCCCTCGATTTCCTTGTTGATCGACCAGATGGCCTCCTCAAGGCCGGTCTCGGCGAGGTTCATGGCGGCGTTGTTGAAGAGGGCGCGGCTGGAAATCTCCATCGCGTTGGAGCTCATGCGCACGTACGAGGTCAGGGAAATGCCGATGACTGCGGCCATCAGCATGGCCACGATGAGAATGGCACCGCGCTGATTGTTGGGCAGGGATTGTTTGAGGGGGAGCGTTTTCATGTCGTGATGCGCTTGTTGCGAAGGATGAACCGGGCTGAGAGCACGGTGTTGGTTGCGGTGGCCACCGTGATGGAGTTGCGGCTGGCGTTCAGGGAGATCTGGAGCTGCTTGGTCACGGAATCGGCCTGGCTGAGGGTTCCGGCCGCGGCCAGACTCGACAGGTTGATTTCGGAGGCATTGATCCGGTAGGCTTTGAAATCGAAGGCGCTGATCCCGGTGATGAGGACCCGGACAGGGCCGGTGGTGGGGCCCACGCGCTGCCGGGTGAATTGGCCGTTCCCGGAGTTATAGGCATAGGTGATCCGCTCGAAACCGCCGCTGACCGGGACGACCAGCGTGACGCTGTTTACGCTGTTCCAATTGATTTCCCGGGCCATGCGGGTGTCCTCGGCGAAGACCTCAAGCCCGCGGCGGGCCTCGCCCTCCATCTCGGTGTAGTTGGCAAGGTTGGCACCACTGCGACCGAGCATGAGGAAGGTGGTCATCACCGCGGCCAGAATGAAAACGGACATGCCGGCCGCCATCATCACCTCGATCAACGTGAAGCCGCGGCTGCGGCTGCGATCAGCGGGCGAGTGTGTAGTAATAGTCATAGAGGCCTTCCTTGGTGTAACGGGTCACGAAGCGGCGGGTGTGCGGGGTGCCATTCACCCCGGCCCAGTTCACCACGAGGGTGATGGTTCTCATTTCCCCAACCTTGCCCGCGACGTCTTCAACGGTACGGGCCAGGGTAAAGCGTTCTTCGAGGATGGGGTTGGTTGCAAAGAAACCGGACAGATCCACATCGTTGTTGCTGCCCGGGAGATTCTCCCAGTTGAGGAGGCGCATGCGTTCCATCTCACTTTGCATGATCTGCGCCGACAGGGTGATGTTGCGGGCGGTGTCGATGGAGTCGAAGCCGCGCTGGATGGTGATGAGGGAGGTGGAAATCCCGAAGAGCATCACGAATGTGGCCATGGCGACCTCAAGGATGGTGAACCCACGCTGGCTTCGGGATGAGAGCGCCCGGGTGGGCAGGCCATCGGTGGCCGGTTGCTGCTTGAATCTCATGCGTCCAGTTTACGCTGGACGCGCGGAATGAGGTAGAGGCCTGCGGGTGGTTTTACAGGCTTAGCTGACTAGGTCCGAAGCGGCCTATTGGCTCTGGCTGGATAGACTGGCCCGAGACTAATCGCCGAGCCCGTTGAGCAACTCAAGATACGGCTGGCGGGAGGCTTCCGAGGTCAGGCTGCGCCAGCGAACGACCCCAAAGGGTTGTCCAGCTCCAAAATTCGCGAGGGACTCGTCGTAATGGAAAGCCGCATTTCCGGTGAAGGTGATGTCGTGTGCCACCACGGACCCCATCACATCGCCGTTGCCATTGATTTTCACGCTGGCATTCGGGGTGTAGACCACGGCCTTCAACTCGCCGTTGCCCGCGATGTGGATGTCCTGCAGGCTGAGATTTTCGCCCACGCCCCAGAGCTGGAAACTGGCTGGATGCGGGTTGGCGTTGGCCACGCCATTGCCGGCGATGAGGACGTCGCCCTCGACGTAAACCGTGAAGCTTGATCCATCGGGAATGATGATGGCGGCATTGCCCGTGACGTCGATCGCGCGGGCACCGCTGCCGGCGGTAAGCACGAGGGTGACATCGCCGAGGATGGTCAGGGTCTGGTTGCCACGGAGGGCAAAGTGCGGGCAGCGCCAGAGGGTGGTCTCGCCTGCGGTGCCGAGGGTGGCCCCGATGCTGGTGATGATTGTCCCGCCTTCCGGCGGGGTAACAGGAGCGAAGTTGGCGACGAAATCAGTGGAAACGCGGCCGGGGTGTATGGTGCCTTCAGGCGTGCCGAAGGGCCCGATGAGGCCCTTGGTGCCGACGGTGGGCAACTCGCCACCGGTCGAGACAAAGCCCCAGACGGTCGCCTGATTGATGAGCACGGCGGTGTTGACGACGGAGGCGCTGGCCACGGTGCCGCGATCGTTGCGCACCGGTGCCGAATAGGGAATGGGGGGAGTTTCAGGATCGTTGTCCGGATCGGAGTTCCAGCTGTCGACGGAAGTGTTGAGGCCGGAGAAGGAGATGCGGTCCTTCGCCATGAGACCGTTCGCGAAGGGGGAGCGGCGGGCGAGGGTGATCTCGATCATCTTGGTCACGGGTGAGGATCCCGGAGCTTCGACGGAAGAAAGCGACACGATCCTTGGGCGGGCATTTGCGGCGGCGGCCACGGTGCTGTCCACGTAAACCTTGATCGATCCGGTGGTGTTGGCACCAAAATCGAATCCATTGAAATTGCGCCAGGCCGAGGGTCCCTCCTGGGTCCAATCCTTCCAAGGCTCCGGGGCATTCATGGCGGCCTCATTGAATGACCACAGCGCCTCCTCCGCACCGGCCTCCGCGAGGTTGAAGGCGGCGTGCAGATGGAAGGTGCGATGGGCCAGCCGGGCTGACGAGAGGTTGAGGTTCAGATAGCTGCCCAGCCCCAGCGCCACCAGAGCGGTAAGAAGCATGGCAACGATCAGGATCGAGCCGGCCTCGCGACGGTCCCCGGAAAAAGAGACGTTGCGGACGGCTGAGCCGGCAGGATGCAAGGGATGCGGGACGGACATCAGTTGCTCACGCGCTTGTTGCGCAGCACATACCGGGCGGAAACGACAGAGTGCGTCGTGTCGGCTCGTGATAATCCGGAGCGCACCGCGCGGAGGGTGAGCTGGATTTGCTTGGTTTCGAGGTCATTGCTGGCGGTGTTGTCGATCACACCGGGTTGTTCGAGCTTATAGCGTCTAAAGGAAAAGTCAGGGGCAAGATTGCTTATGAGAACCCGGCGGGGTTCGATCGAGTCCGGGAGTCCCTCCAAGCGATAGAAGGCCCGGTGGGTGGGGCTGGAGGGCTCGGCATCGTAGGCATAGGTCACGAACTCCTGCCCCGGGTTCCCCAGCAGCTCCAGGGTGAGGCTTTGGGGGCCGTTCCAGCGGACATCGGTGGCCATGCGCACATCCTCGGCAAAGATTTCCAGTCCGCGCCGGGCTTCTGATTCCAGCTCACTGTAGCTGCTGGCGCTCAGGCTGGAGCGACCGATGAAGAGAAAGGCGCTGAGCACACCGGCCAGCACGAAAACGGAAAGGGTTGAGGCGATCATCACCTCGCTCAGCGTGAACCCTCCTTCGCCCAGGCTTCGGAGGGCGCGGCCCTCGGACACAGGCTGGTCGTGTCCGGGCACTTTCTCAGTGCGAGGTGTAGAAATAATCATTGAGGCCGCTCCTTCCGTAGCGGGTGATCAGCCGTGCGGTGTGCGGCCGGCCGTCGTACCCGTTCCAGCTGGCGTTAAGCACGATCTCCTTCATCCCCGGCCGGAGTTCCTTGATGACCCGGGTGCAGACAAAGCGCGCATTCGCGGCACCTCCCTCCATGGGGATCACGCTCTCTCCGGCGGCCTGCAGTTCCTCAATCTGCACCCAGTTCTTCAGCCGGAGACTCTCCATCTCCGTCTGCATCATTTGCGATGCTGCTGACAGGTTTCGCGCAGAGTCCAAGGCCTGAAAGCCGCGTTGCAGGGTGGTGATGGCAGTGACGATGCCGAGGAGCATCACCACCGATGCGACCATGACCTCGGCCAGGGTGAATGCACGGGTCCGGCGTTTTCGCTCCTCCAATAATCCTGGTCGCGAATAATACGCGTAACCGGGCTGGGTGGAGTGGGTGATCATAAGAAGCCCATATTAACCCGTTTGGGTGGACGGCGCCAGAGGCCAAAGGACCCTGATTCGGCCCTATTATCAATACGCCCGAAATAACCTACTCGCGGGATTGATTTGCCTGCACGTAGAGTGCGGCGGCTTGCGAGCGCCGGCGCACCTGGAGCTTGTCGAAGACACTACACAGGTAGTTTTTGACCGTATTATCGCTGAGTCCGAGGTCGTCGCCGATCTGTTTGTTGGTCTTGCCTTCGGCCACGAGGGCTAGGACGCGACGCTCCTGGGCGGATAGGATGGAAAGGTCGTGACCATCGCCCCGACCGCCGTTGCCACGCATCAGGCGAAGCACGCCCGCAGTGATGTCCGGTACCAGAATCGATTTGCCCTCGGCGATGTCGTGGATCGCCTTCACGAGACCGGCGGGGTCGATTTCCTTCATGAGATAACCCTGGGCGCCGGAGGTGATGGCTTCGTAGATGAAGCCGTCGTTGGTGAAGGAGGTGAGCACGAGCACCCGGATGCCGGGGCGGCGCTTCAGGATGGCCCGGCAGGCCTCGAAACCGGAGCCGTCCGGCAGGCGGATGTCGAGCAGCACGATGTCGGGCTCGAGATTCGCGGCCGCTTCCACGGCCTCGGCGACCGAGGCGGCCTCCCCGACGATCTCGAGCGGGGGCTCCGGCCGCTGGGACGCGAGGACTGTCTTGATGCCCTGTCGCACCAGGGCACTGTCGTCGACCAGCAGGATGCGGATGGTGCTTTGGGATGTCGTGGTCATGCGTTGAATAATTCAGGTAGTGGGAATTCCACCACTATACGAGTGCCTTTTGTGGGGGCGGATTGCAGGGAGAACCCAGCCTCGGATGCGCGCGCGCGTTCGGCCATGTTGGTGAGGCCGCGCCCGCCCACTCGCACGCCTGCCGGGTCGAAGCCGGTGCCGTCATCCCCGATTTCAAGCCGGGCGGTCCGTCCGACCTCCTGCAGCGATATGCGAACTGTGTGGGCCTGCCCGTGGCGCAGGCTGTTGCTCAGGGCTTCCCGGATGATTTGCAGGGCGTCGGTTCGCATGGTGGTGGGCAGGCGCTCGGCCAGCGTGTCGTCGAGGGAAAGTTCAACCTGCAGTGGTTTGATCGACTGCAGGAAATCGATCAACGATCCCACGGCCTCTCGGAACGTGTGGCTTTTGAGCGCCTCGGGCTCGAGGCCGGTGATGAAATTGCGGAGATCGCGGATGGTCTCGTTGAGTGCGCAACGCACCTGATCGATGTGTTCGCCGGCAGTGGTGGCGTCCGGAGGCAGCAGGCTGCGCGTTGCGGCCAGCCCCATGCCGGCGGCGTAGATTGACTGAATGACCCCATCGTGCAGATCGCGGCCCAGCCGGGCGCGTTCCTCCAGCGTGTCCCGAAGGGCGGACTCACTTTCGCGTAACGCCACCTCGGCCCGCCGACGCTCCTCGATTTCGCGGACCAAGGCCTCCTTCTGGGCGAAGGAGGATTCGATCTGCTGGGCCACGCGGCTGAGTTCGTTGCGCTCGCGCAGGAGCGGCTGGATAGGGGTGAGATCGTTTCGGGCGAGGCTCTCCCCGATCAAGGAAAGGGGCTGGAGGATCCAGCTGTGAAGGCTTAGACCAAGCGAAACGATCACCAGCAGGCCGAAGCCGACGAAGATGCGCGACTCGAAGGCGTCCGCCTGCAGCATCTGCCCCAGTTCCGGCACCGAGCGTTGCAGGTGCAGCATGCGCAGGGGATGTCCGCGCCAGTCATTGAGCGGGCGTATGAGGGCGATCCCGGCTTCATGGGTGGGTGCGGCCGGTTCTGAATCCGGCCCGCTCAGGCGGGTATCGCTCTCGGTCAGGTTGCCGAGGGTGCGCAGGTGGGTTTCGTCCCAAAGCCGGGCCACCAGCAGCCAGCCCCCGGCCTGCGATTTCCGATCGGTGTCCGCGGACGGCTGGATCGGGGCACCGCGTAGTTCCAGCAACCCGTCGTGATGTTCGGCAAAGAAGTGCAGGAACGGACTGTCCTTCACCAGATCAATGAACGCGGCCTGCCCCAGGGGTAGATCCGGCGGATGATCGTCGCCCCGGTGGATGCTGTAGATGATTCTTCCGCTTGGAGCCAGGACCCAGGCGGCGTGGGCGTTGAAATTGGGAAGGCTCGCCTCGATGTTGACTCGCGCCCATGCCGGGTCGGGGTTTTCGACAAAGGCCTGCATTTCGTCCCAGAGGGAATAATCGTAGGCGAACTGGCGCAGGGACTGGCCGGTGAGGTCGATCCAGCGTTCCAACAGCTCAATGCTGTCTCGTTGCGTGGAGGCCAGCATCGACTCCAACTGGTGCTGCTCCAGCCGGCGCAGGAGGAAGAGGGCGGTCAGAAAGGCGACCAAGAGCAGGCCCAGTAACAGGGCGAGGCGCAATTTGATGCTCATGAGGGAAGCGGGAAAGCGTATATCAAGGACGGGCCGGGCCCGGGTCGAGTCAAGGAATTCACCCTTGACTCAGCCGGGGGCGTTTGAGTCTTTCATCCCTCACTCTTTTTACCAACGCCATGGCCAACACGAAATCTGCTATCAAAGCCGCCCGGAAGACCGTGCGCCTCACCCTCCGCAACAAGGCGGTCAACACCCGTTTGAAGACGCTGCACAAGAAGTTCGAAGCCGCAGCGGCCTCCGGCGACAAGGAAGCGGCCCGCACGGCCGGTGCCGCCTACGCTTCCGCAATGGATCGTGCGACCAAGTCCGGTGTGGTGCACCGCAATGCCGCCGCCCGCGCCAAGTCCCACGTCTCGAAGCACGTGCTGGCCAAGTAAACCCGCTGCGCCGCCCTCCTTTGACCACCCCCGTCGCACCTGAGGTGCCACGGGGGTTTTCTTTGGTGGGACGTCATCTTCTCCTGACATGATATCGTTGCTCGATGGTGCCGCCAAGCCCGCCCGGCCGGGCAAGCCGCCCGACCGGCTGCTGGCACTCCGTCTCACTGTGCTCGGCTGCCAGCCGCCGATCTGGCGCCGATTGCTGGTCCGCGAATCCATGTGGCTCTCCGGTTTGCACGACGCCATCCAGGTCGCCTTTGACTGGTTCGATTACCAGACCCACCTCTTTGCAATCGGTGACACCCGCTACGGAAACCCTGGAAAGGATGGCGAGGCCGTGGTTGAGGATGACCGCGATATCACCCTGGCCCTCGTCGATGCCGCCGGGCGTTCGCCTTTTCTCTACGTCTACTGTTTCGGTGAGGGTTGGCGGGTGGAGGTGGCGGTGGAAGATGTCCGCCCACTGGAAAAGGGCGTACGCTATCCGGTTTGCATCGGTGGCGAGCACGCCGGTCCGCCCGAAGACTGCGGCGGGGTTGAGGCCTTCCATGACATGCTGGCCTGTCTGCAGGAACCGCAGACCGATCTCGGGCGCGAGTGGCGCGAGTGGATCGGCCCCGATTACGATCCGGAAAAGTTCGATGCCGAGGCGGTCAACCGTTCCCTGCGCAAACTCCGGAAGTAAGCCGTAATGGCTGCTGGTGTAGGAGGGGCTTTACGCCGCGATGCGCCGCGCGCCGCCTGACGGCGGCGAGTGGCAAGGGAATAGGGACACGGAGCAAGGGGACCAATCGCGGCGTAAAGCCGCTCCTACGGGGCCGTCACCGGTGGCTCCCACCTAATCGGACCTCGTCGCAGGCACACTGCCTGCCTTGACCAGCACCAGGCTTCCCGGCCGGAGGTGACGTTGGATGGCGCCGTTGACCTCCTCCAGCGTGATCGCGGCCACGCGTCGGGGCAGCTCGTCTGGCCAGGAGATGCCGTATCCACGCTGAACCGACGCGAGCAGGGCCCCGGCCATGCCGCCGGTGGTGGCGAGCGACACCTTGTAGGAACCCACGAAGTTGCTTTGCTCCCGCTCAAGTTCGGCGGCCGTGATGCCCTCGCGATACCAGAGCTCGAACTGCCGGCGCGTCGAGGCGATGCCCTGGTCCAGCAGCGCTGGCGAGAAGTTTGCCACCATGCGCCAGTCGCCGTCGGTATGGGTGTCGTTCGCAACGGTGGCGTAGATGCCATAAGTCAGACCCTCCTTGTCGCGGACGTTGGCCATGAGCCGACCGGTGAAGCCGCTCCCAAAGATGCTGGTGCCGATGCGCAGCGCCAGGGAGTCGGGATCACTGTACTTAAGCCCTGTGGGGTGCCCCCAGATCACGGAGACATTCGGCTTGTCCGCCATTGGCACGATTTCAGTGATGGTGTGCGCGGACGGGACGGCCCGCGTCGGTGCGGGGGCAGCGCGACCGCCGGTCCAGCCGGCGAAAGCTTGGCCAACCGCGGCCTGCAAGGCCGCCGGATCGACAGCTCCCACCATCACGAGTGTGAAGGCTGCCGGTCCATAGTTGCCGGTATGGAAGGTTCGCAGGTCATCGACCGAAGCGTTGTTTACGGCCTCGAGTAATTCTCCGACCGGGTGCTGGTAATTGGGATGCCCCGGCGGGTACACCGTGCGGGCATAGGCCTCGTTGGCGCGGGCATTGGTGCTTTCAAGGGAGCGCTGCAGGTCGCCGGCGAGCTGGCGTTTGACCTTTACAAGTTCCTCTTCCGGGAAGGCGGGTTCGCGGAGTTGCTCGGCAAGCAGGCTGATCACGAGCGGCATGTCCTTGGTCAGGCATTGACCGCTGATGGTCAGCATGGTGCCGTCCACACTGAAGTTGAGGGTGGCTCCCACGCTTTCGAGACGCTCGGCCAGCGCGAACTTGTCCTGCCTCCGGGTTCCTTGGTCGAGCATGGCGCTGACGAGAGTCGGAATGGCGGCATTGTGGGCGGGCGCGAAGCTGTCACCGGCGGGGAGGGAGCCGCGGAAGGTGATGACATTTTCCACGCCGGTGGGATAGGCGATCAGTTCGATGCCGGCGACGGAGGCGCGAACGGCGTTGTCGGCCACGGCGGCGCGGGCGGGGCCGGCGACGAGGAAAATGAGGGCGGGTAGGAGACGGAAGTAGGACTTCATTTCGTGTGGTCGTGCAGTTCGTGGGGAAACTTCTAGGGTCGGGTTCGACTCAGTCGTCAACGGGCACGATGGGGATGAACCAGCCCGTGGTGCTTTGGTCCTCGAGCAGATAGGTGTTGGCGACCCGTTGCACGTCCTCGGGGGTGACTTTGCTGATGGCGTCGTCGAACGTGACGTAGAGCGTCCAGTCGCCGCTGGCGATGTACTCGTTGAGGGAACTGGCGATGGCGAAGGAGCCGTCACGCCGGTAGGCGGAGGCGGCCAGGGTCTGGTTGATGGCAGCGGAGACCTCGGCGGGAGTGACACCGTCGCGTTTGATTTTCTCCAGCTCCTCAAGGATGACCCGCTCGACCTGCTCGTGGGTGGAGCCGGGCGCGAGGTTTGCGTAGATGTTCATCAGGGAGGGATCGCGAAACTGGCTGGTGCCGGCGCTCACCCCGGTGGCGAGGTTGGTGTCGATGAGGGCGCGGTAGAACCGGCTGCCCTTGCCCTGATCGAGGATGGCGTCGAGAATCTGCAGGGCCGGCATGTCAGGGCTGCGGCGTGGCGGGGTCTTGAAGGCGATGCCCACCACACCGAGCTGGCCGGCGCGCTTGACGATGACGCGGCGCGGACCGGATTGCGCGGGCTCCTCGGTGTAGACCTCGGGAATGGGAGCGGGAGACCGCGGGTGCATGCCGTAATGCCGGCGGACCAGCCCAAGGGCGGTGGCGGGATCGAAGTCGCCGATGACGGTGACGGTGGAGTTGTCCGGCCAGTAGAAAGTGTCGTAGAATTCCTTCAGCTTTTCGATGGAGACTTTTTCGATGTCGCTGCGCCAGCCGATGGTCGGGTGGCGGTAGGGATGAGCGGTGAAGGCGGTGGCGGTGATCTCCTTGTGGAGGGCCTGGATGGGGTTGTTTTCGCCGATCTCGAATTCGTTGCGTACGACGGTCATCTCCGGCTGGCGGTCGGACTCGCGCAGCCACAGGTTGCGCATGCGGTCGGCCTCGATGGCGATGTAGCCCTCAAGGTGCTCGCTGCTGATGGTGGCGTAATAGTTGGTGCGGTCGAGCCAGGTGGTGGCATTGTATCTGGCTCCGACCCGTTCAAGAAACTGGTCCACGCTGTTGCCCTTCTCCCGGTTGTATTCAGGCGTGCCCTTGAACATCAGGTGCTCGAGCAGATGGGTGGCGCCGGTGGTACCGGTGACCTCGTTGCGAGAGCCGACGCGATAGGTGATCATAAAGGTCACCGTAGGGGTGGATCGATCCGGTAGGAGCAGAACCTGCAGGCCGTTATCCTCGAGGAGGTATTCGGAGATCCGGCCAAGGGTCTGCACATGAGTGAACCCATCGACCCGGACCGGTTGGGTTGGGTGGGTTGCCTGAACCATGGGGAAGGTAACGGCCAGAAGCAGAAGGAGACGAAGTTTCATGGGATGACTGGCTGGAACAGTGCACGAACCGGTGCTGGGCGCAAAGCCATTGAGCGTATCCTGCCGCCTCCTCCTTCCAACCCGCACTTCACCCCTTCAACCCCAATCCCGTGTCACGTATTAAGTGACACGGGTCAGGGAGGTGGTTTTCTCGCGAAGGTGCGTGAGGCGGGTCTTGGCTTCGCTGTTGCGCACGGCCATGGCGTAGGCGGCGGGCTCGCCGACGATGAACACCTTTTTCCTGCCGCGGGTGATGGCGGTGTAGAGGAGGTTGCGCTGGAGCATCATGAAGTGGGCCTTGATCAGGGGCACGATCACGACCGGGTATTCGCTGCCCTGGGACTTGTGGATGCTGATGGCGTAGGCCGGGGCCAGGTCGCCGAGATCGCCGCGATCAAAGGTCTGGACGGTGCCGTCAAAGTCCGCCGTGAAGGTGCCGCCAGCGGCGTCGACGGTGGTGACCGTGCCGATGTCGCCGTTGAACAGGTTCTTGTCGTAGTTGTTGCGGAGCTGGATGACCTTGTCGCCCGCGCGGTACTCGCCAGAGACGGCCTTGAGGGTGGCGGTGCGGTCGCCAGGGCGTGCGGGGTTCAGCGCGGCTTGGAGCTGCGCGTTGAGGTTGGCTACGCCGGCCGTGCCCTTGTGCATGGGGGCGAGGATCTGCACGTCGCTGATTGGCTTGAGCCACGCGTAATGGCGGGGGATGAAGTCAGTGCACAGCTCGATGGTCTTGCGGACGCAGTCCTCGGCGGATTCGGCGACGATGAAGGTGAGATCGCTCCAAGCCTGGGCATCGGCGACGGCGTGGACAGCGGGGGGCAGGGACGGATCGCCGGCGTTGATGGCGTGGGCGGTGGTGACGATGCCGCTTTGGCCCTGTTGGCGGAAGATGACGTTCAGGCGGGTGACGGGCACCTGATCGGTGGCGATGAGGTCCTTAAGCACCTGACCGGGCCCGACGGACGGGAGCTGGTCGGTGTCGCCGACGAACAGAAGATGGGCGCGTGACGGGACGGCCTGCATGAGGGCGGCGGCGAGGCGGGTGTCGAGCATCGAGGCCTCGTCGACCACGAGGAAATCGGTGGCGAGGGGGTGGTGCTCGTTGGCGACGAATCCGCCCTTGGCGGGGTCGTACTTGAGCAGGCGGTGGATGGTGGAGGCGAAGCCGCCGGTGGTCTCGGCGAGACGTTGGGCGGCACGGCCCGTCGGGGCGGCGAGGTGGAGGCGGACCTTCTTGGCCTTGAGGATGTCGACCAGCGCGCGGATGATGCTCGTCTTGCCGGTGCCGGGGCCGCCGGTGAGGATGGAGAATTTGTGTCCGAGGGCGTTGCGCAAGGCGGTGCGCTGGTGGTCGGCGAAGGCGAAGCCGGCCTTTTTCTCGGCCCATTCGACGGCTGCGTCGATCTTGATGGCAGGCAGGCCGCTGCTGACCTTTCGGAGACGGGCGACGACCCCGGCAATCCGCTGTTCGGCGCGGTCGTTGACCGGGAGCTGGATCAGGGCGGTGCCGGGAAGATCGGAGGCGGCGGATGCCTGCCGGACGAAGTCGCGGGATTCGACGAGAGCATCGATCCGCCGGGCGATGCGTTCGCCGGTGGTTTCCAGGAGCTCTGCGGCGTGGTCGGTGAGGTCGGCCTCGCGCATGGCGGTGTGTCCCTCCTCCTGGAGGGTTTCCATGGCATAGATGAGGCCGGCGTCGAGGCGCGGGGCGGCGTCGTTGGCGAAGCCGAGGTTGATGGCGATGCGGTCGGCGGTGCGGAAGCCGATGCCGTCGATCTCGCGGGCGACGCGGTAGGGCTCGGTGGTGAGGATGCGTCGAGCGTCGGAACCATACTGGTTGACGAGCTTGACGCATTGGCCGGTGGTGACGCCGTAGGTCTGGAGGAAGATGTAGAGTTCGCGGAATGCGCGCTGATCGTCCCAGGCCCGCTTGATGGCGGTGGCGCGTACCTTGCCGATGCCGGGGACGGTGCGGAGGCGTCCGGATTCCTCGCTAAGCACGCGGAAGGTGTCGGTGCCGAAGGCATCGACGATCTTGTTGGCATAAACCTTGCCGATGCCGGAAACGAGACCGCTACCCAGGTATTTGCGGATCCCATACACGGACGAGGGCAGGGAGCTGGTGAACGCGGCGATGCGGAACTGGTCCCCGTGCTGGGCGTGGCGGGTCCACTCGCCCTCGAGGTGCAGGGTTTCGCCGCACTGCACACCGGGGAGGACACCGACGATCGAGACCTTGTCGCCGCCGTCGTCGGCGCGGAACTCAGCGATGGTGTAGTGGTTCTCCTCGTTGAGAAAAATGATGCGCTCGAGGACGCCTTTGAGGGAGTCCCGCCCGGCGGCGGGCGCTGGGGAGGGGGGGCGCATGGGCTGGGCAGGTCTATTTGAGGCGGACGTGCGAGTCGCTGGCCCGCTTCAACTTCTTTGGGTAATCCGCGATGGCGTGGAGACCGCGGCTTTCCTTCCGCTGGAGGGCACAGGCCACGATGAGCTCGGCGACCTGAGTGAGGTTGCGCAGCTCCAGCAGCTGGGGGTCGAGGGAGAAGTTCCAGTAGTACTCATGGATCTCGCGGGTGAGAGTGGCGATGCGCGTGCGGGCGCGTTCGAGGCGCTTGGTGGTGCGCATGATGCCGACGTAGTCCCACAGGGTGTGCCGGAGCTCGTTCCAGTTGTGGCTGATGACGACGCGTTCGTCGGGGTCGTGACCGCCGAGGTCGACCCACTCGGGTAGCGGGGCGGAGTCGGCAGAGGTTTTGTGTTTCAGATATCGCCCGACAGACCGTGCACCCCGGTGCGCCATGACGATGGCTTCGAGGAGGGAATTGCTGGCGAGCCGGTTGGCACCGTGGAGACCGGTGCAGGCGACCTCGCCGCAGGCATAGAGGCCGGGCAGTGAGGTCTCGGCGGAGAGCGAAGTGGCGACACCGCCGCAGGTGTAATGGGCGGCGGGTACGACGGGGAGGTAGTCCTTGGCGAGGTTGAGGCCGAGCTTGAGGCAGGTCCGGTAGATTTGCGGGAATCGACGGCGAAGGAAGGCCTCGGTGTGGTGGGTGATGTCGAGCCACACGTACGGAGAACCCGACTGCTTCATCTCGGTGTCAATGGCGCGCGCGACGATGTCACGCGGGGCGAGGTCGGCCATCGGGTGGTACTGGTGCATGAACGCCTCGTTGCGCAGGTTGCGCAGGACGGCACCCTCGCCGCGCACGGCCTCGCTGATGAGGAAGCGCGAGTTGTCCTTTGAATACAGCGTGGTCGGGTGGAACTGGACGAACTCCATGTTGCGGATCTCGACACCGGCCCGGTAGGCCATGGCGATGCCGTCGCCGGTGGCGATCTCGGGGTTGGTGGAGTAGAGGTAAACCCGGCCGGCGCCGCCGGAGGAGAGCATCACCACCGGGGTGCGGAAGGTGACGACGCGGCCGTCGCGCACATCGAGGGCGTAGAGCCCGCGCACGCGGTCGGGTCCGCGGGTACGGTGCCGGCCGGGCCTGCGGTGGGTGATGATGTCGATGGCAAAGAAGTGTTCGAAGAGGGCGACGTTGGGCTCGCGGGCGATGGCCTGGAGCAGGGCCTGCTCGATGGCGCGGCCGGTCATGTCCTTGACATGGAGAATGCGGCGCTCGCTGTGGCCGCCCTCGCGGCCGAGGTCGTAGGCCCCGCTGCGGTCGCGGGAAAAGGCCAGGCCAAGATCCACCAGTTCCTGGATGCGGGCCGGACCCTCGCGAATGATCGCGCGCACGACCCGCGGGTCGCATAGCCCGTCGCCGGCGGTGAGGGTGTCCCGGACGTGCTTGGTGAAGTCGTCGTTACCGGTGGTGACGGCGGCGATGCCGCCCTGGGCAAAGTTGGTGTTGGAATCGGCCTTGTTCTTCTTGGTCAGGATCGCGACGGAGCGGCCCTGCCGCGCGACCTTGAGGGCGAAGCTCAGGCCGGCGATGCCGCTGCCAACCACGATGACATCATAGTGACGGGTCATGATTATAAAAGCGTCGCAGGCGCTTTTATAGGATCACATTGTCGATGAGGCGGACCTCGTCCACCCAGGCGGCGATGGCCATGACGGCCTTGCCGGGGATCACCTCGCGCACAGGCTCCATGGTGCAGCGGTCGACGACGGCGGCGTAGATGACGCGAATGCGCAGATGCTGGCGGAGGATGTGGGTGGCCTCGGCGACGAGGCGGTCGGTGCGATATTCACCGGATGCGACCATCGATCCGGCTTTTTTGAGTGCCTGGTTAACGGCGAGGGCCTCCTGGCGCTGGGTGGTGGAAAGATTGCGATTGCGCGAACTGAGGGCGAGTCCGTCGGCGTCGCGGATGGTTGGCCCGGTGACAATGTCTACCGTGAAGTGAAGGTCGTTGACCATCTTCTTGATAACGGCGACCTGCTGGACGTCCTTCTGGCCGAAGACGGCGAGGTCGGGGCGGATGATGTTGAAGAGTTTGGCAACGATGGTGGTTACCCCCCGGAAGTGGGTTGGGCGGGACGTGCCTTCGAGCGGCTTGCCGATGAAATCCTCCAGCACGTAGGTCGAGTAGCCCTTGGGGTAGATCTCGTCGGCGGAGGGGGCGAAGACCACGTTGGCATCGGCGGCCTGGCATTTCTCGAGGTCGCTTTCGAATTCACGTGGATAACGGGCAAAATCCTCGCTGGGGCCGAATTGGGTCGGATTTACGAAGATGGATACGACGACGGTGTCGGCCCGTTCGGCGGCGAGGGCGATCAGGCTCAGGTGCCCCTCGTGCAGCGCCCCCATGGTCGGCACCAATCCGATGATCTTGCCCTTGGACCGGAGGTCTTCGGCCAGGGTCTGCATTTCAAAAACGGAAGTGATGGTCTGCATGGAATGACGCGCGCGGCAACGCGAGGCTTGAACTAAGAGGCACCCCGCCACTTATTCAAGTTTTTCGCCGACCACCTCCACCATGATCCGCATCAACGAAAACTACCTGAAGCTCAAGGCTTCCTACCTGTTCTCTGACATCGCCAAGCGTGTCACCGCCTACACCCAGGCCAATCCGGACAAGGCGGTGATCCGTCTCGGCATCGGCGACGTGACGGAGCCGTTGCCGCCGGTATGCATCGAGGCCCTGCATGCGGGCGCGGACGAGCTTTCGAAGCGGGAGACCTTCAAGGGCTATGGTCCGGAGCAGGGCTACGCATTCCTTCGCGAGGCCATCGCGCAGCACGACTACCGTGCGCGCGGCTGCGCCATCGAACCCGACGAGATTTTCGTCTCCGACGGCTCGAAGTGCGACTGTGGCAACATCCAGGAGATCTTTGCCGGCCAGGGCACCCGGCTCGCAATTCCCGATCCGGTGTATCCAGTCTACGTTGACACGAATGTGATGGCCGGGCGGACCGGCGCGAACGTGGACGGCCGCTATGAGGGGATCACCTACCTGGAGTCGACTCCGGCCAACGGCTATGTCCCGGCGATCCCGACCGCCGGCACCGATTTGATCTACCTGTGCTTCCCGAATAATCCCACCGGAGCAGTGGCCACGAAGGCGCAGCTGGCGGCCTGGGTGGCCTATGCGCAGAGACACCAGGCGATCATCCTGTTCGACAGCGCCTATGAAGCGTTCATCCGCGACCCGGAAATCCCGCACAGCATCTATGAGATCGAAGGGGCGCGCGAGGTGGCCATTGAGTTCCGCAGCTTTTCAAAGACTGCGGGCTTCACCGGCACGCGGTGTGCCTACGCGGTGGTGCCGAAGGCCCTGAAGGCCTGGGATTCCGTAGGCGACGCGCATTCCGTGCATGCACTCTGGAACCGCCGCCACACGACCAAGTTCAACGGGGTTTCCTACCCGGTGCAGAAAGCGGCGGCGGCGATCTTCACCGACGCCGGCAAGGTACAGGTGAAGGCGGCGACGGACTACTATCTCGGCAATGCCGCGCTTATCCGCGAGGCCGTCGCCAAGCTTGGCTTCAGTTGCGTGGGCGGGGACAACGCGCCCTACATCTGGATCAACACCGGCCGCGACTCGTGGGAGTTTTTCGACCTGCTGTTGAACAAGGCCCAGGTGGTTTGCACGCCCGGTGCCGGTTTCGGCAAGTGCGGTGAGGGCCATGTGCGCATCAGCGCCTTCAACAGCCGGGAGAATGTGGTGACGGCGCTCGAGCGGATTGCTGCGGCGTTGCGCTGAAAGGGACGAAAAGGACGGAGGGGACGGAAAGGACGGAAGGGAAGTCGGACAGGGCGGACCCCCGTCGGGGCGGCTTAGGGATTGGCGGGGAGGGCGGCGATTACTTCTTGGGCGAGGTGGGCGGCGGCCTGGCTCAAGGCGCTGACCAGTGCGGCGTGGTCCTGGCCGTCCCACGGTGCGGAGGGTGGCGAGAAATGGCGTCGGGCGATCACGGTGCCGTCGTCGGTGGTGAACTCAATCACTGCGGCGAAGCTGGCGATGAATGCACCCGCATTGGCCACGCCTTCACAGCGGGTGATGCGGATGGCGATCTCGTAGTCGTGTTGAGCCTCGAAGGGGAATGGATGTAGGTCGACGCGGGTGACTCCGGGGGCACCCAGGAGTCCGGCGCGCACAATCCGGGCGACACCGAGGTCGATGGCCTCGGCCCAACGGGCATAGTCGATGTAGGCGAGTTCGTTGGGCCCCTCCCGCACCACGAGGGAGCGGTTGCGCAGGTAGGAAGGCAGCTCCACGGGTCGGAGGCCGAGACGGAGCCCGTCGGTGGCGGGGACGGCGGCGGGTGCGGATTCGGGCGCGGTGAGCACGTAGTGGCGGGTGGGATCCTCCACCGGGTCGGGGATGATCTGGCAGCCGGAGAGGAACAGGAGGGCCAGGCAGGAAAGCGTGAAGATCGGAAATTTCATCGGTCTGGGCGAATCAGGGGGGCGGCCGGCGGCCGGTGAGGAGAGCGCCGGGGTTGCGTTCGAGGTAATCGGCGAGGCGTTCGATCGCTGCGGCGGCCTCGGCCAGCCGGCTGAGGGCCTGGCTCGCGCTGTCGCCGAGGTTTTGCTGGGAGTTGATGAAGCCGCGCAGAGTCACGGCGACGCGGTTGAAGGCCTCGAGTGATTCGCGGGCATCGGCGAGCGTGCCGGCGAGGCTCTCGGCGGTGGGATCGATCTGGCCGTCGATCCGGGCCAGGACGGTGCGCAACTCCGTCGCCGCAGCGTTGAGATTGGTCAAGGTGCTCCCGAGTTCCGGCGACTGAACGAAAGTGGTGACGGCGGTGCCGGCCGAGGTCCACTCGGCGATGAGCGGCTGCAGGTCGAAGGTGTTGATCTGGCGTCGCGTATCGGCGAGCAAGGCCCGGATGTCGCCTGCGAGTCCGGTGAAATTGACTTGGTTGAGATCGGAGAGGATCTCGCTGAAACTGGCTTGGAACTGCGAGATGGTGGAGGGTGCGGCGGGGACGAGGGTGTATTGACCGTCGGCAGGCATGTCGCCGTTGGCCGGGGTGCTGCCCGGATCAAAGAAATCCAATTCCACGTAGAGTAGGCCGGTGGCGAGGCCGAGGATGCCGAGTTGGGCGCGCAGGCCGCGGTCGACCATGCGTTGAAGCTCGGCCGGGTCGGAGACATCAATGGGCGCGCCTTTCTCGTCCAGAATGACATCGCGACTGAGCTCGCAGACCACGGCGACCACCGATTGCGTGGTATCAGCACGGTAGCGCAGGCTGATGCCGGCCACACGGCCGATGCGCACGCCTCGGAGCTTCACGGGCGAGCCGAGGTCGAGGCCGTGGACGGTTTCGTCGAAGTACACCACGAAGCGCTGGGGCTTGGAGAAGATATTGACCCCGCCGAAGGAGAACAACGCGATCAGGCCCAGCACGAGAGCTCCCATCACAAACATGCCGACGACGGCGGGACTGACCTTGGTTTTCACGGATGGGAGTGGAGAGGATTAAGCGGAAGGATTCAATGAAGGGTTTCCGGGCGAGGCGGGAAAATCCGGTCGCTCCCTTCTTTCGGCGCGGCTGAGAAATTCCTGAACACGCGGGTCCCGGCTCGTGCGGGCGAGGTTTCCGGGGTTGCCTTCGGCGATGATGCCCTTGGCCTGGGCGTCCAGCATGATGACCCGGTCGGCGATGCTGAAGATCGAGGCGAGTTCGTGGGACACGACCACGCAGGTTGTGCCGAGGGTGTCGCGGATGCTCAGGATGAGGTCGTCCAGGCTGCGGGAGGTGACGGGGTCGAGGCCGGCGGAAGGCTCGTCGAAGAAAACGATGGCGGGGTCGAGGGCGAGGGCTCGGGCGAGGGCTGCGCGTTTTTTCATGCCGCCGCTGATTTCGGCCGGGTAGTAATCCTCGAAGCCGGCCAGGCCCACCTGGGCAAGTTTGAACGAGGCAAGCTCCTCGCGCTCGCGCCGGGGCAGGGGCGTGTACTCCTCCAGCGGCAGGGTGATGTTTTCCCGCAGGGATAGGGAGGACCAGAGGGCGCCGCTTTGATAAAGCACGCCGAAGGTGCTCAGGAGTGCACGACGGCGGTCCGGTGCGGCCTGGGTGAAGGATTCGCCGAAGAAATTCACCGTGCCGGCGGTGGGCCGGTGGATCCCGATGAGGTGCTTGAGGAGGGTGCTCTTGCCGCAGCCGGATCCCCCGATGATGAAGAAGATTTCGCCTCGTGGGACGGTGAAGGTCACGCCCTGAAGCAGAACCTTGCCGTCGTAACCGCAGTCCAGACCGGTGGCTTCAATGGCGGGATTGTCGGGCGTGTTCACCAGCCGAGGATGTTGAAAATGACCGCATACAGGGAGTCGGCCACGATGATGAGGAGGATGGACGTGACCACGGCCGAGGTGGCGGCGAGGCCGACTCCGGAGGCGCTGCGTTCGGCTTGCAGGCCGCGCAGGCAGCCGGACAGGCCGACGATGAGCCCGAAGGTGAAGGCCTTGATCAGACCGGTGCTGATATCGGAAAGGCCGATCATGCTGAGCGTCTCGACCCAGTAGGCGGCCGGAGGGATATCGAGGACGATGAGGGCGACGGTCAAGCCGCCGAGAATACCGAGAGCATTGGCGTAAAGTGCGAGCAGGGGCATCATCAGGCCAAGTGCGATGATTCGAGGCATCACGAGGAAATCCACGGCGGGGATGCCCAGGCTTTCGAGGGCATCGATTTCCTCGTTGGCCTTCATGTTGCCGAGAGTGGCGGCGAAAGCGGCACCGGTGCGGCCGGAGAGGACGATGGCGGTCATCATGGCGCCCATTTCACGCACCATGGTAAGGCCGACCAGGTCGGCGACCCAGATGTCGGCACCGAACTGCCGGAGAATGACGGCACCGGTGTAGGCGAGGGTGACACCGACGAGAAAGCTGATCAGGCCAACAATGGGCAGGGACATGGCACCGCACTGCTGCATCTCATAGACGCAGTCGCGCCAGCGGAATTTGTGGGGTTGCTTGATGAGCTGACCGGTGCTGATCACGCAGGCACCGACAAAGTGACTGATCTCCCGGCATTTTTGGAAGACATCGGTGGCCGCGAGGCCGACGACGGTGAGGAAATCCTGGGAGCGATCGAAAGGAGCTCCGGTTTCGTGGGCGGTGGCCATGCGCTTGAGCAAAGCGCGGACGGCTTCGGGCAGGGTTGAGGTGTCGCAGGCAATCCCGGCTGAGCGGCACCATTGGTCGGCATCGAAGATGAAGAGGATCAGCGAGCTGTCCCAGGTTCCGATCGCGGCCATTTCCAATCGCACGCGGTTGGGGCTGCGCCCGGCGAGTAGTTTCTTCCAGGATGGTCGTGGCTCGGTGATGTGCCAGTTTCCATGCAGGCTGATCCGCAGGCTGTCGCCTTCGGTCTCAGCGGACACACGGGCATCGGGAGCGGCGGTCGATGCGGACATCGGGATGAGAATCGCGTGCCCGGTCCGCCGCGCAAAGCCTAATTTCTTGCCGGCCTGGAGGCGGTTGTTGAAATTGACCGACTTGCGCATGCCTTATCGCACCGTTCTCTTTGATCTCGATGGCACCCTGGTGGACGCCTTCGGGACCATTCACCGCAGTTATGTCCATGTCCTGCCGCAATTCGGCTACCCGGCGCCGAGCATGGAAGCGGTGCGACGGGCCGTCGGCGGCGGGCTGGCCCATGCCGTTGGCCATTTTGTGCCGGCTGACCTCGTTCCCCCGGTCCTGGCGGCTCACCAAGCCTATTCACAAAAAATCCTGCTGGAAGATGTGACCCTGTTGGCTGGAGCCCGCGAGATGCTGGAGATGCTCAAGGCCCGCGGGGTGGTCTGCGCGGTTTTCACCAACAAGCACGGACCCTCCGCGCGCCGGATCTGTGACCACCTCGGGCTGACTCCGTTGGTGCAGCGGGTGTTCGGCGCAACGGACACCGCCTGGCTCAAGCCGCAACCGGAGTTTACCGTCCATGTACTGGCTGAACTCGGCTGCGAGTCGTCAGGCACTTGTCTGGTCGGCGATTCGCCCTACGATGTCCAGGCCGCGATTCATGGGGCTTGTGCCTTCGCCGGGGTTACCACTGGTACGCACACCGGAGTGGAATTGCGTGAGGCGGGCGCTGAGGTGGTGGTTGACGCATTGCCGGAACTTCACCGCCTTTGGGAGCAAGCCTGATACGATCAGTCAGTACTGATCGGATTTGCTATTTTAGTGCATGACCGGTCTGGTAGATTGTCTGGTAAGTTATGAAAGAAATATTCCATAACCCCCAAAATCCTTGGAGTTGTTCACATAAACCTACTCCCGGCTTCTTGTAGTAAGCGGGTGAATTGAAGACCAATCTCAGCTGGAAGTTTCGGCCAGAGCCGCGGGGGCAATCAGAACTTCCAGTCCTTGTGCGCGAAGATCGCTGATCAGGTCCACAGGTGCCAGGGCATCCGTGATAATTACATCGACGGCGGCGAAATCGCACAGAAAGAACGGGGAACGACGGCCGATTTTGGTGTGGTCGAAGCAGAAAATCACCCGGGCGGCTCCGGCGATCATGGCCCGCTGGATGTCGAGGAGGAGGGCATGGGAGTTAAAGATCCCCTCGCGGGTGAGCCCGCTGCCGCTCAGGACAGCCACATCGACGTGCATACGGGTTAAACTTTCAACGGCATGGGGTCCGACCAGCATGTTGAGCCGGGGGTAGATCACGCCGCCGGTGAGGTGGACTTCGTGGCGGTTTGAGGCTGAGAAAAGATTTCCGACGGGCAGGGAGTTCGTGTGTATTTGCACGACCTTGTCGCCCAGATTCTTGGCCACATGAAAGCAGGTGCTTCCACTGTCGATGATCACATTCTGACCGGGTTGGATCAACGAAGCGCAGGCCCGGCCGATGGATTCCTTTTCGGATACCTGATGACTGTTGCGGACATTGAAGACGAACTCGTCGTTCCGGGATGGGAGGAGTTGAGCTCCCCCGTGAATGCGGCGTACGACTCCGTTGGTCTCCAGCTGGTCGACATCCCGCCTTACCGTGGAAACAGAGACGCCGACGCTTTTTGCAAGTTCATCCAGGGAAGCGAATTCCGTCCTCTGGAGGTGGGATAGAATCTTGGTTTGACGCTCCTCGGGGTGCATTTCTTGGGAGAAGTTGGAAGATTATGGTAGAAGTTGCAACGTATTACTTGACACAATGCGTGGCGAAGGGAAAACTCGGGCCTGATTCGCCCCTTTTTGTCATGTTGCCGCCTCCCTCACCTCATCGCGTCGAGATCGAACATTTGGTTCGCCGTGCCATTTATAAGCGCCTCGGCAAGGAGCTGCCCCGTCCTGCCCTCGCGCCCAATCCTCTGCTCGTGAACATCAGTGCGCGCCACTGCCACTTGACGCCGCAGGCGGTGGAAGCCCTCTTTGGCAAAGGTGCGACGCTGACGCCAATGAAGTGGCTTTATCAGAAGGACCAGTTTGCCGCCAAGGAGACGGTGACCTTGGTGGGCCCACGCAGTCGTGTGATTTCGAACCTGCGCATTCTGGGTCCCTGCCGCGATCTCAACCAGATCGAGCTGGCGCTGACGGATTCCATCGCCCTGGGCTTTGATGTGCCGATCCGCAGTTCCGGCAACATCGCGGGTACGCCCGGTTGCATGCTGATGGGGCCCAATGGATTTTTTGAAATGAACGAAGGTGTCATTCGCGCCGCCCCGCACGTGCACATGCACCCGGACGATGCGGCGTTTTACGGCGTCAAGGCCGGCGATTTCATGCGTCTCCGGGTCGGCGGTCCCTGCGCGGCGACTTTTGACCGCCTGCTGGTGCGCGTGCACCCGGACTTCAAGCTCGAGGTCCACATCGACACGGACGAGGGCAATGCCTGCGCGCTGCAGCCCGACACGCCCGTTGAACTTCTCAAGTAATCAATCATCACCCACAACCCTCCCAGTAATATAACATCATGAGTGAATCCATCGGAATGGTAGAAACCCGTGGCTATGTTGGCAGCGTCGAAGCCAGCGATGCCATGGTCAAAGCGGCGAATGTATCCATCGTTCGCCAGGTACAGATCGGCGGCGGTTTTGTCACCGTCGTGGTCAAAGGCGACGTCGGCAGCGTCAAGGCGGCGGTCGACGCCGGCTCCGAGGCGGCCAAGCGCGTCGGCGAGCTCATCTGCTCGCACATCATTGCCCGCCCGCACAACGATCTGTTGCGCAACGTCGGCTTCTAATTCCAATCCAATCTTCAACCACCAATTCATATGGCACAGGAAGCTATCGGACTGATTGAAACCAAGGGATTCTGCGCGCTGCTTGAGGCCGCGGACTCCGCCCTCAAGGCGGCCAACGTCACCATGACCGGCTATGAGGCTGTCGGCAGCGGTTATGTCTGCGGATTTTTCCGCGGGGATGTCGCCGCCGTGAAGGCCGCCATCGATGCGGGCGCCGAAGCGGCGTCCAAGGTCGGTGAGGTCGTCGCCGTGCAGGTCATCCCGCGTCCGCACGAGGACCTCGCCCTTCTGGGCAAGTGGCTCGTGCAAGGCTGACCCGCCGCCGCCGGCTTCCCCGCATCCTTGCGACCTGAAGCCGGGCGGCACCGTCCCCCGTGTGCGGCCGCCTGCGGTCGTGCATTTACCCGCATGAACATCCTCGTCGCCAACCTCGGCTCCACCTCGTTCAAGTTCCGCCTGTTTCGCTTTGACGCGGCCGGCGGAGCCACCCTGCTCGCCAAGGGCGGGTACGAACGTGTGACCGATTATGGCCAGGCCATTGACGATTGCCTCGGTGAACTGAAGGCCGCCGGTCACGTCAATTCCCCCAAGGATCTCCACGGGGTGGGCTTCAAGACGGTGCTCGGCAAGGATCTCACCGGCTGCGTCCCCGCAGACGCCCGGGCGATCGCCGCGCTTGAGGGATTCAACGAACTGGCGCCGGCCCACAACCCGCCGTACGCGGCCGGCATCCGGCGCTTCGGCGAGAAGCTCCCCGGCGTGCCGCTCTTCGCCCTCTTTGAAACCGCCTTCTACCAGTGGGTGCCCGATGCCGCC
>JBGTGS010000298.1:0-4061 GCA_041746615.1 Opitutaceae bacterium | reverse complement strand
ATGGCACGCCCTGGCGCGGCGAGCGGCACCCGCCGCATGGTGAGACGGCCGGCTCGGCCTGGACCCTCGACGGTGCGGTGCGTGAGGGCAACGTCACGTCGCTCAACCTGTCGTTGGAGACCCAGGTGCGTCCGGGCAAGGTCCGGCGTGAGCTGCAGCTCGTGGACGGGCAGAACGTGATTTACAGCCGCACCCTCATTGAGGGCTTTGCCGGGCAGACACCGCTCGCGCATCACGCGACTCTGGCCGCTCCCGCGAAGGAGGGGGCGCTTAAAATCTCCTCGCGCCCGTTCAAGCTCGGCCTGGTCTGTCCGCATGTCTTCAGCCAGCCGCAGAACGGCGAGTACCAGACCCTGCAACCCGCAGCAGAATTCACCGATCTCGCCCAGGTGCCGTCGCTCTTCAAGGGACAACCGGATGCGGACTGCTCGGCTTTTCCTGCGCGACGCGGCTTTGCGGATTTTGTCGGAACCTTCAATGATCCGGCCGACAACCGTGAGCCCGACTGGGTGGCGGCGGTGAACACCGAGGAGAACTGGCTCTGGTTTGCGCTGAAGGATCCGGCCGTGATGCCGGCTCGCATGTATTGGATGGAAAACCACGGCCGGCACGGTAGTCCGTGGAAAGGCCGCAACGCCTGCATCGGCATCGAAGACGGTTGCATGTATTATGACGTGGGCCTGGCGGAGTCGGTCGGCGAGAATGCGGTCAACCGTCGCGGCATCCCGACCTGTCACGACCTCCCGGGCAACCGGCCCTTCCCGGTGTACTACATCCAAGGCGTGGTGAAAGTCCCCGCCGGCTTCGGCAAAGTGGCATCGGTCAACTTTGCGGCGGATGCGGTGGAGTTCGTTGCGACCACCGGACAACGCGTCAGCGCCCCGGTAAGAACCGCGTTCGTGTACGACGGCCGGGCGGGGTGATAGAGGAAGTAGCGAGTAGTGGGTAGCGAGTAGCGAGCATATCCGTAGCCCCGAGCGTGAGCTTGGGGATTAAGGCCCCTCAAGCCGGGGAATTTTGGCCATAGGAGGCACAAAAGGCAGAGACGATCCATCATCTACTCTCCACAATCTGTCCTCTGTAGCCCACCGTCCGCCATCCAACCTCCACGAACCCCCTTGGCTGAGACGAAGCGACACCGGGCCTTGTGTGATGATCGAATCACATCTCCGGCTGGGGGACTTTGGTGATTCGGGCGGGATCGTAGCCTTGAGTTGCGGCGCGGCGGAGGATGTCCGCATAGACATCGTCGGGCAGGGCGCGGTCCCGGGCCAGAATCCACAGGTAGTTGCGCGACGGATGACCGACGACAGCCCAGCGGTAGTCCGGATCCAGGTCGATGATCAGGTAGGTGAGCCGGATCGGCCAGATGAACTGTACGCGCCATTCGGCGTTGGTGGTCGTGTCGTGAACCCAAGCCACCCCATTCCACTGTTCCTCGGGTGCATCGAAGGAGTTGCGACGGAAGATGAAAATATTGTCCATCCTGCCGTCGGGACGCATCGCGTAGCGGTCGAGGGTGGCGACCTTACCGTTTTCCAGAAAGTAGGGGATGTTCGCGATGACGTGCCAGTCGCCCATATAACGGTCGAGATCCACGTGCGGGACGGTGCGGAGTGGAGATGGTTTCATGGTGGTGCAGCCGGCGAGCATGCCGGCGAGGAGGAGCAGGGTCAGGGAGCGGAATATGGACATCAGCCCTGATACGCTTCAGCGAGCGAACGGGATGCACCCACCCCCTGTCCCTATCGCTTCATCCCTCGCCGAAGGCGTTAGGGCACTTAGAGCAGTTCTAATAAAACTGTAGCCGGGGTCGCTGACCCCGGTTGGATGACATACCCAAGGCCCCGGGGTCGCCGCCCCCGGCTACACGGCCACATTTTTATTTAAAGGGCTGTAAATGCGCCGCTGCGCTCTCGGAGATAGCGCCCTACCTTCAAATTAAACCGCGTTAGGGCTGCTTGGGTGCCGGGCCGAAGCTGATGTCCTTGGTCGCCTCCTCCATCTCCTTGACGGCGGCGTCCATGGCGGCCTGGTCCTCGGCGGTGTTGCGTACCTCCGCCTTGCCCTTGGAGAAATCGATGGTCTTGCCATCTTCGATGGAAACCTCCGGCGGCAGGGGCCGGGGGCTTTCGTCCTGCGGACGGAAGAAATACCAGTACGCGAGCAGGCCGGTGATGAGGACGATGCGGATGACGACGCGCCGGTTCATGGTTCAACCCAAGGCCAAAAGGACGATGCCCGCAACGATGAATGCCGCCGCCCGGAGCCGGCGCGGGCTTTCCGACTCCTTGAAATACTTCGCCCCGAGAAAGGTGCCGATAAGGATGCTCACCTCGCGGGCGGGGGCGACATAGCTCACGGGGGTAAAGGTCATGGCCGTCAGAATCAGCACGTACCCGATGGGAGACAGCACAGCCATGGCGAGGATTTCCGGGCGATGCACACGAAACTCGCGGACGACCTCGTGCCGCCGCGCCCACGCAAACGGCGCGAGCAGGAAAGTCATGTAATACGCCGTGCCGGCATCGAAGAGCACCGGCGGAATGCCTTCGGTGGCGACCCCGTACCGGTCCCAAACGGTGTAACTCGCGATGAAGACCCCCGTCAGCAAGCCGTAGCGAATACCGGTGCGCAAATGGGCGCGGTCGGCCTGCCAGAGGCGGGTGCCACCCGTGAGGATGAAGATGCCGGCGATGACCAACAGGCCGCCGAGCAGTCCGAGGGGGTGGGGGCGCTCGCCCAGGATCAACACCGCGAAGACCACCGCCAGCAACGGACCGGTGCCGCGGGCCAACGGATAGATCACCGAGAAATCTCCCATGCGGTAGCCGCGTTGCAGGCAGAGGGAGTAGGCGGTCTTGAGCAGCGCGCTTACCCCGATCACGGCCAGCGCGGACCACGGGAGGTCCGGTGGCCGCCACCACCAGTAGCCGATGATGACCGGAAGATAGAGGGCGTTGATGACCAGACCCGTTGCGAACACGAACGGCAACCCGCCACCCGCCCGCTTGGCCGCCAGGTTCCAGACCGCGTGCAGGACGGCGGCGATCAGCACCAGCGTGAGGGCAAGGAAGGTCATGGAGGCGGGAGTCGAGTCGATACCGGTCGCAGCCGGTCTGGCGACGAGATTGTCGGGGAATGACCGGGCAAAGGATGTGATCTGAGACCCCCGCTGATTGCGTAGCCTCGAGCGTGAGCTCGGGGACGCCTTGCTCCCCTGTCTTTGAGCTCACGATCAAGGCTACATTGGAGGCTGCTTTTTCTCCGTGCCCCCGCGCTCCTTCCGGTTCACGGTTCCCGCCCATGTCCACTTATGCCAAGGAAGCGCGTGCGACCTTTGCCCTGGCCCTGCCGATCATCGTCGGACAGGTCAGCCAGATGCTCATGGGCATCACGGACAGCGTGATGATCGGGCGGGTGGGCACGGTGCCGCTGGCGGCGTCGGCGTTTGCGAACAGCGTGTTCGGCGTGGTCTTCATGTTGGGCATCGGCCTGCTCATCCCGGTGGCCGTGCTGGTGTCGCGCGCGCACGGCGGCGGTCGTGATGACGAAGCCGGTGTGTGGTTGCGCCACGGCGTGGTCGTCGCCACGGCCATGGGGCTGGCGGGGGCGCTGGGCATGGCCCTGCTGTGGACGCAGATAGGAGTCCTGGGTCAGCCGCCGGAGGTGGTGGCCGCGGCCGGTCCGTACTATCTGCTGATTGCGGCTTCGCTTGTGCCCACCCTGTTGTTTCAAGGCTTCCGGCAATTCGCGGAGGCGCTGGGGCGTCCGTGGGTGCCGATGCTCATGATGCTCGGAGGCGTGGCCCTTAACATTTTCCTCAACTGGGTTTTTATCTACGGCAACCTGGGCGTGCCCGCGCTCGGGCTGACCGGCGCGGGCTGGGCAACGATCATCGCCCGGACCTTGGGGGTGGTGGTGATTTATGCGTGGCTGGCCCGGTCGACGGATTTCGCCGCGGCCTGGCCCTATGGGGTTACCAAGGTGGCCAGCGGTTGGTTTGCGGCGCTGACCTGGCCGCGCTTCCGGGCGATGGCGGCGATCGGTGTGCCGGCGGC
>JBGTGS010000297.1:0-8256 GCA_041746615.1 Opitutaceae bacterium | reverse complement strand
TCCCGGCCGAGGCGGTCATGACCGTCCTGCGGCAACAGCGCAGCGCAGCGCCGCCGCTGGCGTTGATCCGCCTGGAGCCGCGCACGGGCCGGAGTCATCAATTACGGGTCCAGTGCGCCAAGCGCCGTCTGCCCATCGTGGGCGACGGCACCTATGGTGATTTCGCGTCGAACCGCGCCTTCGCCAAGCGCACCGGAGAAAAACGACTGTTCCTCCATTCGCTCGAGACGGCCTTCGATTACGAATTCCAAGGCAAGACCCACCACTTCGCAGCCAAAGCACCCCTGCCGGAGGAATTCATGAAGTTCGTCTAAACCAGTCCGTTTTTTTCAAATGCCGTGAAGTCCAGCGGACAAACGCAGTGGACGCGAGGGCTCCGCTGGGCCACCGTTCACTTCTTCCATTCCCACCATGATTCTTCCCAAGTCCAACCGGCTGAATGACGACCAAGTCGCCGAGATCACCGGCATCGTCGAGGCCTCCGGCTGCCGGATCCAACCCATCATCGGTGCGGTTCGGACGATCTATGCCATCGTCGGCGATGAGCGCGACGAGTTGATGATCACGCGCCTGGAGGGGCTCGACTACATCGACCGCATCGACCGGATCCAGTCGCCCTTCAAGCTGATGGACCGGCGCTCCGACCTCGCCAGCCACCGCATCCGCATCGGTGGGGTGACATTGGGGGAGGAACTGCTGATCATTGCCGGTCAATGCACCATCGATCCGAAGAATCCGAATTATTTTCATGAGACCGCCCAGGCCGTGAAGGAAGCCGGCGCCCAGGCGCTGCGCGGCGGGGTTTGGAAACCCCGCACCAATCCCTACACGTTCCAAGGTGACACCAAGTCGCTCGACATCCTGATGGAGGCCTCACGCCGCACCGGACTGCCGGTCGATGCCGAGGTGATGGAGGAGGAGCATGTCCGGCTCGCCCTCGATGCCGGGGTGACGATTTTGCAGGTCGGCGCACGCAACGCCCTCAACTACTCGTTGTTGCGGACCATCGGCAAGGCCATCGCCGGGCGCGATAACACCTCGGTGCTGCTCAAGCGCAGCATCCACATGGGACCGATCAACGAGTTCATCTCCGCCGCCGAGTACATTGCGGCCTTCGGCAATCCCAACGTGATCCTGTGCCCGCGTGGCACCACGCCGACTCTGGACGGCTACCGAAATCACCCGGACGAAAGCATCACACCGCTGTTGAAGGAGAAGACCTGGGCGCCGGTGGTGGTGGACCCCTCGCATTCGGTGGGGAAGGCGGCTTACGTTCCCGCCTGCGCGCTCGCCGCCGTGGCCTATGGGGCTGACGGTCTCTGCATCGAAGCGCATGTGGACCCGACCCACGGTATCGGTGACGACCCCAAGCAGGCCCTCACTCCCGAGGCGCTCGCGCGAGTGATCAAACAAGCCCGCACCCTGTGGCAGCTTCGGCGTGGATGAGCGGAGCGCGTTCCGCGCACTCGATTCGCGCATTTCCAGGGCTGTAGCCACCCCAACTGAAATGAGCGCGTAGGGTAGGGCGCTCTCTCCGAGAGAGCCGCGGTGCAAGGTGGACAATGAGCGCTGCCTTCACAAGCTGCCGGCTGCCGTTTATCCTTAATAGCTCTGCTGTACCGACAGCAGCCAAAGATGACTATTGGCTGCAATACCGCTTGACTTTACAAGGCTGTGGCCAACGTTGGCCACATGAAAAAGTCAAAACGGGTTCTCGGTGTGCGAGCTTCATTGCCGCACGGAGAATTGAAGGCTGAGGAGTCTCCGGCAATCCGCCGCCGTGCGGAGGTATCGGTGCGCGAGGCCAAGGATCAACTCTCGTCCTTGCTGCAGCGGATCGGGGTGGGTGAAGAGATCGTGATCACCTCGGATGGTGAGCCGGTGGCGATGCTGGTTCGTCACCGGCCAACGTTGAGCGGCAAGCCTTGGCAGTCGCTGGCGGCCTTCCGGGCCACGATGCCCATGATGCCGGACTCGCAGGCGCTGATCGACGAAGCACGCGCAGACACGATCTAGGCGATGTACCTGGATACCTCGGTCGTGATCAAGCTGTACGTACCGGAGCCGGACTCTGCGGAGTGCGAGCAAGTGGTGGCGGGGCACCGTATCGTGTCGTCGGAACTTCTCTACACCGAACTGTGGTCCGGATTGTTGTCGAAGGAGCGAAGTGGCCGGCTCTCACCGGAGAATCGTCAGCGGATCTGGGAGTTGTTCGAGACGCACCTGCTTGAGGAGGTGGTGGAGTTGGTGGAATTGGACGGGACCGTCGTGCGTGAAGCGGCAGAGATGATCGCACGCGTTCATCCCCGGGTGGGGCTGCGCACGCTCGACGCCATCCATCTGGCGACCTTTGCCGGAGTTGATGCGGGACCGCTCTTCACGAAAGACCAGCGAATGCTGGACGCAGCAAAGATACTGGATTTCCCTCTGGCGTAGGTGAAACGCCCTTCGTTGCCTTGCCGAAGCCGGCCATCAGGATGGGGCTAATACGTGCAGGCTGGCCACGCGTATGAAATGAGATCGGTTCAGCGTCACCAAGGTTTGATCGTAGGCCAGGGCAGTAGCGGCGATCATGCAATCAGGCGTGCCAATACGCGGGCTTCTTGATTCCTAACGTACTCCGGTTTTAACTTACGGCCCGGATTTGGATTTGCGGATCCGGTGCTTTACAGCATGGTTGCCGGGCAATGAATACCCTTACCCGCCGTGAAATGCTCCGCCTGGGTGCTGCCGCTTGTTTGCTGCCGCTCACCCGGATCCGCGCCCTGGAAATCGGGCAGCGTCAGCTCGGTGTCGCCCTGCTCGGCTTGGGTCATTATTCGCTGAACCAGCTCGGTCCGGCGCTCAAGCTGACCAAGAACGCCCGGCTCACTGGGATCGTCACCGGCTCGCCGGAAAAGATCCCGACGTGGCAGCAGGAATACGGCGTTCCCGATAAGAACGTCTACAACTACGAGAATTTCGACGAGATTGCCGACAACAAGGACATCGACATCGTCTATGTCGTCACGCCCACCGCATTGCATCCGGAGTTTTCAATTCGTGCGGCCAAGGCAGGAAAACATGTCATCTGCGAGAAGCCGATGGCACCCACCGTCGAGGACTGCACGCGGATGATCCAGGCCGCAAAGCAGGCGGGCGTCACACTGCAAATCGGCTACCGGTTGCACTGGGACCCGTTCCATTTGCATCTGATGGATTCGATGGAGACCAAAAAGTTCGGCGACTGGAGTTCGATTGAAGCCGCCAACGGCTCTGTGATGCGGACTTTCACCGCCCACAACGCCTGGCGGGTGAACAAGGAGCTGGGCATCGCCGGCGCGCTTTACGACCTCGGCGTTTATACCGTTCAGTCGCAGCTTTACACCGCGCGCATCCATCCGGTGCGGGTCACGGCAAGGCATTTAACCGAACGCAAAGAGCACTTTACGGAGGTGCCTGAGACCTATGAGTGGACGTTGGAGTTCTCGGATGGACGCAAGGCGGACGGCTGGTCGAGCTACGGCCGTTCGGGAAATTTCCTTCGCGTCAAGGTTGAGCAAGGTGAAATCGAACTCCAGCCGTCCACCGGTTACACCGGCCAGCGGGGGAGCACGCCGGCGGGCCCCATGGACTTCACGCACGTCAAGCAGCAGGTGCTGCAGATCGACGGGCAGGCGGAGGCCATTCTCAAAAACGAGCCGAGCCGCGTACCCGGCGAGATGGGCCGCCGCGACATCCGCGTGATCCGCGGCATCGTGGAGGCGGGCGATACGGGCAGGCCGCACGAGTTTGGAAATTTCCTCTACTGACCGCGGATACCGAATTGGCCACAAAAGGCTCATAAGGCACATAAGTAAGATGACCCAGAAGTCTGATTATTTTTGCCGAGCCTTATGTTCTATCAGAGCGGTTCAAACTGAAGTGTAGCCGTTAGTGGGTAGGGCGCTCTCTACGAGAGCGCCGCGGCCCAGACACAGGAGTTTAAGGTGAAGAAGACATACATTTACATTCCCCTTCGCCTGTGTATATGCCATCAATTTGCCATGCCTGCTCCGGTTATGAAATCTCTATTCCGTCTCCTCGCCTGGGCCGTCCTTGTCTCAACGGGAGTTGCAGCCAACTCGTCAAGAGACACTGAGTTCAGCCGGTTCGAGAAGCTGGCGAACGAAGGTGATGTGAACGCGATGGTGGAACTGGGATTACGCTATCATCAAGGGCAGGGTGTAAAGCGGGACTACTCACTAGCCTACGATTGGTATATGAAGGCGATCGATAAGGGGGACGGCGACGCCTTCAACAATATCGGAGTGCTTCATCGGGATGGCTTGGGAGTTCCTAAGAACCAGAAAGCAGCGTACTTGATCTTCCTCGCCATTCACATGGAGGGGATGGGTAGTGACGACACTCAGATCAGAGCCGGAAGAAATCTTCAGCGACTTGTCGATCAGCTGGCAAAAGAAGACATCCACGAGGCTCTTTCCTACACGTGGCCATATGTCGTCCAAATTCTTAGGAGCCGAGGTAAAGACCTGAGGGTGGGGCCTGACGTTCTGCCATCGAAGGACCGCCTGCGAATCCGTGACAATGGCTGGTGGCTTGATAGCGAGCGCGCAGGAATGAAGTTCGAGTCGCCAGCACCATGGAATGAAACCAAGGACTAGACGTCTCTCCCGTCAGGTGTACTGCACTGACCACTAGCCCTGGCCGTCTTCCTCTTCAGCCGTGGCTGGCAGCAGATCGGACGGCAGGAAATTCGAGGCGAGAAAGCGGAGGGCGCCTTTGGCGTCGGCGAGGACGTACTGGAGCTCGCGCTCGAGGGCACCCGGGCCAAAGTCACCCGGGCGGAGCGTCTTGGCCTGGGCGACGTCAATGGAAGGGGCTGCATCGTCGATCGGTGGCGGGCTGAGGGCGACGGTCGTCGTCGCCGGATCTTCGCTGGTGGCGGGGATGCTGCGGGTGTGGATGACGGCAATCGTCAGGGCGGCTGCGGCGAGGAGGCCGCCGCCAATCAGAGCGGGAGAGGGTCGATTGAAGCCACGGGTCTGTACGGCTGGAGTCGTGCGCAGGGTGCGCAGGAGCCGTCCCTCGAACTGGGGCGAGATTCCAGACTGGGGGGATGGCGGCGTGGCGCGCAGCCCGGTCGTCAGCCGCTGCTCCTCGTCGCGCGCGGTGGCCAGGACGGTACTTCGTCGGCAGGCGCGCTCCAGCCAGGGTGGCAGCGGGTTGTCGGAGGCCAGGTGCCAGCGGATCAAAAACAGGAGAATGTGCGTCTTCATCGGATCGGGGGTTGGGTCTGCAGTTTTCTCAGTTGGGCGCGGGCGCGGAAGAGGAGAACCTTCACGCCGGTCTCGGTGCGCTTCATGACTCGGGCGACGTCCTGCACGCTCAGGCTCTCGCGATATCTCAGGATTAGAACTTCGTCGTAGGGGGATGGAAGCTGCTCCACCTGCGCCCACAGGGAGTTCCTTTCATCGGCATCCTCGGCGGTGGTGTCGGGGGAGGCGGTGGAGGAGGGCACCTCGAAGTCGAGTGCCTGTGTGGCCTTCCGGTCGCGGTGATGGTTGTACGCGGTGTTCCGCGCGATGGTGTAGAGCCAGGCGGCGAAGGAGGCACGGCCGTCGTAGCGGTGGAAGTTGCGCAGGGCCTTGTGGAAGGTGTCCTGAGTCAGGTCCTCGGCATCCTGGCGGTTACGGGTGTAGCGCTGGAGGAAGTTGCAGAGCCGGTGCTGGTGCTCCTTCACGAGGGCGGCGAACTCTTCGATTCGGGCGTCAGCCAGCACCTGCTCGTCGCCAGCCGGGGGCGTGGCATCACGGGTGGACATCATGGTGGCGGTGAGGGGAGTCATGCGCGACCTGACATCAAGGAGCCGAAGCGGGCTGGGTTGGATTAGGAGGGGTGACGGCAACACCGGCCTCGCCTATAAAGCTGATTTCGGAGATACCGAGGATGCCCGGGTTCCGGCCCGGGCACAAGATGCGAATCCAGCGCGCGGTGGTGTCCGCTACATCATAGCTCTCGGGGCCTGTGGTGGTGCCGCTGCTTTGCCGGCTAAGAATCGGCTTCCAGACCACGCCGTCCATGGAAGCCTGGACGATGAAGCGGATCTGCCGGCGGTCGCCTTCGTGCCAGGCGATGCGCACCTCCCGGACGAGCGACGGTTCCGACAGTTCGCAGCGCAGCCACTGGTTGGTTCCGACCGCACCCCAGTAGGTCTGCGGGTCGCCGTCGGTGGCGTTGCGGCCGAGATTGCCGTTGTCGCTGCGAGCGTCGGTGTAGGACACGCGCAGCACCTGGCCGCCGATGCCGTCGCCTGACGGTGGGGCGACGGGGATGGCGGGGTTGCGTGAGGCTGCTGCGCGGCCGGACATCAATGCTTCGGTGAGGACTTTGATCTCCGCGACCGGATAGCGCAGGGAGATGCCGACCGCGTCGCGATCCTCGGTGACGGCGAGGCTGCGGGTGAGCCGGGCGATGGCGGGATTTTGAGTCTCGGCAAAGGAAAGCAGGGCGATCATGCCGTCGATGATGCGGCGCAACTGGCTCGAGACCTCGGGGCCCGTGGTTGCGAGGACGAGGCGGGTGAGCACCTCACCGTTGGCCTCGCCCAAGGCGAAGCGGGCTCCCCTGGCCTTTTGGAGGATTCGGGCCTGCGGTGGCATGGTCTTCGATTCGCTGAAACCCTCGGCAGCGGCGAACAGGAAAAAATTTGTGGCGGCGCCGGTCGACACCAGCCCGCTGTCGGCAGCCAAACCCGCGGTCCGCCCCTCGATGACCGCGAGAGCCTGCTCGATGCGTGGGTAGTCCATGCTCACCATGATCAAGTCTTTCCGGGGCATTCCCATAAAGACTTCGCCGCCGAGGAGGTAGGTGGGAAAGGGCTTGTCGGCCAGGGAGCGAATCGCCGTGGATTCCTCGTTGGCCAGCTCCTGGCTGGCAAGGAAGCCGTCGATGATCGCATGCAGTTTATCCCCGGCACCGATGAGGAGGACGCTGTTTTTTTGAGGGTTATCCTCGAAGGTGCTCCCGTAGGCGGTGATGGATCGGATCTCAGCCAGGATATCGTCAAACTGCAGCGTCACCGGCACATCCTGACCGCGCATGGCCTGCTCCAGTTTCTCGCGGGCCATGGTGACGAGGAACTCCCCGGTATCCGTTTGCAGGAAACCCTCCACATCAAGGTGGGCAAACCACTTGCTGTCGCTGGCGACCTGGGAGCGGTTGAAAGGGGCGGCGAGTGCGCAGGTGGCCGTGAGAAATCCTGCAAGGAAGAGATTGGTGGTTTTCATCAGAAGTGGGTTCAGGCTGGATTACCCCGCAGGGCCGGCCGGGGTTACACGTCGGTTGCGGCTTCGCCGCAAATGTAGTGGATGGTGAATGGTAGACGTTTGGTGGTAGGAGCGGCCTTATGCCGCGTTGCGCCGCCTCACAGCGACGAGGGGCGAGGGAATGAGGCCGGATATCGCGGCATAAAGCCGCTCCTGCATCCACTCTGCAGCGCTCGTTCGTCACCGGACATCTCGTGCAAATGAAAACAAGCGGGCTAAGCTTCGCGGCTGCCGCCGACGTCGTACTGTCGGCGGGTGAACACCAGCATGGCCACGCCGAGGGCGGCGGCGGCGATTACCAGGCTTCCGGTCAGCCCGCCCAGGAGACCGCCCGTGGCCGTCGGGTCACTGGAGGCCAGCATGCCCAGGGCGTGAGGGGTAACGGCCAGAAACTTGAGATTGGTGGGCATCTGACTGACCCCGGCCTCGACCAGAAACCCGTAGAGCACGCCCACGGCCATGAAGCGGGAGGTGATGACCCCCAGGGCGAGGGAGATCGCGGTGAAGGCGAGGATGCAGGCTAACTGGGTGAGCAGCAGGGTCGGCAGGGCGGCGAAGACATCGGGCACATCCCGGTACAGGCCGGTGGCGTGGGTGGCCAGGGTGAGGACCGTCACCTGTATCCACACCACCATCACGGCCGCCACGTACGCCCCAAGCACGAGGTGCACCTTCCGCACCGGGCGGGTCCACAGGTACTCCATGGTGGCGTTGCGGATCTCGTTGCGCAGGACGCCCCCGCCCGTGATCAGGCAGAGGATTGGCAGGATCTTCAGGGTGAGCACCTGGGTGACCCAGTGGGTGAACTGGTCCGCGTTGCCCGTCTTCACGGACATGGCGGTGAGCACGCACGTGATGACCACTCCACCTGCAAACTTGAGCACGATGCGAAGCCGCCGGAGGCCGGCCAGCTGGAGCCGGATCATCCCGAGCACGGCGGTGGCGGCGG
>JBGTGS010000296.1:0-6331 GCA_041746615.1 Opitutaceae bacterium | reverse complement strand
GAGGTGGCTGTCGGCGCGCAAATCGCCGCGGGCCACGACACCGGCGGGCGGCGGACGGTCGGCCCGTCCATCCGCGAAAAAGGCCGAGGTGCCCTGCGGCTGGTACTTCGGCTGCCGGTCCATGTCCGGAAAGACCTCAAGCGGGGGCTTGGTGGAGATGGAACCGCGGAAGCCCAGGAGCCCCACGGTGAGCACCACGATGAAAAAGGTGACGAGATAGACGTAGCGCATGGCTCAGGCTTCCACTTCCTCGATGTCCCGACCGCCAGCCTGCTCAAGCAGGGCGCGGGTCGTGGCCAGGTTGAATTTCGGATCACGCGACTCGATCACCAGGAGAAACTTGTCGTCGAGGCCCCGCAGGATGTGGTCACTCTTCAACACCGGATGATAGTGCTTCGGAAGACCGTTGAGGAAGAGCATCCCGCCGATGGTGGCAAAGGCGGTGAACAGGATGGTCAGTTCGTAGGACACCGGGAAGGCGAACATGGGGCTGAAGAAGGGCTTGCCGCCGACGATCAGCGGATAGTCCACCGCACCCGTCCACCAAATCATGGACATGCCGGTGAAAAAGCCGACGATGCCGCCGATCAGGGAGAAGCGCGGCACCACGGAGCGCGGCAGCCCCATGGCCTTGTCGAGGCCGTGGATGGGGAACGGGGTGATGCAGTCCCAGAATTTGTAGCCGGCGTCGCGGACCTTTTCCGCAGCGTGGTAAATCTCCGGGACGGTGTCGAAGGTGGCGATCAGGCCAGTGGATGGTGCAGCCATGGTCGTGAAGTCTTAGTGGTGGCCGTGGCCCGAGTTATCGTGGCCCGCGTGGACGTCGGCCTGCGGGGTGACGGCCTTGAGTTCCGCCATCGGCATGATCGGGAGGAAGCGGATGAAGAGGAGGAAGAGCACGCTGAAGACGCCGAAGGTGCCGAAGAAGGTGAAGATCTCGACGATCGACGGGCTGTAGTAGCCCCAGCTCGACGGCAGGAAGTCGCGGGCGAGCGAGGTGACGATGATCACGAAGCGCTCGAACCACATGCCGACGTTGACGAAGATCGACAGGACCCAGACCAGCCAGGTGTTCTGGCGGATCGCCTTGAACCAGAAGAACTGCGGCGTGATGACGTTGCAGGAAATCATGATCCAGTAGGCCCAGGCGTAATGTCCGAATGCGCGGTTGATGAAGGCGAAGCCCTCGTAGGGGTTGGACCCATACCACGCGATGAAGAACTCGATGCCGTAGGCATAGCCGACGATGGTGCCGGTCGCGAGGGTCACCTTGCACATGCAGTCGATGTGGTACTGGGTGATGAGGTCCTCGAGGCGGTAAAGGGCCCGGAGCGGCAGCATCAGGGTCAACACCATGCCGAAGCCGGAGAAGATGGCGCCGGCGACGAAGTAGGGCGGGAAGATGGTGGTGTGCCAGCCCGGCAGCAGCGACACGGCGAAGTCGAACGACACGATGGTGTGCACGGAGAGCACCAGCGGGGTGGAGACGCCGGCCAGGATCAGGTAGGCCATCTCATAGTTGCTCCAATGGCGGTTGGAGCCGCGCCAGCCGAGGGCGAAGAAACCGTAGAGGGCCGAGCGCATCCGGTGACCCGCGGCGAAGAAACGGTCGCGGAGGATGCCCAGGTCGGGCAGGAGGCCGACATACCAGAACAGCACCGAGACCGTGCCGTAGGTCGAAACGGCGAACACGTCCCACTCGAGCGGCGAGCGGAAGTTCTGCCAGACCTCGTTGGCGTTGGGGATCGGGAACAGGTACCAGGCGAACCAGACGCGGCCGACATGGAAGACCGGGAAGATGCCGGCGCAGACCACCGCAAAGATGGTCATGGCCTCGGCCGCCCGGTTGATCGACGTGCGCCACTTCTGGCGCAGCAGGCAGAGAATGGCCGAGATCAGCGTGCCGGCGTGGCCGATGCCGATCCAGAACACGAAGTTGACGATGTCCCAGGCCCAGTTGACCGGGTTGGCATGGCCCCAGACGCCGACGCCGGTGGCGACGAGGTAGGTGATGCCACCGACCGTGAAGGAGGCGACGAAGCAGGCCAGAATGAAGCAGACCCACCACCACATGGGGGTCTTGCCCTCGATGATCCCGCAGATCTTGTCGGTGATCCATCCGAAGCTCCGGTTGTTCTCGACGAGGACGGCGCGCGGGAGCACGGCCGGGTTGACCTCCCTGAGAATGGCCGGTGCGTCGGCCGCAGGTTCAGCAGCGTGGGACATCAGCTGAGCCCTCCCATGCGGTTGGCGCCGGTGGTGGCGTTGCCGTGATCATGGCCGCCGTTGGCGGGATAGTTCTTGGACTTGTACTCCTTGCGGCTGAGCGGAAGGGCGGAGTAGTCGGGCATGGCCGGGTTGGGATTGCGCAGTTTGCCGAGATAAGTCGTGCGCGGACGGATGTTGAGATAACCGAGCAGCGCGTAGTCATGCTCGCGGGCCTTGGCCTGGGAGACGGCGCTATCCGGATCCTTGATGTCGCCGAAGAGGATGGCGTCGGCCGGGCAGACCTGCTGACAGGCGGTCTTGATGGTACCGTCGGGCACGATGACGTCGGCCGAATCGCGGGCGCCGGCCTTTTGTGCGATCTTGGCCTGCTGGATGCGCTGCACGCAGTAGGTGCACTTCTCCATCACGCCGCGCATGCGCACGGTGACGTCGGGATTATGGACCATCTTGACCAATTCAGGCATGCCGGCCTTGCCCAGGGGGCCGAGGTAGAGCTCGTCCATCCGGCGCTTGTTGTGGTCGAAGAAATTGAACCGGCGGACCTTGTAAGGGCAGTTGTTCGCGCAGTAACGGGTGCCGATGCAGCGATTGTAAGCCATTACGTTGAGGCCTTCCTCGTCGTGCACGGTCGCGTTGACCGGGCACACGACTTCGCAGGGAGCGAGTTCACAGTGCTGGCAGCCTATGGGCTGGAGCGAGACCTGGGGATCCTCGGGGATCTCCTTGTTCTCCGGGCCGCCGAAGGCGCCGGCGGAAATGTTGCCGTCGGAGTAATAACGGTCGAGGCGTATCCAGTGCATCTCACGACCGCGCAGGACCTGGTCCTTGCCGACGATCGGAATGTTGTTCTCCGACTGGCAGGCCACCACGCAGGCGTTGCAGCCGATGCAGGTGTTCAGGTCGATGGACATGCCCCACTGATGCAGGCCGGTGAACTCCGGGGTATCGTAGAGCGAGTTGCCACGCGGAATCTTGGATGACGTGACCGAGAGGGGCAGATCCTTGTCCTTGCCCAGATTGGGCGGGGCATGCGACTCCATGCCCAGGGCTTCCACGTAGGCCGGGTTGCGCTGAAATTCATCATGGTTGGCCTCGCGCACGATGGCGCGACCTTCCATCGACCAGTGCTCCTGGGTGTTGGCCAGGGCGTAGGTCTCGCGGGTGATGACGAGCCGCGCCCCGGTGGCGGTGTGCAGGCCGTCGCTGGTGCGCGCCGGGTAAAAGTCGTGTCCGGTCCCCTGCCCCACCCGTCCCGACACGCTGCGGCCGTAGCCGAGCGGGAGAACGATGGTCCAGTTGGAGAGACCGGGCTGGATGCTGACGGGACCGCGCACGGTGCGGCCGTTCACGGAAACCTCGCCGATGAAGGCCATCTCGCGACCGCGGCTGTAGTGGGCGGTCTCCTTGCGAGCGACCTGGATGGCGGAGCCTCCGGGATCGATGCCGAGCTCCTTGCCAAGACGCGGGCTGACCAAAATGGCGTTGTCCCAGCAAACCTTGGTAATCGGGTCCGGACACTCCTGAAGCCAGCCATTGTTGGCGAAGCGGCCGTCGTCCATCTTGTGGTCGACGACGAAGCGGACCTCGAGGTTGTCCTTGGAGAGCGCCGGCACGGAAGCGGCCTGAGCAAACAGGCTGGCCACACCCGCGGGGCGATAAGTGACGTTCGCCTTCGGGTAGGCCGAACCGGCCAGAAGGCCATCGTGCAGGAACTGGCGGAAGACCGCCGTACCCTCGCCGCCGGCGAGGGCGGTGACGGTGCTGTAGACCAAGGTGTAAGGATCGGTTTCGGACTCCCCGGCGATGCGGGCGAGGACCTCGATCTCGGTCAGGCCGTTGAAGAGCGGCAGGATCATCGGCTGGACCGGCACGACCGTCCCGTCCGCCGTGCGGGCGTCACCCCAGGACTCCAGGTAGTGGGTCGCGGCGATATGGGTGCCGGCGAGCTTGGAGGTCTCGTCGACGTAGTAGCCGTAGCGGATGACCTCGCGGGCACCGCTGGCGATGGCCGGGAAATCGAGGTCGGCCGGGGCATTGTAGGCCGGGTTGCCGCCGAGAATGACGAGCGTGGAGACCGCGCCGGCGCGGGCGGCGGTGGCGAGTTCGCTGATGGTGGAGGCGTTGCCCGCCTCGACATCAACAAAATCAACGGTGGCACCGAGGTTGCCGAGGGCGGCGTTGATCGCGTAGGCGATGGCGTGGACCTGCGCGGGCTGGTGGGCACCGGCCAGCACGAGCGAGCTGCCGCGGTGGGCGAGCAGATCGGCGGCGCAGGCATCGAGCCAGGCAGCCTGATCGCGGAACTCCAGTCCCTGGGCGAGCGCCGCAAACGTGGTTTGACCCGTGACCTTGCCGTGGAGGGCGGCGAGGAACGCAGCCATGTGGCTGCTGGCGAGGCGCAGGCGGTGGTCCGCCATGGACCCGGTGAGGGTGAAGGTGCTCTCAACCGCGTAGAGGCGGTTCATCGGATCGTCCTTCGAAACCACCCGGCGGCCCTTGGAGAAGTCGCGGGTGTAGTGGAGCGCGCCAGCCTCGCCGTGGAAGAAATCGGCATCCACCGCGACGATGCGGCGGGCGTTGGCGAAGCGGTAGAGGGGTTTGACGCTGCGGTCGAAGGCGGCCTGCGCGGCGGCGGCCGGGGGCTCATCCGTCACGGGCTCGTACTCGGCCCAGATCGCGCGCGGGAATTTGCTGCGGAGGGCGGTGATGAGGCGGGCGCGGGTCGGCGAGGAGGATTGTTCGGCGAGGAAGGCCAGACCGGCGCCATCGCCGGCGGCCGCACCGATGGCGGCAAGCTTGTCGTTGATCTGCGCCAGGGAAGCGGCGCGCCCGGCAATCGTGTGGGTGGTGGCACGGTCCGGATCGTAGAGATCGAGAATGGAAGCCTGGGCCAGCAGGGAGGAAGCACCACCGTGAGGCGCGTAGGAGGGGTTGCCCTCCAGCTTCGTGGGGCGGCCCTGATGAGTCTCGGCCAGGAGAGGCTGGGCGGCCTTGCGCAGGGGGAAGGCGGTCGCGAAGTATCGCGGCACCCCGGGGATCACGCCCTCAACCGACTTGCCGTAGGGCAGGATGTTCGCCTCGGGGCGACGGCAACCGGAGGCCAGGCCCGCACCGCCAAGGGCGAAGGACGCGGCCATGAGCTTGAAGAAATGACGGCGGTCAACGCCCTCCAGGCTGGAGGCTCCCTCGGGAAACTCGCGGGCCAGCTGCTCCTGGAAGCCGGGCGTGGCGGACAGCTCGTCAAGGCTGCGCCAGTAGCGCGGGCCAGTCAGCTCGTCCTGGGACGGTTCGGGATGGTGGACTTTGCGTTTCATCGATGGCAGCCGGAGCAGCTTTGGGGAGGTTTCACTTTCCAGTCGTGTACGAACTTGCGGCCTTCCTCGAGCTGGGCCTCCACCCCGCCGGGGTGTTGCCAGCTGAGATCGGTGACGAGTTCGGGCGACCGGATGAACTTCTCCGGTGCACGGTGGCATTCCAAGCACCAGCCCATGGAGTGGGGTTGGGCGTGGGTTACGACTTCCATTTCGTCGACCCGACCGTGGCAATCGACGCAGGAGACGCCGCGGTTGACGTGGACGGAGTGGTCAAAAAAGACGTAATCGGGGGCCTCGTGAACCTTGACCCAGGGCACGGGGTCGCCCGATTCAAAGCTGGCCCGCACGGGGGCGAGGAGCGGACTGGTGGGCTTCACCGTTGCATGGCAGTTCATGCAGGTCTGCGCGGTCGGGATGGCGGCGAACGACGACTTTTCGACGGTTGAGTGGCAGTAACGACAGTCCATGCCGAGTTGCCCGGCGTGGAGGGCGTGGCTGAAGGGGACGGGCTGGACGGGGGCGTAGCCGATACGCGTGTACTTGGGTGTCGCGTAATAGGTCGTGGCGGCAGTGACGATCCCGGCGAGTACAAAAAGATAGACGATGATCTGCAACGGCAGCCGGTTGGCTGATTTGGGAAATAATTTGGACATGGGTCTGATTGCTCCGGGGGATGACCGGGCCGTTTAGACGGTTTCAGACCGACGGGAGACCGCCCGGGTGTCCGGACGCAGCTTGAAGGCAGGTTCGGGCGGAGCCGCAGCGGCCACGGCATTTCGGGCGAAGAG
>JBGTGS010000295.1:0-11454 GCA_041746615.1 Opitutaceae bacterium | reverse complement strand
CCTCGGGCCAATCCACATGGAAGAACTTGCCGCGCGGCTGGTCCACGCGCTCGTAGGTGTGTGCGCCGAAGTAGTCGCGCTGGGCCTGGAGCAGGTTGGCCGGGAGGCGGGCGGAGCGGTAGCCGTCGTAGTAGGCGAGCGACGACGCGAAGGTGGGCACGGGCACGCCGTGCTCGGCGGCGAGGGCCACGACGCGACGCCAGTTGGCCTGGGCCTTCTGGATGATCTTGTTGAAATACGGATCGAGGAGGAGGTTCGCCAGCTTCGGGTTGCGGGCATAGGCCTCGGTGATCTTCTGGAGGAAGGCCGCGCGGATGATGCAACCGCCGCGCCAGATCTGGGCGATCTGGCCGAAGTTGAGCTTCCAGTTGTACTCGACCTGGGCCTGGCGCATGAGCTGGAAACCCTGGGCGTAGGAGCAGATCTTGGAGCAATAAAGGGCGTCGTGGATGGCCTCGATGAAGGCCTTCTTCGAACCGGAAAGCTTTCTGCTCTTGGGTCCCTTGAGGATCTTGGAGGCGGCGACACGCTCCTCCTTGATGGCGGAGAGGCAGCGGGAGAAGACGGACTCGGCGATGGTCGGGGCGGCGACTCCCATGTCGAGGGCGTTGACGGAGGTCCACTTGCCGGTGCCCTTCTGGCCGGCGGTGTCGAGGACGACGTCGACGAAAGCCTTCTTCGAGGCGGGATCCTTTTGCTTGAGAATGTCGGCGGTGATCTCGATCAGGAAACTGTCGAGGGCACCCTTGTTCCAGGTGGAGAAAATGTCACCCATCTCGGCGGCCTTGAGGCCAAGGACGCCCTGCATGAGGTCATAGGCCTCACAGATCATCTGCATGTCGCCATACTCGATGCCGTTGTGAACCATCTTCACATAATGGCCGGCACCATTCTCGCCGATGTAGGTGGTGCAGGGGACGCCACCCTTGACGGGCTTGCCGGGTGTCGCGCCGGTGAGGGGGCGGCCGGTCTTTTTGTCCACCTTGGCGGCGATGGCCTTCCAGATCGGTTCGAGTTCCTTGAAGGCGGCCTTGTCGCCGCCGGGCATGAGGGACGGGCCGAAGCGGGCACCTTCTTCGCCGCCGGAGACACCGGAGCCGATGAAGCGGAGGCCCTTTTCCTTGAGGGCCTTCTCGCGGCGGATGGTGTCGGTCCAGAGGGCGTTGCCGCCGTCGATGATGATGTCGTCCTTTTCGAAAAGCGCCGCGAGGCTGTCGATCACGGCGTCGGTGGCCTTGCCGGCCTGGACGAGGATGATGGCCTTGCGGGGGCGGGCGAGGGAGGCGACGAACTCCTCGAGGGTTCTCGCACCGACGAGACCGCCGGGGGTGGAGGGATTCTCGGAGACGAACTTCTCGGTCTTCTCGACCGTGCGGTTATAGACCGAGATCTGGAAGCCGTGGTCGGCAATATTGAGGGCGAGGTTCTGACCCATCACCGCGAGGCCGATGAGTCCGATGTCAGAGTGAGGCTTGGGCATAAAGGGACGTTCAGGTTGGCGTCCGCCCAAGCCGAAGACCACCCAAATTTGGGCGGAGTTTGTGATCGTTAAGCAGCATCCCGCTGCGCGGGATGCTAAGCCGGCACTTCGTGCCGGGGGTGCAGCGCGAAGCGCTGCTTAAGGATCCCGCAACTGCGGGATCCTATTGGGTGCCCCTGGGCTGATTCTGCTGATTGCCGTGGTAGTCGATCTTGCTGGGGAAGAAGGGGGCAATCTTGTCCACGTACGGCGTGAGGGCCCGGGGCTCGTTGCGCTCAAAGACCCACTGAAAGGCGACAACGGTGACGAAGAGGAAGACGATCAGGGCAAGCACGAGCTTGTTCATCTGCGCGGCATGGCGGATGAGAATGACCCCGACCACGAAGGCAACCAGGGCCATGAGGGCGTTCACCCAAAAGACCTTTGGCACATTCTGGAGTTTCTCCAGCGCACTGGCGGCGAGCAGCAGCATGATGGGTAATTTATGCGGCCGGGATGCGGGGGCGAGGCGAAAGCGGGGGGCAGCCAGGCTTTAGCCAATTTTTGCACACCCTTGCCATGCCGGGGAGAGGGTCTCAGGGTTGATGACATGGATGCCGTCGTGCGCCCACAGGAAAAGAAGCCCAGCTTCCCGATTTCGGACGGGCTGCGCACCTATCTGCGCCGCTACCGGCGGGAACGCGACCTGCCGGCCACCTACGAGCGCCTGCGGGGCTTTGTGGAGTCGGCACCGCTGCCCGATGCCCAGGGCCGGCCCACCCTTTGGGAATCGGTGGTGTATGACCGGATCGAGATGGACTCGCTGCACGAGGACCTGAAGCAGATTTATGCGATCCTCCGGGTGGATGGGGACCGTTCGGTCATGCAGCACCTTTACATCGACCGCATCGATTTCTGCGCCTTCGGCAACTCGGCCCCCTTCCGCATCCGCATCGTCAACGCCTACAACGACAATCCCGACCACTTCTACGTCAAGCGCGGCGACGCCTCGCGGGTTTATGGCCTGGAGCTCGAGCACGTGCTCTCACCGAACCGCATGAACTACGTCACCTGCGGCTCCACGCTGGTGGAGGAGCACATCGCCGGCATCCCCGGCGACGTCTTCATCGAGCGTTGGCTGCACAGCCCGGAGCTGAAGGCGATCCGCGTGGCCAAGGAACTGGTCAAGTTCAACGAACGCTGTTTCGTGCGCCTGTTGGGCGACATGCGCAGCTACAACTTCGTGGTGGTGTTCACCCCCGACTTCGAGGGTGCGCAGATCCGCATCCGGGCGATGGATTTTGACCAGCAGAGCTACGAAGGACGCATGAACTTTTACCGGCCACAGTTCTTCAAGGACAACCAGCCGCTGGCCCTTTTCTGTGCCAAGCATCTTCACGTCGAGACCGCTCGCCAGTACCAGCGTGAGGAACAGGTGCTCATGCTGCAGCGGGCGGCGGTGACCGAGGAGCGCCTCGGACTGCTGTTGAACGCGATGTCGGGGGACACGCTCGCTCCTGTCGCGCACCTGCACGAGTTGCGTGAGGCCCTCGCGGTGCATTACGAGCACGAAGGGTACCGGCGCTGCGAATCGATGGGCGCACTCGTCCGTGAAAACCTTGTGTCCATCCGCCGCAACGTGGCGGCGGCGGAACCCCCGCTGGTTCCGCCGGGCCGACTGGCGGATTGAGGGGTGCCTGCCCGCAGAAGTGGCGCGGCCGGTGGAAGGGTGACCGGGCTGTGGCGCGGCGAGCGCGTCAATCACATCTGAATCGTGTTGGGGTGCCACCCGGTAGGTGGCGCGCTGGCCGCGCCACGGTCCGGGTTACACCGCCAGGCTCTTGAACTCGCTGATCACCGCCTGGAGAGAGCCTTTGGCATCGCCGTAGAGCATGCGGGTGTTGGGGAGGAGGAAGAGTTGGTTTTCCAGACCGGAGAACCCGGTGCCTTTGCCGCGCTTGAGGCAGATGACGGTGCGGGCCTCGTGGGCGTTGATGATGGGCATGCCGTAGATGGGTGACGCCTTGTCGCGGGCGGCCGCGGGGTTCACCACATCGTTTGCGCCGATCACGATGGCGACGTCCATGGTCGGCATCAGTGGATTGATCGAATCCATCTCCACCAGCTGTTCGTAGGGCACGTTGGCCTCGGCCAGGAGTACGTTCATGTGCCCGGGCATGCGGCCGGCGACGGGGTGGATGGCGAAGCGAACCTCGGTGCCATTCTGTTCGAGCATCTCGGCGAGCTCGCGCACGACGTGCTGGGCCTGGGAGACCGCCATGCCATAGCCGGGGATGAAGACAACCTGACGGGCGGCTTCCAGCACCGAGAAGCTGTCCTCGGCCGAGATTGGCTTGAGTTCGCCCTCGACCGCATTCTCGCCGGGGGCGGCGGCCGACTGGGTGACGGCGCCGAAGCCGGAGAAGAGCACGTTGGTGATCGAGCGATTCATGGCCTTGCACATGATGATTGAGAGGATCATACCGCTGGTGCCGACGAGGCAGCCGGCAACGATCAGCACGTTGTTGGTGATGACGAAGCCGGCCGCACACGCCGCGAGGCCGGAGAGGCTGTTGAGCACGGCGATGACGACGGGCATGTCGCCGCCGCCGATCGGCATCACCATCGTCCAGCCCAGCACCAGGCCGAGCCCGAGGAAGCTGGCAAAGGCGATCAGCGCGGTGTCCGGGTCGCGATTGAGAATGAAGACCAGTCCGGCCACGATCATGGCGGTGAACATCAGTCCGTTGATGATGTGCTGACCGCGGAAGAGGATGGGCCGGCCGCTCAACCACTCTGCGAGCTTGCAGAAGGCGTAGATCGAGCCGGTGAAGGTGATGCCGCCGATCAGCACGGCGAGGAAGATGACCGAGCTGGTGAAGATCGGGGTCCCGGCGAATTCCGACAGGTAATGATCCCAGCCGAAGGTGCGGATCTTGCCGTACTCGGCCCAGCCCACCAACAGGGAGGCGAGGCCGCCGAAGCCGTTGAGCAGTGCGACCATCTCGGGCATGGAGGTCATCTTGACGAGGCGCGCGCAGGTCACGCCGATGACCGTGCCGATGACGATGCCCACCACAATCCAGGTGTAGTTGATGACATGGTGATCGAGCAGCGTCGCCACCACCGCGATGAGCATGCCGGTCGAGGAGATCAGGTTGCCGCGCCGGGCGGTGTGCTGGCGGCCCAGCATCTTGAGGCCGAAGATGAAGAGGATGGCCGCGACAATGTAGGCGAGATTGAGGAGTTGGGGGTTCATGACGATGCCCCCTCCTTCTTCGGGGCTTCCTTTTTCTTGAACATCCCCAGCATGCGGTCGGTGACGAGGTAGCCGCCGATGACATTGATGGTCGCCAGCACCACGGCGGAGGTGCCGAGCACGGTGGTCAGCCACGAGCCGTCGTCAGCGCCGGCGGCGATGATGGCGCCGACGATGGTGATGCCGGAGATGGCGTTGGAGCCTGACATCAGCGGGGTGTGCAGCTGGGACGGCACCTTGGCGATCAGCTCGAAGCCCAGAAAGGCGGCGAGCGTGAAAATGAAGAACAAAAGCATCAGGTCCATGGGAGAAGAAAAAGGCTGAAGGGCTGAAGGCTGAAAGACTGAAGGGCTGAGGGAGAAGAAGGCTGAAAGGCTGAAGGTGGCGGACGGGGTTTGGGCGGTGGAGCTGTGGGGCGGATCGATTCAGCCTTCAGCCTTTCAGCCTTCAGCCTTTGTTTTTAAACTGTTGATGTACGATGGCGCCGCCCTGGGTGATCAGGCTGCCCTTGAGGATCTCGTCGTTGGGATCGAGACGGAGTTGCTTCTCCTTGGTGTCCCAGAAGTGGGTGAGCCAGGCGGTGAGGTTGGCGGCGAAGACCTGGGTGGCGTGGTGGGCGACGGTGCCCTCGAAACAGGTCTGGCCGAGGATGATCACGCCCTCGTCGGTCACGACCTCCTGGTTGGGGCGGGCGCCCTCGACATTGCCGCCGCTTTCGAGCGCGAGATCGACGACCACACTGCCGGGCTTCATGCCCGCGAGCATGGTGCGGGTGATGAGGAGGGGGGCCTTTTTGCCGAAGAGCTTGGCGGTGGTGATGACGATGTCGGACTGGGCGCAGATTCTGGCCATGCCCGCCTGTTGCTTGGCGATCTGCTCAGGGGTCAACGCCTGGGCATAGCCGCCGGCGGTCTGGCCGGTCTGGCCGAGATCGATCTTCACGAACTTGGCGCCGAGGGACTTCACCTGTTCCTCGACGACCGGGCGGGTGTCGAAGGCCTCGACACGGGCACCCAGGCGCTTGGCGGTGGCGATGGCCTGGAGGCCGGCGACACCGGCACCGACGACGAAGACGCGGGCCGGCATGAGGGTGCCGGCGGGGGTCATCATCATGGGCAGAGCCATGCCCAGACGGGCGGCGGCCTGGACGACGGCGGCGTAGCCCGCGAGACTCGCCTGGGAGCTGAGGGCGTCCATCTTCTGCGCCAGGGTGGTGCGCGGGATCATCTCGAGGCTCACCGCGCTGACTCCCGCCTTGGCAAAGGCCTCGAGCAGGGCGGGCTCGTTGAACGGATCCAGCAGGCTGATATGCAGGGATCCCTGTTTCATGAGAGGGATTTCCGCGACGGGCGGCTTGCGCACCCGCATGACGATGTCGGCTGACGCGAGGGCGGCGGGATGGTCGGTGACCAGAGTGACTCCGGCGGCCTGGTAGTCGGCATCGGTATACAAGCTGGAGCGACCGAGGCCGGGAGGGGCCTGGATGGTCAGACCAAGCTGTCCGAGCGCCTTGGCGGTGGTGGGGGTGAGTGCGGCCCGGAGTTCACCGGGTGCGGTCTCAGCGGGGAGGTAGCATATCATTCGTTACCGGGGGTTGGCGCAGAAGAAGGTGGTGGTAGGATCGCATGCATGGTGGGCATTCACGCCGGTGGCTCAATGTTTAAGATGACGTGGAGCTTGTATTGGCTGTGTCCAGACCGGTGCGGGCGCCCCCGAACCTTCATGTCAACTGATGGATGACTGGGAGTCCAGAGAGTCTCCGGGTGCGGGTCCTCCGGGTCAGGGGCGGTACAAGCGAACGAATGCCGTTTCGTGGCACCCAACCGCACTGCCAGCTTGTAGGGGGTCCGGCAATGTCCTTAGGGTTGATTTATGGAACCCCCAGTTTGGGCAGATCTTGGCGACGAGGAGTTGCTCGATAAAAAGATCTCCCATCTTGGGCTCGGCATCGAGGGCACGCCGCTCGAGGGCCTGGTGCAGCAATTGTACGATGAGCTTTCGCAGAAGGGCCTGGTTTTTCATCCGCCGTGCCATGTGGGTGACGAATGGTTCGTGCCCGTGGGGATCCCGGCCATTTTCATCCCGTTCTTCCTGGTTCACGACCGCCTGCGCAAGCTCGAGGCGAAGATGATGCTGGAAGTCGAGGGGGAGAGCCCGGAGTGGTTCATGCGCCTGATGCGCCACGAGGCGGCCCATGCGTACGCGTACGCCTACCAGCTCTTCCGGAAGCGGAAGTGGCAGCGGATGTTCGGGCGGACTTCCACGACGGAGACGCCGCAATTCTACCGGCCGCGGCCCTACAGCCACTCCTATGTGGTCCACCTCGACGACTGGTATGCGCAGAGCCATCCGGATGAGGATTTCGCGGAGACCTTTGCGGTGTGGCTCACGCCCGGGCTGGACTGGCGCGCCCGTTTCAAGGGATGGAAAGCCCTGCAGAAACTCGAGTACGTCGACGAACTGATGGCCTCGCTGGCAGGCCAGCCTCCCGTCAACCAGCCCGGGTACCGGGTGAAGGACTACGATTTCCTCAACATCAAGCTCAAGACCTACTATGCGCGGAAGCGGAAGCTTTATGAGGATGCGTACCCGGATTTCTATGACAACGACCTCCGGCAGCTTTTCGCGGGGGCGCAGGAGACCGGGGCGCTGAAGGCGTCGCGTTACCTCCGGGAGAACCGGCGCAAGCTGATGGACGCGATCTGTGAGTGGACCAATGAAAAAAAGTATCGCATCAACAAACTGCTCGCCCGCCTCATCGAGCGGTGCGATCAACTGGACCTCCACCTCAAGCCCGGCGAAGCGGCGCCGGATCTGCCGGTGGCGGCCTACATCACCACGCTGGTGATGAACTACCTGTTCACCGGAAAATTCAAGCGGACCAAGTAACCATGAGGAAAAAACTGAAGGTGCTCACCTTGTTTGACGCCGTGCGGCCCACCAAGCTCGACCAGGATTTGAGTCCCGAGCTGAGGACGGCCGACTGGAAGACGGAGGCGGGCGTGCTGGCGGCGCTGAAGGAGCTGGATTACCCGACCGAGCAGCTGGCGATCTTCGACGACCTCGATTTGCTCCGGCAGAAGCTCCAGACCTTCACCCCGGATGTGATCTTCAACCTGGCCGACCAGTTCCGCAACAACCGTGCCTTTGACCAGCATATCGTCTCGTTCCTCACCATGTCCGGGCTGCCCTTCACCGGATGTGGTTCGACCGGCCTCACGCTTTGCAAGCACAAGGGCATTTCAAAGAAGATCCTCAGCTACCACCGCATTCACACGCCGGCCTTCATCATCGTGCCCCGCGGCAAGCGCATTGTGAGGCCCAGGCGGCTGCGTTTCCCCATTTTGGTGAAGCCGCTCAAGGAGGAGGCCTCCTACGGGATCTCGCAGGCCTCGTTTGTGGAGACGGACGAGCAATTCCGGGAACGCGTGGAGTTCATCCATGAGAAGTTCGACAATGACGTGATTGCCGAGGAGTACATCGAAGGGCGCGAGTTGTATGTCAGCATCATCGGGAACCACCGGCTGCAGGTCTTTCCCATCCGCGAGCTGGTTTTCACCGAGGTACCGCCGGACGAGCCGAAGATCGCGACCTACAAGGTCAAGTGGGATGAGGAGTACCGCAAGCGCTGGGGGCTGGAGAACCGGTTTGCCGAGGACCTGGAGCCCGCGGTGGTGCGGAGCATTGAGAAGACCTGCAAGCGCATCTACCACCTGCTCACGATCGACGGTTATGCACGGCTGGACCTGCGGCTGACGGCAAAAAACGAGCTCTATTTCATCGAGGCTAATCCCAACCCGATGCTGGCCCCGGACGAAGACTATGCGTTGTCGGCCCGGAAAGCCGGGCTTTCCTATCCACAGCTGATCGACCGCATCGTGCGTCTCGGCATGAACACGGTGCGAGATTGAAGCGGCGAGGCCGGGGGCCGCCTTGCGACGCTGCGGCCGGCGCTGGTTGGCGAGGAGTTTGCCGGTGCGCATGGGGGCCAGCTGCAGTTCAACTTAAAGTGCTTTGGTGCGTGTCCTTACAGGCCTATTGTTCACTCCTTTTTATTACCACCCGACAGCCATCATTCAGGGTTAGCCTTTAGTGGATAAACCCGGGCTGAAGACCATTTTGGGAGAACGCTCTCGACATCCTGAGCTCCGGGTTCAAATGAGACAGTTGCGCGGTCGTCGGCGACCCGTTTCCCCCATGCCTCCGTCCGAACAAGCCCGCTGGTTTCTTGAAGAAGTGAAACCCTATGAACGGGCGTTGCGTGCCTATCTCCAGAGACGATTCCCCTCCCTACAGGACCACGACGATCTGGTGCAGGAGACTTACGTTCGTTTGTTGCGCGCCAAGAGGGAAGGCCGGCTGACCTACACGAAGGCCTTTCTTTTTACCGCGGCGCGCAACCTGGCCATTGATAAGTTTCGTCGAAGAAAAACGACGGTGCTCGTACCGATTGGAGAACTGACCGAATTGCCGACGCTGGAGAAGCAAACCGATATGGTCGAAACCCTGGAGCACCAACAGCGACTGGACGTGTTGACCGAAGCGGTGGCTTCATTGCCTCAGCGGTGCCGCCAGGTGATGATGCTGCGCCACCTTGACGGGTTGCCATACAAGGACATAGCGGAGCGCCTGGGTATATCCCGCGAAACCGTGAAAGTTCATATGGTCAAAGGCGTGCGCGATTGCATAAAGATTTTCAGGCAGCGCGGGTTTTTGGACACACTGGAACCTGCCTTTGGGAAACCGGGGGAAACGACTTTGAAATGAGCATTCCCGACCCGAATTTATCCGATGAAGCGTTGGATGAGGCGGCGGCCTCCTGGTTGTTCGAACGTGACGAAGGGTTTGACCCTGAACGTGCGCAGGCATTTTCGGCTTGGCGGCGAAGCAACCCGCGGCATGAGGCCGCACTCGTGCGGGTGGAGGAGATGCGGGCGCTGTTGGGTGAACTGCCCGGAGTGAGAGCGTCCTTGGAGGCGCGGATCGAGCGTCGCGAGACCCCATCCATGCACCCCTCGGGGGGGGGCGGGCTCTTCCGCATACCCTCCTCGTGGTGGGCTACGGGTATCGCCGCGGCGCTGGTCCTCGGAATGGTTATCTGGTGGACGGGTTCGTCTGAGGGTGTTCCCGATGAAGTGTACGCCACTGATATGACGGCCTCGCGCCGGGTCGCGCTAAGTGATGGATCCCTGGTCGATCTCAATATGGGCAGCCAGATGGGCGTGGAGTTCAGCCGGGGAGAGCGCCGGGTTGTTTTGAGCGAAGGCGAGGCGCACTTCCAAGTGGCCCACGATGCGGAGCGCCCCTTTATCGTTATGATAGGAGATGTTTCCGTGCGCGCCGTGGGCACGGCCTTCAACGTGAGGCTGGCGGCGGAGTCCATCGATGTTCTCGTGGTCGAAGGGAAGGTCGAGGTGAGCCAGAAATCGGAAGCTTACGGAAGGGGGGGCTCCGAGGAGCCTGCGCTGCTTGCGGCGGGCGAACAGACGCGGCTTGTGCGCGGCGACCCGACGGGGCACCCTAAAGTCGAGAAGGTGGCCCCGGAATCGATTCGAACCCAGCTGGCCTGGCAGGAGCGGATGATACCATTCATTGATCTGCCCTTGCGAGAGCTGGTGGCCCAGTTCAACCGGCGCAATGCGACGCAGCTGGTTTTGGGTGATCCGGAGTTGGGTGAGCTCAAGATCGGTGGCGTCATGGCACTGGACCAGATCGATGCCTTTGTGCGCTTGCTCGAGCAAGGCGGAGACATCGTGGCCGAGCGGTCTGAATGGGATGAAATCGTGCTGCGACGGGTGCGTTGAAACTGCTGGTAACGCGTGGCGGGAAAAATTCCTGTGACGGGCCTAACCCATATCCTGCACGGCTGCGTTTCAAGAGTAGGCCTCCTTATCTGCATGTTTACCTCTGCCGGCTATCTCCCCACTCCGTGTCTGGCTGCCAGCGACCGGGAACGGACGGTGGTGGCGTGGTCCGAGCAGACGGAAGCGAAACGGAGCTACAATATCCCCCGCGGTGCGGCGGCCGCAACTTTAAGCCAGTTCGCCGAGGTTTCCGGCTGCCAGATCGTGTTCCTGATGAACCAGGTGAGAGATCAACAAACCAACGCCATAAAGGGCAAATTTTCGCACCGGGAGGCAATCGATCGCATGCTTTCCGGCACCCCACTCGTCGCCCGCCAGGACGAAGTGACGGGCGGGTTTGTGGTCAGCCTCAGGCAGCCGTCCGCCCACCGCGAAGCATCTCGACCTGCACCCCCCCCACAACCCAAAAGCAAAATGAACCCTACCAAAACCCAGACATCGCTGCTCGCCCTTTTCGGGTGGTTGGCGACTTCAAGCCTGTTCGCTCAAACCAGCCCAACGTCGGAGGAAACGATTGAACTCAGCCCCTTCACGGTGACGGCAGAGGCCGAGACGGCCTATGGGGCCACCTTGGGCACCTCCGGCCGGCTGGCACTGGCCTATATCGACACCCCCCAGGCAACCTCCATCATCACCAGTGAGCTGATCAGGGATGCCAATCTGTTCAATTCCAACGAGGTCTTCAAATTTGTGCCCAGCGTCACCCAGGCCATCCAGCTGAATGGAACCCAGGAAATCCGGGGGGTGAGAACCAGCGGCACCTATACGGATGGATTTTTAAACGGAAACCGCATGATCTTCGATACATCGTTTGCTGATCGGGTTGAAGTGGTCAAAGGACCCAGTTCGACCTCGTTCGGCCGGGGGGATCC
>JBGTGS010000294.1:0-10442 GCA_041746615.1 Opitutaceae bacterium | reverse complement strand
CGCCTCCGAGGGCGAGGCGGCTGCCCAGCCCTGATCCCCGTGGCCGGCGCGTCCCTCAGGACGATTTTTCCAAGGCAGGCGGTTTTGGCCGCCTGCCTTGCTTTTGGTGGAGTCGGGCTGCTCACGGCCCAGCAGAAAGGCTATCGGCCCCTGCCGCGCTATGTGCAAACGGGGGTTCCGGACCAGGCACAAGGAGAGCGCATATTGGAGCAATTCCGTCAGTTGGCCGGCGCAGGTGAGGGTTTTTACACCATTGAATTCAGGGTAATGCCCCGGCGGGGCGCCGACCATCGGCTGGCTGGATGGATGTGGCGGGGCAGTAATTCCACCGGGCCGATTTCCCGGGTGGTCCTTTCCCCCGGCGAATCCGATGGGCAGCAGCGCTGGCTGGTTCAGAACGGCCCGGAGCCGGTTGTCTGGCGCTGGACACCGACTGATCCCGAGGGGACCCATCAGATGGGACTTTCCAGTCTGCTGGAGCCCATTGCGGACACCCAGATCACCCCCTTTGATCTGCAAATGCCCTTCATGTACTGGAAGGACTTCGTCTTCGAGGGAGTGGCCCGCGTACGCGGCCGGCCGACTCATGCCTTCCTATTGTATCCGCCGGAAGCCTTCGCCGAGCAGAACCCCACTTTCAGCGGGGTGAGGGTGTATCTTGATCTTGAATATCGGGCGATGGTCCAGGCCGAGCAAATCGGATCCGAGGGCCGTCCCCTCAAGACCATGACCGTGATCGACCTGAAGAAAGTCGGCGACCACTGGATCGTGAAATCCATCGATCTGCGGGACGAAGCCACCCGCGATAAAACGCGTTTCAGCGTGACCGGGGCTGCGGTTGGGATGGGCTTTGCGTCCAGCCTGTTTGAACCGTCCATGCTGGGGGCCCCCGTGGCTCCGCCCCCGCCGGACCGCATCGAGCGAATCACTCCATGACTTCCCCTGATCCGGTTCCCAGTGCCGTGGTCTTCGACCTGGACGGCACGCTGGTGGATTCCATGCCGATGGTCCTGCGTGCCTTCGCGCATGCGCTGGCGCCCTTTCGCGAGCCTCTGACGGGTGAGCAGCTGTTTCTGCGACTTGGGGCACCGCCCGAGCGTACGTTCCGCGAGTTACTGGAGGATGACGCCCAGGTGCCGGAGGCGATGCAGCGGCTGGCGGACTACAGCAACACCCACTGGCATCTGATCACACCGTTTGAGGGGGTGTATCCGTTTTTCGAACGCCTGCGAACGGCGGGGCGGGAACTGGCCCTTTGGACCGGGCGCGACCGCAGTTCATCCGAGGTGATCCTGCGGGAGCAGCGGTTGGCCCCCGCCCTGCGCGAGATCGTCTGTGGGGATGATCTCGAGACCCACAAACCGCATCCCGAGGGGTTGGTGGAGATCATGAGACGGCTGGCGGTGCTTCCGGCGCAGACGCTTTATGTCGGCGATGCCGATGTCGATGTTCTGGCGGGGTCCGAAATCGGTGTCAGGACCATCCTGATCCGCCATGGCCGGCTGGTGGATCCGGTTATTGCCGGCAAGGCTTGGAGGGTGGTGGAGTCACCGGGGGACGCCTACAATCTGATAGGTTCCCTGCTGGCCGAGGTGGTGTAGGTGCCGCACCCGTTCAGGCGATGGTCTGGCCGGTATCCGGATCGAAGAGATGGCAACGGCCGGAATCGGGAATGAGGGTGATCCGATCTCCGGCGGTGTAGCGACCGGTGGGATCCACGCGGGCGATGAAGGCGGTCGCGCCGGTATGAAGGTGCAGGTAGGTCTCGGCTCCCATGGGCTCGACGAGTTCGATCCGGGCATTGATGACGCCACTGGTATCGTCGGGAGCGGGACGGAGGTTTTCCGGGCGCAGGCCCAAAGTGACGCCCCGTCCGTCCCATGAAGGCGCAAGGGCGGACCAAGGTGCATTCAGTGGGATCGTCGCGGGTGGCTGGTCCGCATTGGTTTCGACAAATTTGAGACCCGCCGGGCTCGTGTTGAGACGGCCATGGAAAAAATTCATTGAAGGTGAACCGATGAAGCCGGCGACGAAGAGGTTGGCCGGATGATTGTAGAGCTCTATGGGTCCGGCGACCTGCATGATGTGACCGTCCTTCATGACGCAGATGCGGTCGCCCATGGTCATGGCCTCGACCTGGTCATGGGTGACGTAGATCATGGTGGCCCCGAGCCGGGCATGCAGCCGGGAGATCTCGGTGCGGGTGGTGCCGCGCATCTTTGCGTCGAGGTTGGAAAGCGGCTCGTCGAAGAGAAAGACCTTGGGCTGGCGGACGATGGCCCGGCCAACGGCGACGCGCTGGCGCTGGCCTCCGGAGAGAGCTTTGGGTTTGCGGTCCAGGTAGTCCCCCAGGCCGAGCAGGGTCGCCGCTTCACGGACCCTTCGATCGATCTCGGTCTTCGGGAATTTTCGCAGCTGCAGGCCGAAAGCCAGGTTTTCGTAAACGCTCATGTGGGGATAGAGCGCATAATTCTGGAAAACCATGGCAATATCCCGGTCCTTGGGGGCAACCTTGTTCACAACCCGGCCCTCGATGGAGACGGTGCCGCCCGAAATGTCCTCCAGGCCGGCAATCATCCGGAGCGTGGTGGATTTTCCACAACCGGATGGGCCCACCAGGACCATGAACTCGCCTGCTTCAATGCTGAGATTGATGGAATCCACGGCCCGTACGCCGGGTCCGCCCTTCTCGGGGTAGAGCTTCAGCAGGTTCTCGATGACGACTTGGGCCATGGTGCGGATACGGGGTGCCGGAGTGCCGGGGACGGTCGGCCATGCCCCCGGTGAACTCAATCCCATATGTTCCTCAAGTTTTGCGTTGCCCAACCGCGTCTGCTCAGGCTTCGTTCCTGTTGCACGCGCTTAGCCCCCATTAATCGGTCGGACTCTTTATTCAGCCATGGCAAAGAAATCTTCCTCGACGGCTTCCCCGCTCACCTTTGACCTGCCCGTATCCCTGATCACCAAGATCGGCGCGGCACAAAAGAAACTCGGGCTCAGTTCGACGAGCGAAGTGGTTCGTTTGGCCATCGCCAAATTCAACTTTGAGCGCTACGAAGCCGAGTACGAAGAGCACCGGCAGATCTCGGTCCGCCTGCCGGGCGACATGAAGTCCCTGCTCACGCGGCACTCCAAAAAGAAGAAGGTCAGCGTCGGCGAACTCCTCCGCGAGGCGCTCGATCAGCTGTCACTGCCGGCCGCCAGGAAGCGCTGAGCAGATCCAATCTGGACGGACAACCGTCTTGCCTTTCGTTTTGGCCGTCCCTTGTGTCGGGGCCATTTCGCATGATCTCAGCTCCCGCGCCACTTTCGACCTGGGCCCGCAATGTTTCGCCGTCACCGACGTTGGCCGTCGATGCCAAGGCCAAGGCTTTGCAGGCGGCCGGTGAAGACGTGTGTGGGTTCGCCGCCGGCGAGCCCGACTTCGACACCCCCGAACACATCAAGGAGGCCTGCATTGCCGCGCTCAAAGCCGGCAAGACCAAGTACTCGCCGACGCCCGGCATAGAGCCCCTGCGCAAGGCGCTGTCCGACAAGTATCTGGCTGACTACGGGCTCACCTACGCACCCGCGCAGTTCGTCGTTTCGGCCGGTGGCAAGTTTTCCTGTTACCTGACCATCCTTGCAGTGTGTTCGCCCGGGGACGAGGTGATCATTCCCGCGCCATTTTGGGTGAGTTATCCGGAGATGGTGAAGCTGGCCGGGGCAACCCCCAAGCTGGTTCTGGCCGACGACACCACCGGGTTCAAGCTGACCCCCGACCAGCTGGAGGCTGCGATCACGCCGCGCACGAAGCTGCTGATCATCAACTCGCCTTCGAATCCGACGGGTGCAGTTTACACGCGCTCCGAACTCGAGGCGATCACCGCCGTCGCACTCCGCCACAATCTCTACATCATGTCGGATGAGATTTACGAGCATCTCACCTACGATGGCGCGCAGCATGTCAGCCCGGCGTCCTTCAGCCGCGAGGCCGCGGACCGCACAATCATCGTATCCGGTTTTGCCAAGACCTATGCGATGACGGGCTGGCGGCTGGGCACCCTGGCCGCGCCCCCGGCAATCGCCAAGGCCGTGTCCGAGCTGCAAAGCCAGATGACCTCCAACGCCACCACCTTCGCCCAATACGGTGCTGTCGCCGCCCTGCAGGAAAAAGGAAAAACCATGGCTGCGCTCAAGGTCATGCTGGGGGCCTTCGACCGGCGCCGCAAATTCCTGCATGCGGCGCTCAACGGGATTCCCGGGATGACCTGCCTGCTGGCGCAGGGCGCGTTTTATCTCTTCCCGAACATCTCGAAGTTCGGCCTGAGGGATGTCGATTTCTGCAACCGGCTGCTCGACCAGGAAAAAGTCGCAGCGGTGCCGGGCAGCGCCTTCGGTGCAGAGGGCTATCTCCGCCTAAGCTATGCAACCAGCGATGAAATCATCGCCAAGGGCGTCGAGCGTCTCGCACGTTTTTGCGCGGGATTAAAGGGCTGACCGGCGGTCTTGTTCGTGGGTGGTTTTCGTAGGAGCGGCTTTACGCCGCGATGAATACCGTCCACCCATGATGCTTTGGTCCGATCCGTCGGATCAGTCTAATCCGACTGATACATCGCGGCGTAAAGGCGCTCCTACGATCTGACCTGCAAAAACCCAAGCGTGGGCGGTTTACTCAACCCCGCCGAGCATCCGCGCGAGGCATAACTGCTCGGGGCCAAGACCGTTTCCGCCTCGGCTGGATGAATCAATGTGGTTCCCGTGAACTTATTCTCATGAACGCCCTCCCTCTGCCACCCATGACTACCGGTTCCACCCATGGCGCATGCAGTTCTGATTTCTGCTTTGAATAGGTTGAGAATATCAGCCTGCTTCATTAACATAGGAATTAACTATGGAGCTGCATCAACTGCGATATTTTCTGGCTGTGGCCCGCGCCCGCAATTTCAGCCGGGCGGCGGAATCCTGCAATGTGGCCCAGCCTTCGCTCAGCCAGCAAATCATGAAGCTGGAGGATGAGTTGGAGGAGCGTTTGTTCGAGCGCACCAAACGGGATGTGCACCTGACGCCGGCAGGCGAGCTGTTTCGCATCCATGCCGAGAAGGTGATGGAAGAGGTCGAGCAGGCGCGCGAGAAGATGCGTGAGGTGCGTGGCTTGTTGCGTGGGCGGGTGGTGCTGGGAGCCCTGCCGACGATAGCCCCCTATATCCTGCCGGTGCGGCTGCGGGCCTTTGCGAAGCAACATCCGGGAATCGAGGTTGTGGTGCATGAGGACACGACGGCACAGCTGGCCCAGGCGGTGACATCCAAGGAGATCGATCTGGCCTTGGTGAGCCTGCCGGTGGAGAAGCGTGGTTTGACCTCTGAGGAATTTTTCCTGGAAGACCTACTGGTGGCGCTGCCGGCCAAGCATCCCTTGGCGGGACGGCGGAAGCTGAGGCTTCCGGACCTGGAGCCGGAGGCCTTCATTCTCATGAAGGAGGGGCACTGCCTGGCGGGTCAGGCCCTGCAATTCTGCCACTTGAGTGGATTCTCACCCCGGGTGAGTTTCCGCAGCGCGCAGATCGAGACGGTGATGTCTTTTGTCGCGGCGGGCTGGGGGCTGTCCATCGTGCCGGAGATGGCGCGTCAGGCTGAGGCGAGGGCAGGCGTGCGCTATCGAAGACTCGCAGGCATGAGCCGGTCCATCGGCATCATCCGCAGGCAGGCCCAACCCCTCAATCGCGCGGCGGCGGCGCTGATGGAATATTTGCGCGCGTCCGGTCCGGCCAAGTGACGATCCAGCGCGGGGTGTTCAGATGGCGTGGATGGCGCTCTTGCTGACGGCGAGTCCCGCCTCCTTGACGGCCTCGCTCATGGTCGGATGGGCATGAATGGTGCGGCCGAGGTCCTCGGCGCTGCCGCCGTACTCCATGTGAGTGACCACTTCACTGATGAGTTCGCCGGCACCATGCCCGAGGATCTGGGCACCGAGGATCCGGTCGGTTTTGGCATCAGCGATGATTTTGACGTAGCCGTCGGTATGATCAGCGGCAATGGCGCGGCCATTGGCGGCGAAGTTGAACCGGCCGACTTTGACGGCGATGTCCTTTTCCTTGGCGGCGTTCTCGCCTAGGCCGACGGAAGCGACCTCGGGATCGGTGTAGACAATTGCCGGGATGAGGTTCCAGTTCACATGACCGGCCTTGCCGGCGATCCACTCGGCCACGGCCACGCCGTCTTCCTCGGCCTTATGGGCGAGCATGGGTCCGGCGACGACGTCTCCCACGGCCCAGATGCCCGGGACGTTGGTCTTGAGGTGATCGTCGACTTTGATGCGCTGGTGGTCGTCGAGCTCAACCCCGGCCTGGTCGAGCCCGAGTCCATCGGTGTAGGGCCGGCGGCCCACGGCGACGAGAATCCGGTCGGCGGGAAATTCCAGCTCCTTGCCCTCGCGCTCGGCAATGAGGATCGCGTCACCCCCCTTGGGGGATTTGGACTTTGCTTTTTGGGATTTCAAGCCGGTGACCTTGGCGCCTGCCTCAATCTTCAGGCCCTGTTTCTGGAGCAAGCGGGTGAAGTTGCGGACGATGTCGTCATCGTAGGTGGCGATGATCTTTGGCAAAAATTCAACCACCGTGACCTCGGCACCAAGTCGGGACCAGACGGAGCCAAGTTCGAGACCGATGGCGCCACCGCCGACCACGACCAGTTTGTTGGGAACTTGGGTGAAGGCGATGGCCTCGTCGCTGGAGACCACGGTTTCACCGTCAAATTTGAGGGAGGGAAGCTCGACCGGTGCCGAACCGGTGGCGATGACGAAGTTTTTTGCGTTGAGGGTGGTCGTCTCCTTTTCGCCCTTCACCTCGACGGTGTCCTTGCCGGTGAAGGCGGCGGAGCCGGTGAGGACGGTGATCTTGCGGGCCTTGGCCAGCTGGGCGACTCCGCCCACGAGCTTGGTCACGACGTCATCCTTCTTCTTGAGGAGGGCGGCGAGGTCCACCTCGACGGAGCCGAGCTTGATGCCGTGACTGGCGGCATGATTTCTGGCAAAGACGACATGTTCCGACGAGTGGAGGAGGGCCTTGCTGGGGATGCAGCCGACGTTGAGGCAGGTGCCTCCCAGTGCGGGGCGCTTGTCGACGAGTGCGACCTTGAGGCCGAGTTGGGCGGCCCGGAAGGCACAGACATAGCCGCCGGGGCCGGCGCCGATTACGACCACGTCGTACGTGGGCGAGGAAGATGATGAGGAAGACATTTTTGGAAAGTTGAAGTTGGAGGTTTAAGTTGAAGTGTGGTGGCCGTCTTGGCGGAACTTAAACTTCAACTTTTCACTTAAGCTCTGCTGATCGGCGCTCAGGCGCCGATCAGCAGACGGGCAGGGTCTTCGATGACCTGCTTTATCTTGACGAGGAAGGTGACGGCCTCCTTGCCGTCGACGAGGCGGTGGTCGTAGCTGAGGGCCAGATACATCATCGGGCGGATGACGACCTGGCCGTCAACGGCCATGGGACGTTCGTTGATGGCGTGGAGACCGAGGATGGCGCTTTGGGGCGCGTTGAGAATCGGGGTGGACAGCATGGAGCCGAAGATGCCCCCGTTGGTGATCGTGAAGACACCGCCATCGAGATCGGAGAGGGTGATTTTGCCATCGCGGGCCTTCTTGGCGACGGCGCCGATGGCCTGTTCAATGCCGGCCATGCCGAGCTGGTCACAGTCGCGGATGACCGGGACCATGAGGCCTTTCTCGGTGGAGACAGCCACCCCGATGTCGAAGTAATGGTTCAGGATGATCTCATCGCCCTCGAGGCGGGCGTTAACTGTGGGAACCTCGCGGAGGGCGTGGACCACTGCCTTGGTGAAAAATGACATGAACCCCAGCTTGAGGCCATGCTTCTTCACGAAGTCGTCCTGATACTTGGATCGCAGGGACATGACGGCGGACATGTCCACCTCATTGAAAGTGGTGAGCATGGCAGCCTCGTGCTGGGCCTGAACGAGGCGTTCGGCGATGCGTTTGCGAAGTGGCGTCATCTTGCGGCGGGTCTGACGGCCGGCGGGTGAGGACGAAGCGGATGTTGACGGGGATTCTGTCTGGGGGGGCTCTTCCTGGGATTTTGGTTTTTCGGCGGAATCCGCGGCAGCCATCATGTCGCCCTTGGTGACACGGCCGCCCTTGCCGCTGCCCTCGATCTTGTCGGGATCAGTGCCGGTTTCCCCGGCGATTCGTCGGACGGCAGGGGATTGCGTGGCGGCCGCCGCGCCTTTCCCAGCGGGTTTTTCACCGGCTTGGTCAGAGGAGGCCTGCGCCTTGGTATCCGCGGACTTTTCGACTTTCTCCGCCGGCTTTTTTTCATCCGATGACCTGCCTGACTTGTCTCCGGCGTCTGGATCGAGGGTGGCGACGACGTCCCCGATCTTCACCTCGGTTCCGGCGGCCACCTTTAAACTGATTTTCCCGGCGGCTTCGGCGGTGCCTTCGGAGGTGATCTTGTCGGTTTCGAGTTCGAAGAGAGGTTGGTCCTTCTTGACGGTGTCACCATCGGCCACGTGCCATTTGGCGAGTACGCCCGAGGTGATTGATTCGCCCAGAGGCGGGATTTTGATGTCGATGGAAGGCATGGGAATGAAAGTAGTGAGCAGCGAGTAGCGGGTAGTGAGTAGAAGGCGGCGGGTAGGGCTGGGAAGTTATGGAAGGTCGGTGGGGTTGGACGTGTGGGATGCTCGCTACGCGCTTCTCACTACCCGCTGCTTCATATGCTAAAGGCGTCCTTGAGGAAGGCGGAGAGTTCGATTTTGTGAAGGGCGAGGGAACCGACGGCGGGGGAGGCAGACGCATCGCGGCCGGCGTAGGCCGGCTTGCGTTCGAAGATCGCCTCCAGTTGCGGGGCGATGAAGCTCCAGGCCCCGTTGTTTTGCGACTCCTCCTGGCACCAGACGAGCCGGGCTTGAGGACCGCAGGCCCGGGCAATCTCCGCCAGGCGCTCGCGATGGAGCGGGTAAAGCTGCTCGATGCGCACGATGGCCGTGTCGGTCACCTTGTTTTTCTCCCGGTATTCGACGAGGTCGTAGTACACCTTGCCGGAGCAGAGGATCAGTCGGGAAATCACCTTGGGTGGATTGGGGTCGTCGATGATCTCCTGGAATGAACCGTTGGTGAAATCGGCGATTCGAGACACGGCGCTTTGGTGCCTGAGCAGGGATTTCGGTGACATCACGATGAGGGGCTTGCGGAAGTCGCGCTTCATCTGCCGGCGGAGGACGTGAAAGTAGTTGGCCGGGGTGGTGAGATTGACGACCTGGATGTTGTCTTCGGCGCAAAGCTGAAGGAAGCGTTCCAGGCGGGCGGAGGAGTGCTCGGGTCCCTGTCCCTCGTAGCCGTGGGGGAGCAGAAGGACGATGCCACTGACCCGCTGCCATTTCGATTCGGAGCTGGCGATGAACTGATCGATGACCACTTGGGCACCGTTGCAGAAGTCCCCGAACTGGGCCTCCCAGATGCAGAGCATGCGGGGGTAGTCGAGGGAGTAGCCGTAATCGAAGCCGAGGACGGCGGCTTCAGACAGGAGGGAATTGTACACGCAGAAGCGTTCCTGCTTCTCGTCGAGATTGAGCAGAGGCACGTATTTTTCGCGGGTTTCGTAATCGTAGAGGACCGCATGCCGGTGGCTGAAGGTGCCGCGTTCGCAGTCCTGACCGCTGAGGCGTACAGGGGTGCCATCGCAGAGCAAGGTGCCGAAGGCGAGGGCTTCGGCGAAACCCCAGTCGAAGGTGCCGTCGCCCTGGTGCGACTTGATGCGGTGATCAAGCAAGCGCCGGATCTTGGGGTTTAACTTGAAGTTGGGGGGGATGTGGGTGAGTCCCCGCACCACCTGGTCGAACAATGCGGGGGTCACCGCCGTGGGAATGGAGACGTGGCTGTAGCCCGGCTGGAAGACGGCGTTTGAGCCCTTGAACTTTGCATTGGGGTCGGCGGCCTTGCGCCGGGCTTCCTTGGCCTTGGCCTTTTCGAACGCAGCCTCCATGGCGGAGGTGTACTCGGTCTTGATGGCATCGGAATCCTCCTGGGTGATGATGCCGTCTTCAATGAGCTTGCCGGCATAGATCGCGGAAACCGGGGGGTGGTCGGCGATTTTTTTGTACATCAGCGGCTGGGTGAAGGCGGGCTCGTCGCTCTCGTTGTGGCCGTGTTTGCGGTAGCAAACCATGTCGATGACAATGTCGCGCTGGAACTTCAGCCTGAATTCGAGGGCGAGGAGGGCAACGTGGCAGACCGACTCGGCGTCGTCGCCGTTTACATGGAAGATGGGTGCCTCGATCATCTTGGCCACGTCGGTGCAATATCGGGTCGAGCGCGCCTCGCTGGGGAGGGTGGTGAAGCCGATCTGGTTGTTTATCACCAGGTGGATGGTCCCCCCGGTGCGGTAGCCGGCGAGTTGGGAGAAGTTGAGGGTTTCCGCCACAACCCCCTGGCCGGCGAAGGC
>JBGTGS010000293.1:0-30228 GCA_041746615.1 Opitutaceae bacterium | reverse complement strand
GCACGCCTCAAACAACGTCGCCTCGAACGCATCCCTCGCCCCCTCATCCCCAAACACCCACGCCCGATAGTTCCCACGGTTCAACACGTGGTACATCCCACCGGTCTCCTCCATACGCAACTTGCGAGCCATCATCAAATGACCGCCGCTTGGAATTTAAATGTCAATTGTTAATCATTGACCCCTTTGGATCGACTGCCCTAATGTCAGACGTCCACTTCACACCAGCACTTCGTGGATAAAAACTCTCTCCACGGAAGGAGAAAGCGGACCATAGGTAGCCGTCCGCCAGCCGATACTCGAAACGATATCGCGGATTGTCCCTCATGAGCCGCGAAGAAATAGCTCCCGCTGGTATTTCGACGATGGAGATGAAATCTCCTCGTGCTCCTTCTTCTTTGGCGATTGTCCGCGGGCCGACGCGATAAGCAACCGCTAGCCCGAGAGCGACTGCCGCGATGCACAGGACTATCACGCTCCTTTTCATTTTATTGCCTAACGATTGAGGTCAGACACGACGGGGCGCAGCCCCGTCGTTGTCTGTGCCGTCTGGTTGGGCTGTCTCTTCATCGACGAGAATGACCTCGTCGCCTCGTGTCGCGAACAGTAACTCCAGAAAGCGTGACACGCTGCTGGCGGAAAAAAACGCATCGAAGGTGCCATTGTCGGTATGACAACCGATCACCTCTCCGAGATATGGCGAACTCTGATCGGCGCAGTAGGCGTAAAGCGGAGCATCGATAAGGCAGTCGAAAAACCGCACATACTTTCTTGGATCGATCTTTCTGGCGTCCGGCGAAACTACGAAATTGCGCGGACGCTTGAGATAGCTACCCAGAGTAAGTTCTTCGGAGTCGATGGGCCAAAAATGCCACGACCACTCTCCGAACTCACCGTCGCTGCCATTCGCGTGTTCGTATAGGGTGCGCACATCTGTCGGTAACGTGAGATCTAGCTCTCTGGCGATACGCTCGATGACGACTGCGCTTGCTGGCGGGCGCAGCTTAGCTCCGAGACCGACTAGAATATCGTGCGCGTGATTCATATATCTTTGCCCAACGTTTGCAGTCAGACACGAAGGGGCGAAGCCCCGGAGTTGTCTGTGATGCTCTGGTTCGGCTCTTTGATCCACTTCTCATAAAATGAACGAAACTCCGCTCTTTCCTCCGGAGACCACTTGGTGACTACCACGGCGACCGCGGGGCTTCCAGCCTTCGTCTGGATATTGATGGTCTCCGTCTTTCTGAAAAACCGCCAGAGGCCTAGCGATACGGAGCCGAGAAATCCGACTGCAAAGAGATACTCGATGTGACGCCAAGGCACTGGAAGCAAAGCATGGGCGAAGATGCCGATGGTGCCATAAATGGCCGCCTTCAAGAGCGGCGGTGTGGCTTCGAGGCCCATAACCGACGAATCCGTCAAATGTGGTGACAACTCACTGTGCTGAATGACGGATCTTCCCTTCTGAACGCCCAATCCCCACTTGTCCCACGCATACTCCAATCGATCAGCGAAGAACTCGGCTTCGCACTTCCACCGAGCATTGAAATAAGAAAACTTTCGCGACGTGCTCATGATTCTTCGCCGAACGATTCAGATCAGCCACGCGGGCCGAGCGAGGACGGAGTTTGGGACGCGGGATAGTCGCCACGAGACGGACGGCTGCCCGCGTTGTGCTGTGTCGTCTGGTTCGGCTCTTTTGTGGTCTTCATATGCTAGACGCGAATCTTCCATGATTCCGTCTTATGTGACTTAGGGAGCTTTCTATTCTGCGCCCAACGAATCGAATAAAAGAGCCCGAAATTGACGGCAAATGCAGTAGCGCAAACTTGCAGCTGTCCCGCTTTTTTTGACGGCTCTCCAAAGAATGCCACGATAATAAACATGAACGCAGCGAATGCTGCGATGAACAGATATATCCATTTCATATTTTGCCGAACGTCAAAGATGAGCCACGACCGTGGCTGGCGCGAGCCGTGCTGCTCGGAGCACGGATCGTGACAGCCATGGTCGTTGGCTCTGGCGCCTTGTTCGGCTTTTTTGGTTCATCGCCATTCGTATGAAACCGCGCGGATGATCGAGGTAATCACCGCATCTTCAACCTCGGGAAACTTCTTCTTGGTCTCGCGATGTGCAATCACACTTCCAGTGACCAAATCTCCTGTTCGCCAATGTTCCTCGCGCGATGCCTCTCTGACGAGCTCCTCAAGCAGTTTTGCTTCGCGCGGGTGCGCCGCGAGCTTCAATCGCACGCTCCCGAGGAATGTCGACGGGAGCGACCAACCATCGAAAGATTCGATTGCCTCTGAAAGGTTCATCTTTTGCCGAACGATATCTGGTCAGCCACGCGGGCCGAGCGAGGACGGAGTTTCGGATGCGGGGAAGTCGCCCGAAGACGGACAGCTGCCCGCGTTGTGCTGTACTGGCTGGTTGGGCCGGGTCTTAGTAGACTCTACGGTCATGGCGATCCCGTTCCTTCGCGCTGATAATCTCCGCCCACTCTTCAAGACTGTATGGAGTCTCGCCTTCTTTGTAATAGTAGGCGGTCGCGACGCGCAAAACCTGTCTTCGATTCAACCAGTACTCCACGATATTGCCTCCGACTCTTCCTTTCTTCTCTTGATCAGGTATCCAATCCACGAAAGTGATGGGCAATGGCTCAACTGGCTTGGGAAGCATCCTCGCAACAGTGTGCTCCGGCACCGGAAATGATAGCTTGGAGATCGAGATACGAAGCGCCTCAATTTCTGAACGGGAATAATCGCCAAACTGCGGCGCTTGCCCTCCGACACCGAAGATCGGCTCCTGATGGCTGCATCCCGCCAGCATCAAGCCACAGAACAACAAAATGACGATACGCATCGGTTCTTTATGCCCAACGTTAAAGGTCAGACACGGAGGGGGCGAAGCCCCGGAGTTGTCTGTGCCGTCTGGTTGGCCTCTTCTTTTTGGAGGGCGGATCGCACAATGTCTCGCAGTAAATCCAAGTCCGCAGTGGAAGCGGCATATCCGAATAGATGAAACTGATCCGATGGTGTCCCCAACGGGCTAACTGCGAGGAAGATTTCGAAGCGGACACGCTTTGCTCCATCAACCTCGTCTTCCCACAAAGCCCACGAAGCTTTCTGTCCGGCAATCTTATCTTCTTCTTTCCGGACTCCAGGCCGGCCTTTGGAGGCCTCCTGTGGGTGACCGCCTTCATAAATACCCATGCCCATCTTCTTCTCTTCGGAGGAAAGATAGGTGACGGTGAAATCCGGCCCATCGTGGACCTTCTGGGTGAGGAAAGACGGAACGGAGAACTCCCATCCACGAATCAAAAGCTGGCGGCTGGGCTCGGCGGCAATCGCGCCGACCGCCACGAAGAAGCAGGCAATTAGTGAGAAGCGTTTCATCTTCTGGCCAACAGTGTTATTAGCCTCAACTCAGTTGAGCTTTTGCAGGGTTGTAAAACCGACTAGCAAGCTCGGGGTTGGTGCGGCGGGGTTTCCTAACTTGGCCATGACAAATTGGTAGTGGAGACATCAGGACAGGGAAAGGCAAAAAACTGGCGAATCCTTCTCCCTTCAAAAGCTCATCCCGCAGTTGAGCTTTCGGCGGAGGGGCCGGCGAGTTGAGCTTTTGCAGGGTTTAACTCGAGCTGTCATCGACAGGACCTGTGCCTGATGTATTAAACAAATTGTTTATCATCAATGATCTACATCCTCGATTCAGGGTAATAGATAAATCATTGCAATAATCGGGTTCCGTCAAAAGCTCAACTCACATGCCTGAACCTGGCTATCCCCGGCCTGACGAAAGAGACCCGATCCACTTCCCCCTTTGGGCAGAGGCGTTGAACCGGGAGGCTCTCGATCATCGCCTTCCTCGGGTATTGCAAGCGGGAGCGTTGCCCCGTGTCCATCGTGGTCGCGAAACGGTACCTGCAATCCTTGACCGGATCGGCTGCGGATGAGGCAAGAGTCGCCCTTCGTTGGTTCGTGATGACCGGCCGGAGGGAGGGAGATGCGGGTGCGACCGGAGATCGCGGGGGGCGAGCGAAATGGCGTCCGGAGTCGTCCAACCTGATTCCACCTCCGCAGGCGGCAGAGGACACCGGCGGGCCGGAGTGGGAGCAGAAGTTAATTCAAGCGATCCGCATCCGGGGGTTTCTTTGGCGTACGGAGCAAACCTACCGGGAGTGGGCGGCTCGGTTCGTGCAATTCATCCAGCCAAAGTCGCCGATGGTGGCCGGAGACGAGGAGTTGTCGGCCTATCTCTCCTGGCTTGCCACCAGCAAGCGGAGCAGCCCGTCCACCCAGAAGCAGGCGCTCAACGCGCTGGTTTTCTTCCTGCAGGAGGCCTTGCGGATCACGGTGGGCGAACTGGATTTTCACCGTTCGATGCCGAAGAAGCGGGTTCCCATGGTGCTCAGTCCCTCCGAGTGTAAGCGGCTATTCGCCCAAATGCAGGGGACCCCCCGTCTGATGGCGGAGTTGATGTATGGCTCCGGGCTCAGATTGATGGAGTTGCTCAGACTGCGTGTGCACCACCTTGATCTGGAGCGGGCTCAGCTCAAGATCTTCGGCGGTAAAGGCGACAAGGACCGAATGACACTGCTGCCGGAGTCGCTTCATCCAGCTTTGCGAGAGCACCTCGGCCGTCTTCGCAGCCTGCACGATAAGGATCGGGAGGCGGGGTTGCCGGGTGTCTGGTTGCCGGAAGGTCTCGCCAGAAAATACCAGCGGGCGGGAGAAAAATGGGAGTGGCAGTGGGTGTTTCCATCGCGTGAACTGTCGAAGGATCCATCGTCAGGCATCGTTCGGCGCCATCATGTCCTCGATGGGACGTTCCAGAACATGATCCGAGCGGCGGCCTCGGCGGCAGGCATTCCAAAGAGGGTAACGCCGCATGTGCTCCGGCACTCATTCGCTACTCATCTACTGGAGAGCGGGACGGATATCCGCACGGTGCAGGATCTCTTGGGACACAGCAGCGTGGAGACGACCCAGATTTACCTGCATGTGATGAAGAAGCCCGGGCTCGGGGTGCGATCGCCACTGGACGGGTTGCCGACGGGGCATGCCTGAGATGAGGGTGAGCAATATGGCGGGACTTCTCCGAAAAGGTGATAGGTAAGTAATGACCCGTCGCGCGTCGCGTCGTGCTGCCTGGCTTATCTTGTCTGGATCTCTTCGAAGCCGATCTCGCCTCGCGCTCCGTGCCAATAGCGGGCAACTCCAATAACCTTCAAACCTTCGTCCACCCGGAAGACGATCCGATACGGTTTCAGGATCAGCTCGCGAATCAGTCGGTCATCAAACTCCGGAACAACGCGCCCAGAAAACGGGAAACTAGCGAGGATCTTCGTCTTCTCGATCAATGCGAGGCCGAGCCGCTTCGCGGCTTCAGGACGACCAGGCGCAACGTAGAGAACGATATCCCTGAGATCTTCGATGGCACGGGGAGCGAGGACTACTTTGTAGTCCATGACTCGATCATCTTTTCGACCTTCTCGATGTCGACTCCTTCGCCTCGGTCGAGCTGTCCAAGCCCCTCTCGCACGCCAGCGACAAACTCGACTTCGCGGGCGATCTGCTGAAGCGAAACATCATCCGGTAGCCGGGTAAGAAGATCAGAAACGAGGTCCTTGTTGCTCATGTCGAACGACATTGGCCGAGGCAGACGCACGTGCAAGTCTTCAGCGATCAATGATCGGCCACGCGGCGCGGGTGAGACCCTACCGGGACATGCAACCCGGGCGGGTCCTGACGGCTATCCCAAACGCGCAGGAGCTCAACCAGTGGCACCTTCATTAATTGCGGAGGCTCAGGGACGGGGGGTGATGGTGATGTCGCGGATCAGTGCGGTGTCGTCGAATGAACCGAAGCCCACCAGGCCGGTGGCAAAGGTCGTATCCGTTGCCACCAGACCGGGGGTCGTGGCGTCGTCCATGTAGACCTCGATGCGCCCGGAGGCCGGATCGCGCTCCAGGCGGACGCGGTGCCATTCGCGGTCTGACAATTGTGGTGCCGCCTTGCCGTCATCGATGCGGCGGCGGTCCGCGTTATTGACAATGAAGATGCCGTTGTGGACGGCATCCGTCACCCCGGAGAGATGCACATAGTAAAACTGGGTCGGCGACTGGTAGCCGAAAATGAGCAGGACATCCGCCCGGATGATGGAAGGGTCCACCGTGGAACGAATACCGGCCTCGATGGTGACCCGGGCATACGCCGGTTGCCGGAGGAGGGCCAGCGCGGCCGGGCGACGGATGGGTCCGCCGGGCTTGCCCGCCGTCGCGAGCACCAGCTTGTTGTCCGCCAGGGTCCAGGTTCCGGAGCCGTCGAGCATCCAATCCCGGCTCACCTCACCGGACAACACCGGGCGCACCGGTGCAGTCTCCTGGGCCAGGGCGGCGATGGACGGCAGCAGCAGGAGAATAAAGGCAGGGATCAGCCGGAGGAGCGGCTTGGGGAATGCTGAGAGGAATGCGGCAGGGGATGAAGTCATGGCAGCAGTGGGTTCGTAACCACACCATTGTACATGATTGCGTTGAGGCAACGCCGGAGTTGTCGAGGTCCCCAAGCTCACGCTTAGGGCTACGAGGTAAAAATCCTCGAGGCATTGCAAAACTTGCAGGAGCGGCTTTACGCCGCGATGACGCGCTCAGCGCGCCTACGGAATCGCGGCGTGAAGCCGCTCCTACATTTAGCCGGGGCGATGCAAGCTTCGGGGGAGATACCTAGGTGAATCGCCTCTTGCGGTTCACTTCACCGCGGCGGCGGCCTTGACCAGTTCGACGAAGCTGCGGGACTCAAGACTGGCGCCTCCGATCAAACCGCCGTCGATGTCCTTTTGAGCCAGAAGTTCCGGAGCATTGGCGGGCTTCATCGAGCCGCCGTAGAGGATGCGCATGCGCCCGGCGGCCGCGGGGCCGAAGAGCTTGTTGAGCAGGCCGCGGATAAAGGCATGCACCTCCTGGGCCTGCTCGGTGGTCGCCACCTTGCCGGTGCCGATCGCCCACACGGGTTCATACGCGATGACCACGCTCGTCGCGAGGTCCTTGCTCACACCCTGCAGCCCGGCTTCGAGCTGGGTCTGCACGACCTTGAGGGTCGAGCCTGACTCGCGCTCGTCGAGGGTCTCGCCGACGCAGAGGATCGGCTTGAGCTGGGCCTTCAACGCAGCGAGCACCTTCTGGTTGATGAAGGCGTCCGTCTCGGCGAAGTACGACCGGCGTTCGCTGTGGCCGAGGATGACGTAGTTGGCGAAGAGGGCGCGGAGCATGCCGGCCGAGATCTCGCCGGTGAAGGCACCGCTGGCCTCGGGGTGCATGTTTTGCGCGCCCAATTTCACGGTGGAATCGTCGAGCGCCTTGAAGACGTTCTCCAGCGCCGTGAAGGGCGGGCACACCACGACGTCCACGTCAGTGTTGCGGCCGACCGCGCCGACGATCTCCTCCACGAGGAGGACGGCGTCAGCCGAGGTCTTGTTCATCTTCCAGTTTCCAACGATGAGTTTCTTGCGGATCATGATGTTAAGGGAAAAAGACTGGAGACTGTTGGACCGCGAGTGGAGCGCAAAGTGCCATCCATCGTGCGGTTCCCCGGCAGCCTCCCGGCCGGGAGCTGATCTCAGTCCGTGAGGAAGGCCACGCCCGGCAGCACCTTGCCCTCAAGGAATTCGAGGGAAGCGCCCCCACCGGTCGAACAGTGGGTGACCTTGTCGGCCACGTTGAACTTCTTGGCAGCAGTGGCCGTATCGCCCCCGCCGACCACCGTGGTCGCCCCGGCGGCGGTGGCCTCAGCAACCGCATCGGCCATGGCCTTGGTCGCCCCGGCAAACTTTTCGTACTCAAACACGCCAGGCGGACCGTTCCAGATGATCGTCTTTGAGGAAAGAATGGCCTCGCGGTAGAGCTCGATCGACTTCGGGCCGGCGTCGAGTCCCTCCCAGCCGTCGGGAATACCCGTGGCCAGGTCCGCCGGCCGGGTGTTCGCGTCGGGTGAAAATTTGTCGGCGCAGAGGAAGTCCACCGGAAAGATCAGCTCGACGTTGCGGGCGGCCGCCTTCTCCACGAGTTCCTCCACGATCTTGGCGCCTTCTGCGTCGTACAGGCTCGACCCGATGGGGGTGCCGCGGAGGGTCTTGTGGAAGGTATAGGCCATGCCGCCTCCGATGATGATCTTGTCGGCCTTCTCCAGCAGATTCTTGATGAGCGGAATCTTGTCGGCAATCTTGGCTCCGCCGAGGATGGCGAGCAGCGGGTGGTCCGGATTGTCGAGCACCTTGCCAAAGGCCTTGAGCTCGGCCTCCATGAGAAACCCGGCGGCCTTGACCGGCAGGGCCACGCCGACCATCGAGCTGTGCGCGCGGTGGGCGGTGCCGAAGGCGTCGTTCACGAAGACATCGCCAAGTTTCGACAGGCTCGCGCGGAAGGCAGCGACGGCGACCGGATCGGCCTTCTGCGACGTATCGTCCTCCAACTTAACCTTGCCCTCCTCCTCAATGTGAAAGCGGAGGTTCTCGAGCAGGACCACCGTGCCCGGCTTCAAGGTGCCAGGCGCGCAGGCGGCCTCCACGGCCGGGCCCACGCAGTCATCGAGGAAGGTCACCTCGCGGCCCAACTGTTTCGCCAGCTCATCGGCGACCGGCTTAAGCGAGAACATCGCGGTCTTCCGGCCGTCGGGACGGCCGAGGTGGCTCATGAGGACCACAGCCGCACCCTGGTCGAGGGCGTGCCGGATGGTGGGCAGGGCCGCGACGATGCGCTGGTTGTTGGTGATGGCTCCGGTTGCCTTCTTCTGCGGGACATTGAAGTCCACGCGAATCAGGACGCGTTTGCCGGCCAGGTCGAGGTCACGGATGGATTTGAATTTCATAAAGGCTGAAGAACTGAAAGTGACGAATGCACAGTCCGCCGCAGGTATTCAGGAAACGGAAAGGCTGAAAGGCTGGCGGATAATAGCTGGATCGATTCAGCCCTTCAGTCCTTCAGCCTTTCAGCCTTCGTCTTTGAACGGGTGTCCGTTCAAAGACCGGCGGCGATCTTTTTGGTGAGATCGACCACGCGGTTGCTGTAGCCCCACTCGTTGTCGTACCAGCTCACGAGTTTGAAGAAACGGCTGTTGAGCTCGATGGATGAGCCCGCGTCATAGATCGAGGAGAGCGGGTCATGAATGAAGTCGGTGGAGACCACTTCGTCCGTGGTGTAGCCAAGGATGCCCTTCAGGTAGGTCTTCGACGCCTTTTCGAGGGCGGCGTTGATTTCCTTGATGGAAGTGTCCTTGCTGGTCCGGAAGGTGAGGTCGACGACCGAGACGGTCGGGACCGGGACGCGGAAGGCCATGCCGGTGAGCTTGCCCTTGACCTGCGGGAGTACGAGGGCGACGGCCTTGGCCGCGCCGGTGGTCGAGGGGATGATGTTCTGTGCGGCGGTGCGGCCACCCTTCCAGTCCTTGCGCGACGGGCCGTCCACGGTCTTTTGCGTGGCGGTGTAGGCATGGACGGTCGTGAGCAGGCCCTCCTCGAGGCCGAAGCCTTCCTTGATGAGCACATGCACGAGGGGCGCGAGGCAGTTCGTGGTGCAGGAGGCGTTGGAAATAATGTTATGCTTGGACAGGTCGAGCTGATCGTCATTCACGCCGAGGACGACGGTGATGTCCTCGCCCTTGGCCGGGGCGGAGATGATGACTTTCTTGGCACCGGCGGTGATGTGGCCGCGGGCCTTTTCGGCCTCGGTGAACAGGCCGGTGGACTCGATCACGAGATCGACCCCGAGTTTGCCCCATGGCAGATCTGCCGGGGACTTGGCGGAGACGACCAGGATGTCCTTGCCGTTGACCACCAGCACGTCGTCGTCGGTCTTGTCCGGGGAGGACTTCTTGGATGACACCGTGCCCTGGAACTTGCCCTGGGTGGAATCGTATTTGAGCAGGTACGCGAGATTGTCCGCCGGGACGATGTCCCCGACTGCGACAACGTCGAGTGTGCTGCCGAGCAGGCCCTGTTCGACGAGGGCGCGGAAAACGAGACGACCAATGCGACCAAAACCGTTGATTGCTACTTTAACTGCCATGATACTTTTCGAGTTCTTTGTTTGTATTAATTGCTAGCTGGCAAACCGAGTCGCAAGCGCGCAGGAAAGTTGAGGGAACAGGTCCGAACCGTTGAATGCAAGGGGTTTTGCGTTGTTGGCAGGCAATCATGGAAACCCCTCAACCTACCCTTCGCACACCCACAAGCCGCAGCCGAGGGCAGGCACAAACAACTCGTTTTCAACGGGTCGCGCCGCCGGATGCCCGGGCTGGACGAAAAACTGCTCGTGATCCGCCAGCTGCCGCCAAGGGGCATCGACCAGCTCGGGTTCCAGTGGCACCGTCACGTCCACCAGCGTGGGATTGACCGCCAGAAGCAGGCGGGTTGCGCCTTGGGACCGGTCGGCGTTGTAAATGATCGCGCCCGCGATCGATTCCGGGGCAAAGCAAAAGCGAAAGAAGCCCTCGCCCGGACGCGAATACTGCCGGAGGAGACGGCCGGGATCTGATCGCCGGAAGGCGATCCAACCGGCGAAATACGCGTGGGTCGCCGGAAACCGGTGGATACGCCGGTAATCAAGGGCGTTGAGGTCTCCCCGCAGGTAGGTGTTGTTGACCCCCTGCTTGGATCGCAGGAAATCCTGGCCCGCGGACAGCATGGGGATGCCGATGGATGAGAACAGGATGGCCGCCATCAGGTGGGTGCGCCGGCGATCGTTGATGGTCGGCAGGTGCCCGTTGCCATCGGCGTTCTCCGTGATGACGTCAATCCAGGTCCGGTCGTCGTGCGACTCCGTGTAGTTGACCGTCTGTGACGGCCAGTGCGCATAGTACCAGGGCGAGCCCTTGAGGGAGTACTCGAAGGCCTCGCGGGTGCCGCCCCCACGCACATAGTCGCGGACGAAGTTCCGGTAGCCGTCGTTCCAGGAGGACCAGCCGGTGGTGGTGAGCGCGCCGGCGATGTGCCCGCGATAGCTCCAGGGCTCGGCGATGAGGATGACGTCGGGCTTCACGCGCTTCAGCGCCGTCTCCAGCTCGCGCAGCACCTCCTCGCCGATCAGCTCCGCGAGGTCGAAGCGGAAGCCGTCGACACCAAATGTCTCAATTAGATGGATACAGCTATCGATGATCAGACGGCGGGCCATGGCCGAACGGGCCCGCAGGTCGTTGCCGCAGCCACTCCAGTTGGTGAGCTCCCCGTCGGGGTCCACCTCGAAATAATAGAGTTTGTCGATGAACATCAGGTGCGCGGGCACGCCCACGTGGTTGAAGACCACGTCGAGAATCACCGCCATCCCGCGGCGGTGAAAGGCCGCCACCAGTTCCTGCAACTCCCCCACCCCCGAGGCCCGCTCCGCCTCCAGCGCGTAGCTGCTCTCCGGGGCAAAGAAATTGTTCGTCATGTAACCCCAATGGTACTCCTCGGGCGATTCGTTATCGAACTCCTGAACCGGCTGCAGTTCCACGCAGTTCACCCCGAGGTGATGCAGATAGAAATCGGGGCTCTCCACCCACTTCCGCAGGCCGGTGAACCCCCGCCGCTCGGCCGGGGTCGCCGTCACCGGTGCATGCGCCGCCAGGTCGCGCACGTGCCCCTCCACCACCACCAGATCCTGCCAGGCAGGGGTCGGGAAGGAACGGTCACCCGAGCCGAGTTCGCGGCGATCAAACACGATGCCCGGCCCGCCGCGACCGAGGGTGGCCAGCGCATAGGGGTCGAGCACCCGGTGCTCAGGCAGGAAATGCCCGAAGGCATCCACCGGTCCGTCGATGTGGTACCAATAAAGCCAGCCGTGCAGGCTGTGATCGAGCGTGATCTCCCATACACAGGTATCACCCGCCTGGGGTGAAACTTCCGCGGGCTCCGTCCGGCGCGTCAACGCATACCGATGGGGCTCCTCCGTCTCACCCGGATTCGCGCAGGTGCAGAGTTCGACCGCGCGTGCACGGGGGGCAAAGATTCGAAAGGTCGTCCGCTGACCCTCCACCCGCGCGCCCAGCGGCAGATTAGTCCGCAGCTGATGGAAAAAATCCCCCGGACGGAGTGGCACCGCATGCGGAGCCTCACTGTCATGCCAGCCCACGCTCCACGTCCGGCTGAGGTCGATCGGCTCAGCCAGCGTGAAACGAAACAAGTGCTGCCCGGTGCGTTCCGGATTGATCTCCCGGTTGAAATTTCCGCCCTCGTCGCGCACCGTATTGGGCGCATCCGGCGGCACGTCCAGCCAGCGGCCTTGATTGGTGACAAACTTGAAGCGTGGGTGCGGGCTGCCGTGGAAACGCTCCGCAGGTCCCGACCAGATCAGCACGGACTCGCCATCGAGAGAGGCCGGCAACAACGCCCATTCCGGGTCGCCCGGGAGCGCCCAACCATTGAAATCCCCCGAAAGGTACACCGCCTCCTCCACCGGATCGATGTCCGGATGCTGCTCAAGCCGCAAAAAGAAGAAGATCTCGCTCTTCCGGTTAACGAAGTAGCCACTTTCACAGCCAAACAAATAATCGGGCACCCGTTCGAGGGTCGCAAATACCGCCCCTCCGCCCAACGCCAGCGGCGGCAGGTGCTTCGCGCGCCAGTCGCGCGCCAGCTCTATGACCCCGCTGTCCGGAGTATCGAGCCAGGCCTGGACAATCTTCTTGGCACGGTGAGACATGAGTACGTACAGCATTCCCCACGCCGCTTCCCGCACAAGCAGGAAGTAGGATATCGTGGTACAGCTTGGGATCCTTACCTCAAGTGTCGCGCTTGCGCAGCACGATATGAGAGTGGTGACGGGCTTGCACGCCACGTTGCGAGACCGCCCGCCAAAAAAGAGGATAAACGAGGCAACCTGCATTTTCGACAAGCCGTACTACCGCCCTTCGCGACAATCCGTTGACAACCCGCCCCTCCCGCGCAGCGGTATCGCCGTGGTCGCACGCGAAAAAATCCTGGTCGCCCTGTCCGGCGGAGTGGACAGCGCCGTCGCCGCCCTGTTGCTCAAGCAACAGGGTCACGACGTCAGCGGGGCCTACATGAAGAACTGGATCAACGAAGACCAGGTCATCGGCCACTGCCCGTGGATGGACGACATCGAGGACGCCCGCGCGGTCGCGACGCACATCGGCATCCCCTTCCAGGTCGTCAACCTCATGCAGGACTACCGGGAACGCGTGGTCGCCTATCTGCTCGATGGCTACCGGCGCGGCTTGACGCCCAACCCGGATGTGATGTGCAACCGCGAGATCAAGTTCGGGGTGTTTCGCAACTGGGCCCACGACCATGGTTACACCGCCATCGCCACCGGACACTACGCGCGTCGCATCACCCTGGACTCCGGCGACCAGGCCCTGTTCGAAGGCGCCGACCCCAACAAGGACCAATCCTATTTCCTCGCCCTGCTCAGCCAGGAACAACTGCACGATGCCCGCTTCCCCATTGGCGACCTGGAAAAACCTGAACTTCGCCGTCTCGCCCGCGAGGCCGGCCTGCCAAACGCGGACAAGAAGGACAGCCAGGGCATCTGCTTCATCGGCGAGGTGAAGATGCAGGATTTCCTTCGGCAGTATGTACCCGACGAGCCCGGCCCCATCGTCCGCGCCACCGACGGCCGCGTGCTGGGCGAACACCGCGGGCTGCACTACTACACCCTGGGTCAGCGCCGCGGCATCCGGGTGCCCTCCAACACCGACCATCAAGCCTACGTCGTCGTCGGCAAGCGTTCGGCAGACCGCGCGTTGCTGGTGGAGTTCGACCAGGCGGAGGCCCCGGGTCTCTTCCAGCAGGAAGTCCGTGTCCACAGCCTGCAATGGAACACCACTCCACCTCTCGTGCCCTGCCGCCTGGAGGCACGGGTCCGCTACCGCGACCCACGGGTGGCGATCGAGTTCATTCCTGACCCGGAAGGGAACACCGCACTCATCCGCTTCGATACTCCGCAACGCGCCCTCGCCGCCGGCCAAATCATGGCCGTATATGAGGGAGCCAGACTCCTTGGCGGCGGAGTTTATGTGGGCTCCACCGGCTGAATCGCAGCCTGTCGGACCGGGAACTCCTCGACTCCCCTTCAGCGATCTCACTAAACTTGCCGGTTTAGTGAACGCACCCGTAAACATCCAACTCATCGGCACTGAGATCGCCATCGCCTGGAGCGATGGGGCCGAAACCTATCATCAGGCCGAAAACCTGCGCGCGGCCTCGCCCAGCGCTTCCAACCAGGGGGAGCGGGACATCTTCGGACAGCGCTACGGCGGCGACGGGCCGAAGAATTTCGCCGGTGTGACCGTCACGGGCTGGGAGAAGGTGGGCAACTACGCCATCCGCTTCGATTTCAGCGACGGCCACAATACCGGCCTCTACAGCTACGACTACCTGCGAACCCTCGCCGAAAAATCCTGACCGCCGCAGGTCCCTCGCCCTTCCCTCCAGCCAACGGTTGCCTTTTTCAACATTCCGAAATCCGCATTCCAACTTCCGCATTCCAACTTCCGCATTCCAACTTCCGCATTCCGCATTCCGCATTCCAACTTCCGACTTCCGCATTCCGAATTCCCCATTTTTCCATGTCCTTTCCCGAACGCACCACCACCGCCGAGATTGAACTCGGCTCCACCCTCCAGCCCAAATTCGGCCCGGACGGCCTCATTCCCTGCATCACCCAGGATGTCGCCACCGGCGAAGTCCTGATGTTCGCCTTCATGAATGCCGAGTCGCTTGCGCATACCCTCGCCTCCGGCAAGGCCACCTACTGGAGCCGCTCCCGCCGCAAGCTCTGGATCAAGGGGGAGGAATCCGGCAACGTCCAGCTGGTGCGGGAACTCCGCACCGACTGCGACCAGGACGTCCTCCTGCTCAAGGTCGAGCAGTCCGGACCGGCCAATGCGTCGTGTCACAATGGATACAAGTCCTGTTTCTATCGGCGCCTGGCGTCGCTGGATGACCCAGGCTACGGCCTGGAATACACTGCGGAGCGGCTCTTCGACCCGGCCAAGGTCTACGGTAAAAAGTAGCCCAAGCCCCCGGCGACCCGGCAAACCGGGACATCCGCTCAGTGGCTTCCGCCCGGGGCGAGGCCGCGTTCGCTGTCTGCGGCGAAGGCCAGAACCCGCCGGATCTCGTCGGTCGCGGCCTCGGGATGCTGGCCCAGTTTTTCCAGCGCCTGGGTGCGGTTGAGTCCGTCGCGGAAAAGGATCCGGTGGATCTGTTTCACCAGGTCGATCTGCTCCCGCCTGAAGCCCTTGCGCTCGAGGCCCACCTTGTTGATGGCCCGGATGACGGCCGGCTGGCCGTCGGCGATGAAAAAGGGCGCGATGTCCTGAACCACCTTGGCGCAGGCGCTGATCATGGCATAAGCACCGATGCGGCAGAACTGGTGGATGCCCGCCGCCCCGCCGATGGTGACGTGATCCTCGATGACCACATGACCGGCAATCATCACCAAATTGCTCGCCACAATGTGGCTGCCCAACCTGCAATCATGGGCGACATGGCTGTAGGCGAGGATGGTGTTGTCGTCGCCGAGCACGGTGAAGTCGCCGTCGTTGGTGGCGGCGTGCACGCTCACATACTCCCGGAACACATTGCGGTCGCCGATGCGCACGCCGGGATTGCCACCCTGGTACTTCAGGTCCTGGCTTCGCGCCCCGATGCTGCAGTAGGGGAACACCTCGCATTGGCGGCCGAGCACGGTGTTACCGTCGACCGAGGCATGGTGATGGATGCGCGTACCCGGGCCGATCCGCACCCGGCCGCCGACATAGGCAAAGGGACCGATCTCCACGTCTGCAGCCAGCTCAACCGTGGGTTCGACGATGGCGGTGGGATGGATGCTTGCGCCCATGGCCTACTCCTCGCCCTCCTCGACCACGGCGAACATCAGCTCGGCCGAGGAGACCACCTGGCCGTCCACCGTGCAGTTGCACTCGGCGGCGGCCAGCTTGCTCCCGCGGTACTTGGTGATGCGTGCGTTGATGATGATCTGGTCGCCCGGCCGGACCGGCTTGCGGAACTTGACCTTGTCGGCGCTCATGAAGAAGGCGATCTTGCCCGCGTTGCCGGAGCGCCGGAGCATGACAATGCCGGCCGCCTGGGCCATGGCCTCAAGCTGCAGGACTCCCGGCATGACCGGGTTGCCGGGAAAGTGCCCGTTGAAATACGGCTCGTTGATGGTGACGTTCTTGATCGCGACAAGCTCGTCCTCACCGATGAATTCGAGCACGCGGTCGAGCATGACAAACGGATAGCGGTGCGGGATCGTGTCGAGGATGCGTCGGACATCGAGTGAGGTGTCCGTCGGCTGCACGGCCTTGAGGCGCGTTTTCTTTTTCGGGCCCTTGCGCTTCTCCTGCAGCTTGACGAGGAGCGCCTTGGTCAGCTCGGCGTTGATGGCATGGCCGGGTCGCGTGGCGATGATATGGGCCCGCAGCGGCATCCCCAGCAGCACGATGTCCCCGATGATATCGAGGATCTTGTGGCGAACGAACTCGTCCTTGAAGCGCAGCGGCTCCTTCGAGATGATTTTGTCGCCGCGGATGACGACGGCGCAGTCAAGCGAGCCGCCCTTGATCTTGCCCAGCTTGATGAGCTCCTCGATGTCCTCGTAGATGGTGAAGGTGCGCGCAGCCGCCACCTGGGTCATGTAAACGTCCGGATCAATCGTCAGCGAAAGATGCTGGGTGTGGATGCCGCGGTCATCGGCCGAGGTGCAGGATATCTTCAGCTGATCGCACGGCAGGGCGATGATGGTGGACGGGCCGCGCGTGACCGAGACGGCCTCCTCGAGCACAAAGCACTCACGGTCATTGTCCTGCTCCACCGGCTCACCTTGAAGGATCATGTTCACATAAGGCTTGGCGGATCCGTCCATGATCGGAGGCTCGGACGCATTCATCTCGATGATGGCGTTGTCGATGCCGCAGCCATAAAGCGCACTGAGCACATGCTCAACCGTCTGGATCTTCGCATGACCAGACTGGATGGTGGTGGCGCGCACCAGATCGGTGATCAGGTCGACCCGCGGCTTGATCTCCGGGTGACCCGCAAGATCCATCCGGCGGAAGACCAGCCCATGGTTCGCAGGCGCCGGCTTCATGGTGAGGGTCACGGAATCTCCGGTGTGCAGCGCCCGGCCCTCAATGGAGACTTCTCGCGCAAGAGTGCGTTGTTTCATGGATTTGAATCGCGAGTGTCCGCAAGCCTGCGTCGAGGGCAAGTCCCGATCAAGCCGGGGCACCGGCCTTGACATGGGTTCGCGCCGGTCCTTATTCCAACACCCTTTCGCATTTCAACCACCCCGGACCCAACACGCCATGCCTTCCGCCAACGACATTCGCAAGGGACAAGTCATCAAGTACAACGGCGAGCCCCATCTCGTCATGGAAACCCAGCACCGCACGCCGGGCAATCTGCGCGCCTTCGTACAGGTGAAAATGCGCAATCTGCGTTATGGCAAATCGCTGGACCAGCGTTTTGCCTCCACCGAGTCAATCGAGGTGCTCCCCACAGAGAAACGTACGCTCGAATTCAGCTACGCCGATCGCGAGAACTTTGCGTTCATGGACCCGGACACTTTTGAGACCATCGAGCTGCCCGGCACACTGATCGGCGACTCCAAGCATTACCTCACCGCCAATGGGAAGGTGGACGTGCTCTTTGTGGATGAGAAACCCCTGACAGTTGAGCTGCCATCGGCGGTGAATCTGAAGGTGGTCGAGTCCGCCGATGGCATCAAGGGGGACACCGCCAGCAACGTGCAGAAGCCCGCCACGCTCGAGACCGGCCTGGTGGTGCAGGTGCCGCTCTTCATCAAGGAAGGCGAAATGATCCGCGTGAGCACGGGCGACGGCAGCTACATGGGCCGCGTCTGAGCGACCGCAATCACGACGGGAGATCCCGTCCCGTTCAGACCAGCGCGGCGATGGCGGAAGCGTAACCGTCCCTCGCCTCCTCGGCACTGCCCGCCGAGCAGTTCAGGTCGTGCAGCAAACCGTCGCTCAGTCCGTAAATCCAACCGTGGACCCGGACATCCTGGCCCTTCCCCCACGCATCCTGCACCACGGTGGTCTGGGCGACGTTGAGGGTCTGCTCGATGACGTTGAGTTCGCACAAGCGGTCGTTTCGTCCGCCCTCATTTGGCAGCGCACACAGACAACCCGTGTGTTTGTCCTTCACATCCTGGACATGCCGCAGCCAGTTGTCGGCCAGGCCCACCCGCTGGCAGCGCATCGCGGCCTGGACGCCACCGCAACCGTAGTGGCCGACCACCATGATATGCTTCACCTTGAGCACATCGACGGCGTATTGAATCACTGAAAGGCAGTTGAGGTCGGTGTGCACCACCACGTTGGCGATGTTGCGATGCACGAAGACCTCACCGGGCAACAGGCCGATGATCTCGTTCGCGGGCACACGGCTGTCCGAGCAGCCGATCCACAGGTACTCCGGCTTCTGTTGCCGGGAAAGTTTCTGGAAAAACTCCGGGTCCCGACCCGTGATCGACCTGGCCCAGGCCTGATTCTGAGCGAACAAGTGATTCAAACTGTGCATGGGCGTGTATGGTTGGTTTGCCGCGAAGCTTGTCCACCTTGGAATTCAGGCTGCGCTGGCCGGAGAACAGACCTAAGTCCGACAATTCCAGGAGCGAAAAGAGCCGGCGGGAAAACCCGCCGGCTCCAGAATCAAACTCAAGATCCGTGATATAAGGAAATCGCGCCGCGCGATTTCCTCAGGCCACGCGCTCGACCACCAGCGGAGGCGGCGTCGGACGCTTGGGTGCGAGGCGGTAGGCGTTCTTGAAATACTCCAGCGCCTGCTCGAGCTTCGCCTCATCGTTGTAATGGATCATCATGAGCGGCTCGCCCTGCTTCACCTGGGTGCCGACCTTTTTGATCTCGGAGACGCCGACGGCGAAATCGAGCTTGTGGTGGGAGCCCTCGCGACCGGCACCGAGCAGGTGCACGCCGCGGGCGATCATGGCCGCATTGATGGTGTGGACGTACCCGCGCTTGGGCGCGGGCAGCTTGCGGATGTGTTTCGCCTGGGGGAATTTTTCCGGGTGGTCGATGTAGACGGTGTCCCCGCCCTGGGCCTTGACCAGCTCCTTGAATTTCTCGAGCGCGGAGCCGTCGGTGAGATGGCGCTGCACGGTCTGCTTTGCCGACAGGGTGGAACCGGCCACCCCGGCCAGCCGCACGATCTCCATGCCGAGCTTGAGCACGAGTTCCTTCATGTCCTCGGGCCCCTCGCCCTTGAGGAGCTGGATGGCTTCCTTGACTTCGAGTGAAGTGCCCACCGTATCGCCAAGCGGCTGGTTCATGTCCGTGACCAAGGCGACGCAACGTCGTTTCATCGACCGGCCGACGCGGGTCATTGAACGGGCCAGCTGCTTGGCCTGCTCCAGATCCTTGATGAAGGAACCGTTGCCCCACTTGACGTCAATGACGAGACCCTCGGAACCCTCGGCGAGCTTCTTGGAAAGCACGGAGCCCGTGATGAGCGGAAGGCTCGGGATGGTGCCGGTGGCCTTGCGGACCTCATAAAACTTGGCGTCGGCCGGCGCCAGCTTCTCATCCTGCGCGACAATGGCGCCACCGATCTTGGCCAGCTGATGGGTGAAGGCCTCGATGGAGAGATGTCCCTTGAAACCGGGGAAGGAGGCCAGCTTGTCCAAGGTGTTGATCACGTAATCGTGCTCGATACCGCACATCATCGGAACCACCACGCCGCTTGCCATGGCGAGAGGGACGAGCACGAGTGAGGTCTTGTCGCCGACGCCGCCGGTGGAGTACTTGTCGATCTTCGGCTTCGCTATATGCGAAAGGTCGATCACCTCGCCTGAGAGCATCATTTCCTCCGTCAGCTCGGCGGTCTCCTGCGCGGACATCTGCTGAAAATAGATCGCCATCAACAACGCCGAAAGCTGGTGCTCGGGCATCTCCCCATCAAGGGTGCTGTCGATGATGTAGCGAATTTCTTCCTGGGAGAATTCGCCACCGTCGCGCTTCTTTTCAATAAGGAACTCAAACGTCGGCTTGATGAACCTGCGAGGAGGCAGAGTGCGTTTCGTCATGTGATTGGCTGTGAATAACTCAGTGGGCCTGTTGGCCCGTAAAAGATTACGGTTATAGGACCCTATCCCGGGTTGTCGAGTCAAAATTACCCCTTCTAATAGGCCTATGGACTTTCATAAAATAATTATAATTAAATATTTGTGGTTTAATATGGGTTTATAATGGGCAACTCGCAACCCACCTATCCGGCACGGAGAAACCTGTCCAATACCACCCGACGGCGGGAAATCGGAGGGCAAACTCCATCCTTGCGCGTGGGGCGGGCACGCACGTTGAGTGAGTGGATGCACGTCACCTTCCACCTCGCCGCAGACCTCGACCGGGCGCTGCAGGCCGCCGCCGGTAAGGTTGGCCTTGAGCCCGCCTCCTTCACCCCGGAAGTGCGTGCCGCTGATCCCAAGCATGGCGATTTCCAGGCCAATGGCGTGCTATCCTGCGCCAAAAGGGCCCGGCTCAACCCACGGGAACTCGCGGGCCGGCTGGTGGCGGTCCTTCCGGCCGAGGTGAGCACCGCCTTCGAGGTCTCGGTTGCCGGACCCGGGTTCATCAACTTCGTACTCAAACCCGATGCGCTCCTCTCCTGGCTGCAGGTCCATGACTCTGCCGAACACCTGCGAACAGGGGCATCGACCCTGCATCAGGGCCGGCGCTTCGTGGTGGATTTCAGTTCGCCCAACACCGCCAAGCAACTCCACGTCGGCCACATCCGCGGGATGGTCATTGGCGAGGCCATCTGCCGGCTTCTCACTTTTTGCGGCGCCGAAGTCATTCGTGACAATCACATCGGCGATTGGGGCACCCAGTTCGGAAAACTTATCTGGGGTTATCAAAACCTCCGTGACGAAGCCGCGCTCGCCGCCGACCCGCTGGAGGAATTGGAGCGGATCTACAAGGCGGCCGATGCCGCCACCAAGACCGACCCCACCGTGCTCGAGGCCGCCCGCGCGGAACTCGTCAAGCTCCAGACCGGAGATCCGGAGAACCTCGCGCTCTGGCACCAGATCAATGCCATCAGCTCGGGGGCCTTCCGGGAAATCTATCGCCAGCTCGACATCCACTTTGACCACGAGCTCGGTGAAAGCTTCTACAACGACAAGCTTCAGCAGGTTTATGACGAACTCACCGCCGCCGGGCTCGCCGTGGAGTCGCAGGGCGCCCTCGTCGTCTTCCACCCCGAGCACCCGCGTTTCAAAACCCAGCCGTTCATCATCCGCAAATCCGACGGCGCCTCCAACTATGCGTCCACCGACCTGGCGACCATGCTCCATCGCACGGAACATTTTCACGCCGATGCCATCGCCATCCTCACCGACACCCGCCAGTCCGACCACTTCGAGCAACTCTGGCTGACCACCAAAAAATGGTTTGAAAAAACCGGCCGGCGGCTGCCCGTCTTTGAACATGTCACCTTTGGCTCGATCCTCGGTGAGGACGGCAAGGCCATCAAAACACGGTCTGGCGACCCCATCCGGCTCAAAACCCTGCTGGCCGAGGCCGGGGAGCGTGCCTTCGCCCTGGTCACCGAAAAGGCCCCCGATCTGCCTGAGGCCGAACGCCGGTCCATCGCCGAGGCGGTCGGCATCGGCGCCGTGCGCTACGCCGATCTTTCGCAAAACCGGAGCAGTGACTATGTCTTCACCTGGGACAAGGTGCTGTCCTTCGACGGCAACACCGCCCCCTACCTGCTGTACGCCGTCACCCGCATCCGCTCGATCTTCCGCAAGGCCGGGGCCGATCCCACCGACCCGGCCGCCACCGCCGCTGCCACCCCGCCGGAAACCCCCGCCGAGACCGCGCTCGCCCGCAAGCTCACCGCCTTCGCCGGCGTGCTCAATCTTACCACGACCCAACTGCGGCCGCACATTCTCTGCACCTACCTTTACGAACTCTCCGGTGAATTCAGCTCCTTCTACACCGCTGACAAGGTGATTGTGGATGATCCGTCCGTACGCGCCAGGCGCCTCCTGCTTTGCGCCCGCACCCTCCTCATCCTGGAAACCGGCCTCGGCCTCCTCGGTCTACGCACCCTCGAGCGCATGTAATCCGGGCGGAACCTGTCCCCAAAGAACAACCTTGCCGGCCGACCCTCCCCCACGCAGCCTCCCCCGACATGGCCACGCAGGAATTCTACATCCGCAGTGCGACCGAGACCGACGCCCGCGGCCCCTTCAATCAGGACCAGCTTTGCTCTCTCGCCGAGGCCGGGCAGGTGGATGCTGCGACCCTCTATTACGAGGCGTCCACCGAGCAATGGGTCGCCGTGGGCGACAACGCCGAGCTCATGGCCCTGCTCTTTCCCGAGAAACAGAAGCTCTCCCTCAAGCACAAGGAAGCCATCAACACCCTCAATGTTCATCAGGAGGACGCCAAGCCGATCGAAGTGAATGACATGCTGGCGGCGGCGGAGGGCCGAACCGAGGACACCAAGGGCAAGGCCGACCCGATTGAGCTCCTGGCCATGGCGGCGAAGACCGGCATGTACGCCGCCACGCTATTGCTTCTGATCAGTGCCATCGCCCTCCTGCTGCCCTCGATCGATCGCCTGGCCTCCGGCGATTATCTCAGCCTGGTCACCCAGCCATTTGCCATCCTCGGGGCGATCGACCTCGTGCTCTTCCTGCTGCTCGTCCTCCAGATGTCCAGCATCTACCCGTTCGTGCGCTTTCGTGCCGCCCTTGGTTTCGGTTTCCTCGGATTCATGTTCTGGTCCCAGGGGGAGACCACCGCCTTCCTCGCGGTTGCCGCCGGTTCGTTCGGTCTGTATTTCAGCACGGTCTTTACCCGCTTCACCCTTCTCATCCCGGCCGTGATCCTGGGCCTCGCGGGCATGGCCGGTTTCGCCTACTTCATGGTGACCTGAGGGCGTCGCCACCGCACGCCATGGCTCGAGCCAGCCAGATCAGGCCCGCCCTCGTCCACCTTTTCCAACGGGAAATCTGGAAGACGCAGCACCTGAACAACCGGTCGCCACGCGGGCGATGGTATGCCTTGCTCAGGGTCGTCTCGATCACCCTGACGGGGCTCAACGAAACCCGGGCCGCCAGCCGCGCGGCCTCCCTCAGCTTCAGCTCGCTCCTCGGCCTGGGTCCGCTGGTCGCAATCGCCATGCTCGTGGCCGGCTTCATGCTGGACAAGGAAGAACCCAACCTCGCGGTCAACACCCTCAACCGGCTGATCAAGTTCGTCGCCCCCCAGATTGCGCAGTACGAGGCGATCCACCTCTCCGACCTCACCCCCACCCCTCCCCGTCGAAGCGATGTCCTCACGGCCACCACCCTCAACACACCGGCCCAGGAAACCACCGCGGCGGGCGAAGATCCGCCGGTCGAAGCCACTACCGTCGCGGTCAATCCCGAACTGGTCGAACTCATCGAGGGGTTCGTCGACGGCACTCGCAACGGTACCGTCGGGGCCATCGGGGCCATCGTCCTGATCGTGATTGTTCTTCAACTTTTCACGTCGATCGAAACGGCGTTCAACGAGATCTGGGGGGTGCGCCGCGGCCGGTCCTGGCTCATGCGCCTAGTCTTCTACTGGACCGTTCTCACGCTGGGTGCCGTGCTCTTTTTCGCCGCAGTCACCGGCCTTTCTGCGGGCGCGTTCTTCAACGCCTTTGCCGAGCGGATGCCCTGGGGCACGGAAGTGATGGGACTGCTCAGCCACCTGCTGCCGGCCGGGTCGCTCGTGGTTCTGGTCGCCGTGCTCACGGTCTTCTATCGCACCATCCCCAACACCCGCGTGCTCTGGCAGGCCGCCCTCATCGGCGCAGGGGTCGTGGCCCTGTTGCTGGTCCTGAACAACTACCTCGCGTTCCTTTACGTCCGTCGCGTCATCCTCAACACCAGTCTCTACGGGTCGCTCGGCATCCTGCCGATCATGATGTTCGGCCTCTATGTCTTCTGGTTCTTTGTCCTGCTCGGCGGCCAGGTCAGCTACGCGGTCCAGAACGTAAATTACCGCAATTCGCAGGCCGCTTGGAACAGCCTTTCCGAATCAATGCGCGAACGGCTTTCACTCGTGGTCCTGCTGACGATTTCCCGCCGCTTCCATGACTGCCTCCCACCCTGCACGGTTTCCGAACTCGGGGACATGCTCAAGGTGCCCTCCCAGGTGCTCAATGAATGCATCAACCGGCTTGTGATGATGCAGCTGATCACCCCGGTGCCACCGGCGGAAGCTGCGGCCGCGACGGACCTGCGCTACCAGCCTGCCCGGCCCCTCAACCGCATCACCCTTGGCGAGTTCAAGACCCTGGGCAACGATTATGGGGAGGACAGCCCCGGGCCGTCCCTGATTCATCTCGATCCCATCATGGAACGCTATCATCAGGAGTTCAGCACCGTCATGGGTGAACCTTTCTTCAAAAAGTCCCTGGAAATCCTGCTGGACGAGCATCCGGTCAAGGGTTCCCATCCGGGCTCCGCAGCCAACGCCCCCCGAAGCAAGTAACCCGGAAGCCCGGGGTGCAGAATCGCCGGTTGACACCCCTCCTGCCCAACCTAGGTTCGCCCTTTTTACCTCCATGATTTCCTGGATTCAGCTCACCCTCCAGAGGCACTTTCGCGTTTTCTTCGCGATCCTCCTGGTCTTCATCATCGTTTCATTCGTCATCTACTTCGCGCCCGGCGTCGGCTTTGACGGGTCGGGTATGCCCAAGCCGGTGAACCGGCCCTTCTACGGCGTCAACCTCGGCTCCCAAGAGGATCAGGAACGACTCTTTGGCGATGCCAGCCTCAGTGTTTTCCTCCAGGCCGGCTATCCGGCACTCAACCAGGCCCAGTTGCAGGACTACGCCCTGCAACGCCAGGCCGGACTCCATCTGGCCAGTCAGCTCAACCTGCCCGGCCCGACCTCCGAACAACTCGGTGAATTCATCCAGGGACTCGGTGCCTTCGTCGGCGAGCAAGGGGGCTTCGATGCCGCCAGCTATGCCCAGTTTCGCGACAATATCCGGCTCAATCCCCAGATTTCCGAAGGTGATGTCACCCGGGTGATCAACGATGATTTCCGCTTCAACCAAATCCAGGAACTCCTCGCCGGCCCCGGGTATGTGCTCCCGGCTGAAGTCAAGGATCAGCTGACCCGCTCCGACTCCACCTGGACGCTTGACGTCGCCCGGGTTGATCTCGCCGGCTTCTCACCGGAAATCAATCCAACGGATGCCAACGTGGTGCGATACTTTGAGGACAACATCTTCCGCTACGAGATCCCTGCCCATGTGAAGGTGCGTTACACCACCTTCTCCAACCTTGACTACCTGAATCAGGTGGTCGTGACCGAAGCTCAGGTGCGTGCGCACTACAACGCGAATCCCCTCCGCTTCCCCAAGCCCAGCACCAACCCCGAGACCACTCCTGCCATCGGCGTGGAGACAGGCATTGATGCCGATTTCGCCGCCGTCCGTCCCCAGGTCGAGGCCACCCTGCGGTTGGAACGTGCCCAACGTCTGGCCGCCTCCGCCGCCAGTGATCTCAGCCTCGCCATCTTCGAGGCCGGTGTTCCTCCGGATGGCGTGGAAGCCTTCCTCGCCACCCGCAATCTTACCCTGCAGGACGTCGAGCCCTTCAGCGCCGACCATCTTCCCCCGCAGTTTGCCGGCAGCCCCACGCTCGCAGCCGAGGCCTTCAAGCTGAATGCCGACCGCCATTTCACCGATGCGCTGCCCACCTCGGCAGGCAGCGTGGTTCTTTTCTGGCAGGAGACCATCCCCCCCCGCGCCCCTCTGCTGATTGAGGTCCGCGACCAGGTCATCGCCGACTATCGTGCGAGCGAAAAACGGCGGCTCTCCGTTGAACTCGGCCGCACCGTTCGTGATGCTCTGCGCACCCGGCTCGCCGCCGGGGAATCCTTTGAGCAGGCCGTCGGCGCCGCCTCGGTCGCCGCCGGCGTCGCCATCGAGGTCGGCACCTACGAACCGTTCACCCGCCGCACCCCGCCCGCCAACGTCGAGCAAGCCGCCCTCGGCTCCCTCGACTCTCTCAACGAGGGCGATGTCGCCGACATGGTCATCTCCGACGATCAGGGACTCCTCGTTTACGTGCAGACCAAGACGCCGCCCGATCTGACCGAGGCCAACCCCCGGTATGCGTTGATGCGCGACCAGGTCGCCCAGTTCACCGCCTCGCAGAACGCCAATGACTACCTCGGCGAAATGGTGCAGACCGAGCTCGCCCGAACCGCCCCCGTCCTGCCCTGACCGGGGCCACCACTCATCCGGCATCCTGACCTTCAGTCTGTATGCCTTCCCCGGCCACGTCCATCATCTCTCATGAGATTGCACGGTCATGGCCGTTGCCTGCAGGTTATTTTGGCTTCTACGAGACAACAGGCCGCACCCGCTTGTTATCCTTAACTGCCATTGCGTTGAAACCTTTGTCTTCCTAGGTCGTCTCTCCCACCACGTCCCTTGGATTTTATACCATACCTGCTGCCGTTCGGGCGATTTTCTCCAATTTCCAGCAACGTTTTACCTCGGACTCGTGTTAATTGCCTTATGATCCGCTGTCTCCGCTTCGCCGTCTTCCTCGCCCTTTTGGCACCGGTCACCTTCCTAACCGCCCAGGACGCACCCCCCGCGCTCTCGTTGGAAGAGGCCATCGCCCGGGCCCTCGCCCAAAACTTCGATCTGCAAATCCAGTCGATCAATCGCGAGAGCACCCGGGAGTTTCTGGAGATTGCCGAGGCTTCCTTTGATCCCAACCTGAGCTTCACCACCAGCCGCTCACAAAGCCAGTCCATCCAGACCAGCACGCTTCTTGACGCCCCCCAGCCGCGAAGTTCCAGCTATGTAAACCGGATTTCGGCCTCCAAGCGCATCGTCACCGGCGCGACGGTGACCGCCAACACCAACCTGAACCGGTCCGGCAACAATGCCCCCAACACCGTCCTCAACCCGTCCTACAACAGCGATTTTTCCCTGAGCGTGCGTCAGCCACTGCTGCAGGGTTTCGGCCGGAATTATAACCGGGCCGCCATCGAACGCGCCCGGATCGGCATCGAACGCGCAAACCTCGATTTCAAGAACTCCGTGCTCACCGTGGTGCGCAACGTCGAGGCCGCCTACTACAACCTCGGCTTCGCCCGCGAGCAACTGAGCGTCCGCCACTTCAGCCTTGAGCTGGCCGAACGCCTCCTTGAGGAAAACACCACCCGCCGCAACACCGGCATCGCCACCGATCTCGATGTCCTACAGGGCGAGGTCAATGTCGCGAATGCCCGTCGCGCCCTCCTCCAGGCGGAACAATCCGTGAAAGAACGCGAGGACGCCCTCCTTAACATCATCGGCCAGGGTGATTTTGATCGCGCGCCGGGGGCCGTGCAGTTTTCCGACTTCACCGTACCACCCGTCTCCGTTGAGCGCTCCTTCCCTCTCGCTCTGAATAATTCCCCCGACTTCGCCTCCGCCAAACTCGCGATCGAACAGGTCGAGCTCGACGTGGATACCGCCCGGAAAGATCGCATGCCCAACCTCACCGTCGGCGTCGCCGGCGGCTACAACAACCGGAAGCCGGAGCCAGCCGAGTCCTACCGCGAGCTCTGGTCCGGTGAAGGCTACAACTGGACCATCGACATGAGCGTCAGCATGCCTTTTGGCCTGAAGGCCGAGAAGGCCCGCTACCGCCAGGCCCTGCTCAGCCTCACCCGCGAGGAGAAGCGCATCGAACAGATCGAGCAGAACCTCCTTGTCCAGGTCCGCACCGCCGTGCGCGCAGTCGAGATCAATATCGAGAGCGTCGAAATCTCCCGTCAGGCCACTGCGCTCGGCCAGCGTCAGTTCGATCTGGAACGCGCGCGTTTTGACGCGGGCATCAGCACCTTCCGCCGGGTCCAGGAATCCCAAGAGGAGCTCGACAACGCCCGCGTCAGCGAGCTGCAAGCCCGCATCGCGCTACGCATCGCCCTCGCCGATCTCGCCCGCCTGGAGGCCAGCTCCCTCGACCGCTACAACATCATCCTCGAGGAATAAGCCCCGGTCGTAGCCCGCGCGCCCCGCCGGGGTTCCACCGCCGGGCTTTTTCAGGCCCCCGCGATGGCAAGCCCGCGCCCGAGCCCCTCTCGACTTCGTTGATTCCCGGGTTCACGTTCAGCCAATGCCGTTTTCCAAACTCGGTCTCTATTCCAGCCTCGTGCGCGGGGCCCAGGCACAGGGCTATGCCGAACCAACCCCCATCCAGGCCCAGGCCATTCCCGTGATTCTGACCGGGCGCGACCTCATGGCTTCCGCCCAGACCGGGACCGGCAAGACCGCCGCCTTCGCATTGCCCATTCTCAACCGACTCGGACCCCACCGGGCCGAGGGCCCCCGGGTTCTCGTACTGGAACCGACCCGTGAGCTGGCTGCCCAGGTGCAGACCTCCTTTCTCGCCCTCGGCAAGTTCACCGATCTCAAGACGATTGTCCTGCACGGCGGCGTCAACCTCGGACCCCAACGCACCGCTCTCCGCGCCGGGGCCGACGTGGTCATCGCGACCACCGGACGCCTGACCGAGTTTCTCGAATCCAACGAGCTGCGGCTAGATCGGGTGGAGGTGCTGGTCCTCGACGAGGTCGACCGCATGTTGGACATGGGTTTCATCGATGAGGTGAAGACCATCGTGAAACGGTGTCCGCCGGCCCGACAAACCCTGCTTTTCTCCGCCACGTTGCCGCCACGATTGGAGGAAGTCGCCCGCTTCGCCCTGCGGGATCCCCTGCGCATCGAGATCGCCCGGGCCCAGCCCGTGACCGCCACGGTCAGCCATGCCGTCCTCGCCGTGCTCGCAGAGCAAAAACTCGACCTGCTCCTGGCACTGTTGAAGCGGGCTGACTTCAAGAGTGTGATTGTTTTCACCCGTACCCGCAAAGGGGCGGATCGCATCGCCCATGCCCTGCGGATTACGAATCATGCCGTGGGGGTCATTCATGCCGAACGCACCCAGGCGCAACGCGTCGCCGCTCTGGAGGGGTTCAAGGGTGGCCAACAAGGCATCCTGGTCGCCACCGATATCGCCGCCCGGGGCATCGACATTGCCGGAGTGTCACACGTGATCAACTACGACGTACCCCAGCACGCGGACGACTACGTCCATCGCATCGGCCGCACCGGACGCGCCCGGGAGACCGGCGATGCCGTGATGCTGGTGACCCCCCAGGATGCCAACGAGGTGGTCGCGATTGAAAAGCGGATCGGTCAGGCGATACCCGTTCATACCCTCGAAGGCTTCGCTTACGAGGGAGGCTCACCTCCACGGATTGATCCCGCCAACCCGCTCGCGGCAGCCCCCAAGCGTTCCGGCTATCAACAGAGTCTGGGCAAGGGTGGGCAGCAAAAAGGGGACACCGGACGCAACCAGGACCGCAACGCCAGTGGCCGGGCCTTCGGCGGTGGCAACCCCCAGTGGCACTCCAAGGGCAAGCCCGGCGCCCATTGGCGCAGTCGCAAGGGCAGATGACACCGACCTGCGGAGAAATACTTTACGACTTCCTGACTCCTACCGGCTACAATGTTCTGGCCACCCCGCCCGGCTGGCGGAAAATGCCGGCGATGAACCTAGCCGACGCCCGCACCGCCGTCATTCACGCCATGGGCCGCATGAACGCCGCCCACCAGAAGCCGCTTTTCGATGAATGGGTGCTCATCAAGCTCACCCCGGACCAGGGTGCGATTCTTGCCTACGAGGGCCCCCGCGTTGACTCCTACAAAAGCCGCTTCCAGGCCGACCTCGGCCCCCTGCGGGCTGAGATGAAGGGACAGCTCATGGAGGCGGGAGACTTCGAGTTCACCCCCCATGCGCACGAAACCCATTTTGATGCCTGCATCCGCTTGGGTCCGGCCGCCTACCTGATCTGCAACCACACCGGCAAGACCATGACCGAGATCCGGCAGGATCCGCTGTGGCTCGAGGCACAAAAGCACTTCCTCAATCTTGCGACAAAATTCCGGGATGATCCGCTGACCTGAGCCCGGATATTGCGCCCCTTCCCTTCGGAAAAGATACAGGTTCCGCGACAAGCCGTCCGGGCTTGAGCGTCGGCCCCCTCATCCGGGCTAACCCGACTTCCGCTACTGGGAGTGAGAATCGGCTAATTTGCTGCCGATTTTCGCGCAAGTGACTGCATGGCAGGAGCAGTTTTCCCGAAAGGGCGTGTAGTCCCGACCCAACCCCTTCCCTAAGGTCAGTGG
>JBGTGS010000292.1:0-3645 GCA_041746615.1 Opitutaceae bacterium | reverse complement strand
CGGCCCTTTGCGAACCGCATAGAGCTGCGCCCCCTGATAATAAAACACCTCATGACGCGGGCTCGATCCGGTCCCAAAAAGCGAGGGTGAGAGATCGTGACCGTCGAGGACGCGATCCTGCGGCGGAGCGCCGCCGGCGAGGGAGACGAAGGTGGGAAGCAGGTCGAGAGTGCTGCCCATCTCGCTGACGATTCCGGGCGCGAGCTTGCCGGGCCACGACATCACCGTGGGGACGCGCTGTCCACCCTCCCAGGTGCTGCCTTTGCCGTCACGCAACAGACCCGCGCTGCCGCCCTGTTCATGCTCGATCAACCACGGCCCGTTGTCGCTCGTGAATATCACCAGCGTCCGTTCAGCTAGGCCCGCGCGGCGCAGCGCCTCCAGCACCTCGCCCGTACTCCAGTCGATTTCCTCCACCACATCGCCGTAGATTCCGCGCAGGCTTTTGCCCTGGAACGATTCCGACGCGAACAACGGCGTGTGCGGCATCGTGTGGGCGAGGTAGAGGAAAAAGGGTTGCTCCTGATTGGCCGCAATGAACTTCACGGCTTCCTCGGTGTAACGCTTGGTTATGGTGGTCTGATCCACCGGTCGCTCGATGATTTCTTCATTGCGGATCAGGGGCACATTCCAGCCGTCGGCGGGCGGGTTGGGCCGGGCGCGGGCGTTGGGAGGCAGGTCAGCCCGCCGGTCCATGTCGTTCGAGTAAGGGATGCCGTAGGCGTAGTCGAAACCCTGGTCGCGCGGGCGTGAGCCTTCATGGATGCCCAGGTGCCACTTGCCGATGAGCGCGGAGACGTAGCCCGCCGGCTTGAGCGCCTCCGCGAGGGTGATTTCCCCCGGCGGCAGCCCGCCCGCGGAATCGGGAAACAACACCCCGCGCGTGCCGGGCATCCGGATCATGCCGCTGCGGATCGCATGCCTCCCGGTGAGCAGAGCCGCGCGGCTGGGCGTACAGACCGAGGCGGCCGCGTAGAAATCAGTGAAACGCAATCCCTCCGCCGCCATGCGGTCCAGCTGCGGTGTGCGGATGCTCGGGTGGCCGTAGCAACCCAGGTCGCCATACCCGAGGTAATCGGTGAAGATGATGACGATGTGGGGCGGCCGGGATTCGGCGGCCTGAATCCAGGCCGGTGAAAAAGCGACGACACCCTGAAACATCAGTAGCAGGAACTTCAGCAGCGGGTTCATGCGTAGGAGTTTTGGGATTCAGCCGTAGGAACTCTAGATAAAAGCACGCAGGTTTCACCCCTGCTTGTTGATTTCCGACGCGTGCAACCGGGAGACAGCAGCAGTGTCAAATTTAACGCAAGCTCCCCGAGGTCGTGCACCCGCCCGCGCGGCGACTCTTCCACCCGAGAACGAAGGTGCGCCCTACCCTCAGCCCGGGCTGCGGTTGTGCTTCGCGAGAGTATCCGCGATACTGGCGAGGATGGTGGAGCGTCCGATGCGGGTCTTGGCGGAGCTGACGAGGTGGTCCGGTGGCTCCGGTCGCCACGCCGCCACCGCAGCCAGGACGGCCTCAATGTTCGTGCGGGTTTGTGCGGGGGATTGCTTGTCGATCTTGGTGAAGACGAGGGTGTGTGGCACGACGCAGTCCCCGAGCCAGCGCATGAAATCGAGGTCGATGTCCTGTGGCGGCAAACGTGAATCGATGAGCACGAAGACGCGCCGGAGATTCCGGCGGCGGGAAATGAAGTCCGCCACCGCCTGGTTGAACTCGAAGCGGCGCTGCTTACCCACCTTGGCATACCCGTAGCCCGGCAGGTCCACGAGGCTCCATGCGTTGTTGATGACAAAAAAGTTGATCAGCTTTGTCTTGCCCGGCGTGTCGGACACCTTCGCCAGCGAGGCGCGCTCGGTGATCAGGTTGATGAGCGATGACTTCCCAACATTGGAACGCCCGATGAAGGCGAACTCCGGCAGGACCCACTCCGGGCACAGGCGCAGGTCCGGGGCGCTGACTTCGAATTCGGCGGTTTTGATTTTCATGAGCGTGGGTCGGAATAGGGATTAGAATCCACTATCCACGAATGGGTGTGCATGGACACGAATAATTCGGGCCGTCCGCGGCAATCACCCAATCGCCACGATGATGGTTTGTCCGTCGACCGTGACGTGGTCGCCCGCGGCGAGCTGCTTGCGCTTGCGGGTCTCGAGCGCGCCGTTGAGCAGCACCCCACCCTCGGCCACGAGCTGTTTGGCCGCGCCCCCGCTCTCCGCAAGCCCGCCGAACTTGATGAACTGACAGAGCTCAATCGGCACTTCGCGCACCTTCACAACACGCGGCGCAGGTGGGTTCATCGTCATCGTGCCCCACGTTCGGGGACCCGCGTCTTGAAGTCGAACTTTACCGTCGGAGCCGTGGGTAGTTGGTTGTTGGTAGTTGGGAGTTGGGAGTTGGGAGTTTGACTTAGGCGGCGGCACCCCACTGGGACTCAACCAACTTCCAACTTCCAAATTCCAACTACCAACTACTCCGCTCTCGCTTCGGGAGCGTCCGCCACGTAGATGATGTAGGTCGCGCGCTTGGCGGTGGCGTGAAGCCTCGCGGGTACGGCGGTCACCTTGAAGCCCGCTTTCGCCAGCCGCAGAGCGAAGGCCCGGTCCGGAGAGGCGGACCAGATGACTACACGACCACCGGGCTTGATCACCCGCACCAGGGTGCGGATGCCCGCCTCCTGATAGACCCGCCGGTTGTCAGCCTGCACCATCGCCATCGGGCCGTTGTCGATGTCGAGAAGCACCGCATCGTACACGGAACGCCCGGTCTTGGTCAGGACCACGGTCACATCAGCCTCAATCACCTCTACCCGCGGGTCATCTAGGCATTCCCCATTGAGACTGCGGAGAAAGGTGCGGTTCCAGGTAACCACGTCCGGCAGCAGTTCCGCCACCTGGATCTTTGTACGGGGGCCGGCCAGCGCGAGTACCCGGCGCAGCGTGAAGCCCAGGCCGAGGCCGCCGATAAGGATGCGGGCCGCGGCCTTCGGGTCCACCCGCGCCAGACCCAGTTCGCCCAGCAGGGCCTCGGAGGCCGCCGCCGATGAGTGCATGAGTTCGGCCCCCGCACAGCGGATTGCATAGTTGCCGTCATGGTCGTGCAGCGTCACGAGCAGTCCGGATGGCGTCCGGGTCTGCGCCAGGGTGAGGTGAGGTTTCATGGCCCGGAGTTGCCGACCTACAGACCGGACCCGTCCAAGTGACGGTGGAGCCACCCGGAGATGCACTGGGTGGCGATCACGGAGCACGTGAACAGCAGCGGGATGCTGACCCACAAAATCGTTCCGTTGGAGGTGGAGGTCAGGGACACGCGCATGAACCCCGCACGAAACCGCCCCCGGCGCAAAGTGAATCATCATCGCCGTCGCCCATGGTATTGACGCCTTGATGACCGGCCACTTCGCCCGCAAGGGCCATCATCCGGCCAAGGTGACGACCGGCGGGTGACAAAGAAGAACTGTAGTCGGATACCGGTGGGGGAAGGACGCATTGACCCAATGCGCCGCGGCGCTCTCGGAGAGAGCGCCCCTCGAGTTTGGCACGTCTTCGATTTAGTTATGGGAGTAAAACAGGGCGGAGGCTAGGTCGGGGGAAGGTTTATCGGACTTCTGGTCTGGTTGGGGCCGGGAGCATAAGTGCGAT
>JBGTGS010000291.1:0-3273 GCA_041746615.1 Opitutaceae bacterium | reverse complement strand
CCCCAGATCAGCACCCGCGTCACGTCCAGCGGCTCCTCCGAGGCCCCCGGGGCCCGCGAGGCCGAGGTCACCCTGCCCAAGGTTGTGCGGCGGGAAATGCCCAAGGTCGGACGCAATGAGCCCTGCCCCTGTGGCAGCGGGAAGAAGTACAAGCAGTGTCACGGCGCGTGAACAACGCGACGATTCTCGCCGCCAATCCCTACGACCGCCCGCCACCGGTCTGGCAGCGCCAGCCGCTGCTGTTTGCAGGTCTCGCGGTCTTCATTCTGACGACCGTGCTGACGGTCGTTTCTTATCCGCCATTCGGGGTTTCACCCATGGCCTATATCTTTGCGACCCCCGCCGTGTTCTGGGCCTACCGGCGTCCGCCCTTCCGGTTGTATGCCGCCGTGGTGCTGGGATCCCAGGCGCTGGCCTGGACGATTCTGCTCGGCTGGCTGCATAATGTGACCTGGATCGGGCTCATCCTGCTCGGTCCCATTGTAGGTGCGTGGGTGGGATCCTGGTTTCTTGCCGCCTGGTGGATGATGCCACGGATTCCCGGGAATTCCGCCATCGTGCGCATCATTGCCGTCCTGGGCATGGCCGGGCTCTGGGTGGTGATGGAATGGTCCCGGACTTGGTTTCTGGGCGGCTATCCATGGCTTACCCTGGCGACCAGCCAGTGGGAGCGGGTGAGTATTCTGCAGATTGCCGCCTTCACCGGAGCAGGTGGAGTCTCCTTTGTGCTGATGGCGATGAACATCGGATTTGCCGCCTATGCCCACCGCCTCGGTTACGAGGGGGCGACCGGCCTCAACCGTCGCAGCCAGGAGTTCTTTGCCGTGATGTTTCTCCTGCTGGTTTGCCTCAGCATCCACGTGCAGGAGACCATTCATCGGGCAGCCTACACCGTGCCGCTCGCCCGGGTGGCCGTGGTGCAGCCCAACGTGCCCCAGGAAGTGAAGTGGGATCCGACCCGCGCCCATGCGATCCTCGACATTCTTGAACAGACCACCCTTGCCGCCGCCGCTACCCGGCCGGACCTCATCCTTTGGCCGGAGGCCGTCACCCCCCTGGCCATCCGCGGGGATGAGTCGGTGAAGGCCTGGACGGAATCGCTGGTCCACCGTGCGGGAGTGCCGCTGCTGTTGGGTTTAATCGCGGTGGAGACAACGGCGGATGAGGAGCTTTGGTACAACGGGGCTTTCCTGGTGGAACCCGATACCGGACTTCGTCCGAACTACTATGCCAAGCGGCGGCTCGTGCCCTTCGGGGAATTCGTGCCCTTCCGTCCGGTGCTGGGATGGATTGGCAAGTTCGTGCCCATCGGCGGGGATTTTCAACGGGGCGAGTTGACCTCACCCATGTTGGTTTCGACCAAGGACCGCCATTTTGTAGTCGGATCGCTGATCTGTTATGAGGACATCTTTCCCCGGCTTTCCCGCGACAGCGTTCGCGCCGGTGCCGATGTGCTGGTGGTCCTGACCAACAACGGCTGGTTCGGCGAGGGTGGGGCGGCCCACCAGCACGCCTCACACAGTGTACTGCGTGCGATCGAGACGCGCCGGCCCGTCCTGCGTGCCGGGAACGCCGGTTGGAGCGGTTGGATCGACGAATTCGGCAGCATCCGGGCCTCGCTTCGGCAGGTCACGGAAACGGGCGCGGATGGACAAGTGCAGGAGACGGTTTCCATCCGCCCGGGTGCCGAAGGGTCGATTTACTTTCGAGGATCCGCCACCATGGATGTGACCCGGGATGCCCGCTGGATTGGCCAGGAGAGCTTTTACGTCCGCCATGGCGACTGGTTTGTGATGGCCTGTGCGGGCTTGTTTGCTTTCGGGGTCGCCTTGGTGGGGGTGGGTCGCCCGGTGCCGGTGGCCGCTCCGGCGGCCCCCGAGACCGAGGACGGCCCGAAGGAGGAATAACCCTCTCCGAGCCCGCCGTCAGTTTTTCACGGTATTCGCTTTAGGCGTCACCATCGACGTGCGAGCAATCGGCGGTTCCATCATGGGTGGCGGCCTCATTTCTGGACGCCGGTTGATCAAAGGTGACTCCCGCCTCCTCCAGGCGATCGCGCAAGGGTGCGAGGAATCGATCGGCCAGGTCTTCCAGCCGGAAGGTGAGGTCGAGGTCGGTTACTCCCGTCAGGTAGGCAATGATGTCGGCCAGGTCCATGAGGTTGTCCTCGGTGAAGTGCTCCTCGATGACCGCCTGACTGCCCTGCAGCGGGGTGAGAGCGGCCCAATAACGCTCGTGGTCGGGGTCCGCCTGTTGCAGGCGCACCTCCCCCGTGAGTCGTGCGCGCGCGATGCGCGCAGCAAAGTCGCCGAGCCGGTCATGGGCGTAGGCGAGATTGGCCAGGCGCGCCTGCTTGAGCAGCGACTGGCGTTGGGCCAACAGGGATGAGAGTTTCATGATGAATATTTCCTTTGGGATGCATTCGTTGAACAACTCCGGGCTCTGGCGTTCGGACCCTGCACGATGACGACCGGGCTGCGCGAAGGCGCGGCCCGCTCATCCAAACCAACAAAATCACATCAACCGGTCCGCAGGGGCCGGTTATTGCTGATCATCCTATCTCGATCTCTGCCGTGCAGCCCGCTGGCTGCCTGCTTCTGGAAATGTCTGTCTCGTTATCGGACTCTGGCCACGACGTAAAACTGCACCGTGGATCTGAACGCTTCCTGATCGGACGCGGTCAATGTTGCGAGGAATCGGGGCAAGGCAAGAGCTGATTTGGCTTTTAAGAAGAGGGATTATTGGCTGTTGAAGCGGGCGAATTTTAGCCAGACGGCCGGGCCTCTCGTTTCGAACTTCCAAGCTATGGTTGGCGGATCCGCGCCGGTCCTCAAGCCACTGAATGACAAAACAGGCCCCATCATGCATCTGATGTTCGCACTGAGGTTCGGATGAGCGGGCGAAGATCCGACTCGCAATTTTCCGACCCGCGCGGTAATTTTCGTCACCCCACGTTTTAGGAGACTTCAGTTTGAACCGAGTGCGTTCTTCCCATGCGCCTTAAAATTGCCTTTGTCGTCACCACCCTGCTGCTTTTAGCCGTCGTACTGCTGGTTACCGATCCGGGTTCACCATCGTCGAGCCCACCAGTAGTGACCACGCAGGTTTCGCCCGTCGTGGCTGCGGCCCGACTGGGCTTGCCTCGAAAAAGTGGACACCAAATCAGGCGGCTTTGATGTTTGATTTTTCGTATTTCAGTTCGAAGGCCACAGGTGAGATTTGGCCGAGAGAGCTGTGGCGCCTCCTCGGGTTGTAGAACGTCTCGATATAATC
>JBGTGS010000290.1:0-4142 GCA_041746615.1 Opitutaceae bacterium | reverse complement strand
CGCCCGGGCTCGACCTGACAGCCACCACCGCCGCCGGTCTGCGTGGCGCGCGGGTCGTCCATTGGATCCAGGATATATTTCCCGAGGTCGCCCTTGCCGTGGGGGCATCCCGGGTCGCCCGACCGGTTCTCTCCGTCTGGCACCGGCTACGGAATCACACCTGGAGACGGAGCGCCGCCTGCATCGTGCTCAGCCCGGACATGGCCGACCATGTCGCCCGCCAAGGTGTACCCGTGGACAGAATACACACCATCCCCAACTGGGCGCCGGCCGGTCTTGCTCCGATCACCCCCGCTGCGCTCCAGGCCCGGCGAGCCGCCTGGGGCATCCCCGATGGCACTTTCGTCGTCATGTATTCGGGCAATCTCGGCCGGGTCCATGAACTGGCCTGCGTGCTGGATCTCGCCCAGGCGGTTCGCGGCGAACACATCCTGTTTTTGATGGTCGGCAGTGGCGCCCAACACGGGCTGTTGCAGGACGCCGCACGCCGACGCCAGCTGGACAACATCCGCTTCCTGCCCGCCCAGCCACGCGAGAGCCTCGCCACGAGCCTTGCCGTCGGCGATCTCCACCTCGTGACCCTGCGCCCGGACTGCAAGGACCTCGTCTTCCCAAGCAAGTTTTATGGGATCATGGCCGTCGGTCGGCCCGTGCTGTTCCTGGGTCCGACAACCAGTGCCATGGCCCGCACCATCGCGTCGCAGAACCTCGGGGCCGCCTTTGAAGTCGGCGCGGTGCCGGCCGCTGCGGATTTCCTCAGGACCATCCACGCCAATCGTGATCGTGTGGCCGACATGCAACGGGCCGTGTCAGCCATCCGTGATGACTGCACCCTGCCAACAGCCGCAACCCGTTGGCGCTCATTTTTATCGGGCATCTGACATTGCCACTAGGTCCATTTGGACCTATGAACCTGACCACCTAATGGTTACCACTGCCAAAAAGCCCACGATCGCACTCCTGGTCTTCGACGTGATCGCGCTGTTTGTGGTGTTTAATGTCATGGGCTGGCTCCGCGGCATCATCAGCTGGCAATCCCCCATCGTCAGTTCGCTTGCCGTGCCGTTGATCCTGCTGGTTGCCTCCATCCATCTGATCGACGGCTACCGGGCACGTACGGACATGATGAGTCTGGACTACACCAGCCAGCACATCATCGCGCTGCTTTCATCCATGCTGGGGACCCTGTTGCTGACCTATGTGGTGATCCCAGGAAACTTCTCACTGCAAGGCAGTCGTGCCGTGATCGCCCTGAGTTTCCTGATCCTCATCCCCATCACCCTCAGTTATCGGCGGATCATCCATCAGCGCCGGGCCAATGCCGTCCGGGGCCGGAGCATCGTCTTTCTGGGCGACCGTGAGGCCTGCCGGGCCTTCCGCCTGGAATGCGGGCGGCATGCGCTGGAGCAACCGGTGGTGTACTCCCTGCTGCCCACCGGACACACCGAGCCATCGGTCGGCTACCATGACGGCCTCCGGCCCTATGGAGATGTTTTTGCCGACATCGAATCCGGGAGATTGCCGGTCGAGGCCATTGTGCTGCGTGAATCAACCCGGGAACTGCCCGTGGAAATCGCCCGCAACCTCGAGCAACTCTACTTCAATGGTGTCCCCACCTTCACCCTCGAACTCTTTCATCAAATCTATTGGCGGAAGATCCCTCTCTACCGGCTGAACCAAGCCTGGTTGTTTCAGGAAGGCTTCCAAATCGCCCGCGAACCCGTCTTCGAGCGCATCAAGCGTGCAGCAGACATGGGGCTGGCCTCACTCGGCCTGCTGCTTGCCGGACCGTTAATCGTGCTGGCAGCAGTGGCCATCAAGGTCGGGGATCGCGGACCTGTTTTCTTCCGGCAGAACCGGATTGGTCGCAACCGCATACCCTTCTCTCTGGTAAAATTGCGCACCATGCGCATCGGCCCTGCCAGTGACCAGGCGTACACGCAACCGGACGACCCGCGCATCACACCGGTGGGCCGACTCCTGCGAGCGAGCCGGATCGATGAATTCCCCCAACTCTGGAATGTGTTGCGCGGGGAAATGAGTCTGATCGGACCGCGGGCGGAATGGGACCGCCTGGTCGAGGATTACCAACAGAGGATCCCTTGTTATCATTTCCGCCATCTGGTGAGACCCGGCATCACCGGTTGGGCTCAGGTCAACTACCCCTATGGTGCCAGTCTGGAGGACACCGAACGCAAGCTGGAGTACGACCTGTTCTACATCCGGCACTTCTCCCTGCTCCTTGATGCCTCCATTGTGCTGAAGACGATTCACATCATGATCTTCGGCAAAGGGCGGTGAAGGCGCTCTGCGCCTCAAACGCCAAACTTCCAAAACGCCAAAGGCCAAACAAATTGCCGAATACGCATGCTCGAAAGTGCCGGCCAGTCGGATTGAGATTTGAATCTTTGTTTGTGATTTGGCGTTTGGACTTTGGCGTTTCAGCCGGTGCCATTGTACCGGCACTGGACTAAACCTACTGCAGAATTACACCTATAGGCCGTGGCTAAAATCAAACCTTACGATCTCCTGGTCATCGGCGGCGGCAGCGCCGGCTTCAATGCCGCCCGCGTGGCGGCCGGTCTCGGCCAGCGCGTGGCCATTGTTGATGGCGCCCGTGAACTGGGCGGTCTGTGCATCCTGAACGGATGCATGCCGTCGAAGACGCTGCTTTATATCACCGAGGTCCTCCACCTCGCTCAAAAGGGTAAAACCTTCGGACTGAAAATCCCCTCCGCCCAGGCCGACATGAAGGCGATCCACCGACGGAAAAAGAGCATCATCGCCGGCTTCGCCGAGTACCGAAACAAAGCCATCCATTCCGACAAATACGATCTTTACCGCGCACACGCCCGCTTCATCGATCCGCACACCGTTGCCCTCGACGACGGTCGCACCCTCAAGGCCCGCCACGTTCTCATCGGCACCGGCTCAAAGGTCAGCGTCCCGCCGGTACCCGGCCTGGCCGGGACTCCGTTCTGGACCAGCGATGACGTGCTCGACCTCGATTTCATTCCGGAAAGCGTGATCATCCTCGGCGGCGGCATTGTCGCCTGCGAACTGGCCCAGTTTCTCCGCCGCATCGGCTCGCGCGTGATCCTGATCCAGCGCAGCAAGAACATCCTGAGCGACCACTCGTCCGAGGCGAGTGAGGTCATCCAGCAGGCCCTGCGCGACGACGGCATCGACCTCCACACCGACACCAGGATCGAACGCATCAGCGGCCATGCCCGCGGAGTCACGGCAAAATTCCTGAGCAACGGCAAGCCGGTGACCCGCCGCGCGGCCCACCTGTTCAATGCCCTCGGACGCGAACCCAACATCGGATCGCTCAACCTGCCGGCCGCAGGCGTGAAGGTCACCGACGACGGCCGCGTGGCCGTCAACCGGTGGCAGCAGACCAGTCAGCCGCACATCTACGCCGCGGGCGATGTCTGCGGACCGCACGACATCGTCCACCTCGCCATCGCCCAGGGTGAGCTGGCGGCCCGCCATGCCGCGGCGGTCAAGGGCATCAAGCCGGTCGATTATTCCCTGCTCCTCAACGTGGTCTTCACCGACCCGGCTCTCGCCACCATCGGGCGGCTGGAGAGCGAACTCGACGACGCCGGGGTGCCGTATCTCGTGGCAAGTTACCCGTTCAATGATCATGGCAAATCCATTCTGATGGATGCCAACTACGGCTACGTGAAGGTCATCGCTGATCCCAAGCGCGGCCGCATCCTCGGCGCCGAGATCGTGGGCAGGGAGGCCGGGGAGCTGATTCACTGCTTCAGCGGTCCCCTCGCGATGAAGGCCACGGTCTTTGACCTCTTGCGCGCCCCTTGGTACCACCCGACGCTGGCGGAAATCCTCACCTACCCGCTTGAGGAGATCGCAGACAAGATCGGCTGATCGAGTCGATTGCTGATGGCGGTAGGGCGTATTGTCCGCCAGAGGCGGATAAATCCCGATGCCCCGCGGCGCTCTCGGAGAGAGCGCCCTACCCTTCGCCCCTAGCCTAACCCGACTTCCGCTACTGGGAGTGAGAATCGGCTAATTTGCTGCCGATTTTCGCGCAAGTGGCTGCATGGCAGGAGCAGTTTTCCCGAAAGGGCGTGTAGTCCCGACCCAACCCCTTCCCTAAGGTCAGTGGATCGGGT
>JBGTGS010000289.1:0-13081 GCA_041746615.1 Opitutaceae bacterium | reverse complement strand
GGCCCGGGCTGCGACCAGGTCAACCGGCCGCTCAAACTCGGCGCTGACCGCGACCGAGTGCGCCCGCACGACGGGCACGCGCACGCAGGTGGCCGAGACCTTCAGGTCCGGCAGACCCATGATCCGGCGGCTTTCCTGGGCCATCTTGGTCTCCTCACCGGTGTAACCGTCGATGCCGAACGAATCCACCTGGGGGATACAGTTGAACGCGATGGGATACGCATATACCCGGGCTTGGGCCGACTCCCCGCGGACCGAGGCCCGGATCTGGGTATCGAGTTCCTCCACGGCCTCGATGCCCGTGCCGGACACCGACTGGTAGGTGGAGACGAAGATGCGCCGCAGACCAAAGGCCTGGTGCAGGGGCCAGAGCCCCATCAACATGACCGCGGTCGAGCAATTGGGATTGGCGATGATACCCTGATGGGAACGCAGCCCCTCCGGATTGATCTCCGGGATGACCAGCGGCACCTGCGGATCCTGCCGGTAGGCGGAACTCTTGTCGATGACCAGGCAGCCGGCCTTGACGGCATCGGGAGCGAGGGCACGCGTGACCGAACCATCCGTGGCAAAGAAGGCCACGTCCACACCCGCAAAGGCACCGGGCCGGGCCTCCTCGACCACAAACTTGCTGTCGGCGTGCTCCACGACCTTGCCCACCGAACGGGCGGAAGCGAAAAGCCGCAGCCCGCTCATCGGGAAATTCCGCTCATGCAGCAAACGCACAAGCTCTTGACCGACGACGCCCGTGGCGCCGACGATGCCGACAACATACTGGTTATTGTTCACGATGGAGACTCCTTGGGAATTTTTCATGCAAACGTGCACCCGCCTCGGCATCAAGCCTGCAGACCGGGTCCTCATCGTGCGCATCGGCACCCAGACACTGCAGTTTTATCGTAACACTCGCCTGGAGAGGAGCTATGTGATCTCAACGTCACTCAAGCCGCCGTCCAACCTCAAGGACTCCCTCGGCACGCCCCGCGGCCTCCATGCCATCGCCGAGCGGATAGGCAGCGGCCAGCCGCCGGGCATGGTCTTCAAGGCCAGGGTCCCCACCGGCAGGCATTTTTCAGAGTTTGCTGCCGAGGAATCCGACTTGGGCAATCTGATCACCACGCGCATCCTCTGGCTCCGGGGCCTCGAAGCTGGCGTGAATGCCGGGGGCGCGGTCGACAGTTACGAACGCTATATCTACCTTCATGGCACCAACCATGAGGAACGGATCGGCCGGCCCCAAAGCTCGGGTTGCATTCTGCTGCGCGGCCTCGACCTCATCGAGATCTACGAGGAGGTCCGCGTCGGCGACCAGGTCTGGATCACCGATTAAAACCGTCCGGCTCCCGGTCGCATCAGCGTCCGGTCGGCGACCCGACGTAGTAATTGTCCTCGGGAAGATTGGGCACGACTTCCGCACGGTTGCCCGTCCGGAGGATGCGCACGCGTTCACCCCCAACGTAGGCTGGATTGTTATCCTGCACCACAACGATGCTGGTGCCGTCGTCGAGAAGTACATTGATTTCCTGACCCTCCCGGCGCAGGACTTGTTTTTCAACGGCCGAGCCCGCAATGCTGCCCACCACCGAGCCGGCCGCACCAGCCAGAATGGTTCCGGGGTTGCCGCCAATGGCCAGGCCGCGGCCCACCGAGGATCCGACACTCTGGCCGACAGATCGCTGGTACCCGCTCTCGCCTTCAATGATCACGGCCCGTACGGTTTGCACCGTGCCCGTTTCGACGGTCTGCACTTGGTTGACCTGGCCCGGACTGTAGACCGGCAGATTGGAACTCGAGGTGCAACCGGCTGCCGCCAAGGCAAGCACTGATCCACCGATAAACCACAGCATCTCAGGCAGACGCAGGACGGTCGTTTTCATGTTGAATAAGGAGACAGGACGCGGCGTGCAAAGGTCCTGGTGATCCGGGCTTGTGCACGGGCAAACGCTAGTGGGTTTTTTCCCGGCGTCAAAGCCGCAATTGCAAGCCGGTCACTTTTCCCGATTCGATCCAAACAGCAGTCGGAGGGAATTGAGGCAGACCACCACCGTGCTGCCCTCGTGGGCGGCCACACCCAGTGCCAGGGGCACCACGCCGAAGATAGAAGCAATCACCATCACAATCACCACCCCCAGCGAGATCGTCAGATTCTGCCGGATGACGGTGCGGGCACGGCGGCTGAGCCTCAGAGCCGCCAGCACGTTCTCAATGCGATCATGCATCAAGATGACCTCGGCCTGCTCCAACGCCGCGTCGCTGCCGCGGGCCCCCATGGCGACGCTCACATCCGCGGCCGCGAGACTGGGGGCATCGTTCACTCCGTCGCCGACCATCGCCACCCGACCGCCCCCGGTGCGAAGTTCCTGGATGGCCTCAACCTTTTGCTCAGGAGTCAGACCCGAGCGAACCTCATCGAGCCCAAGTTCCCGGGCGACCGACTCAGCTGTCTGCCGCCGGTCGCCGGTCAGCATCACGGTCCGGATGCCGGCCCGGCCCAACGCGGCCAGGACGTCTTTCGAGTTGGCCCGGATTTCGTCACGCAACAACACTCGTCCCACCACGCCGGGAGTCACGATCCAGATCTCGGCGAGGTCGGCCGGGGCCGGCGACAGATCCCGTATCCAGTCGGACAGAGGCCCGTTCTCCAGCAATTCACGCCTGCCAAGCATGACTTGGTTGCCATCCAACGTGGCCCTAACCCCGCGACCCGTGAGGGATTGGAAGCCCTGGACCTCGCGCTTGCGCACCCCGCGGGCAATGGCATCGCGCACGATGGCCCGAGCGAGGGGATGCTGCGAGTTCGCCTCCAGCGCATAGGCGAGTTCCATGATCTCGGTTTCACGACCGGGCGGAAAACTTTCATAGGTGGTCACCGCGAGTTCACCGGTCGTGAGCGTGCCGGTCTTGTCGAGCGCGATCACGTTGATCCCGGCAAGCTTCTCGATGGCCGCGCCGCCGCGGAAGAGCACACCGTTCCTCGCCCCCCACGCGATGGCGGCGAGGATGGCCGAGGGAATCGACAGCACCAGCGCACACGGGCTGGCGACCACCAGGAGGGTCATCGCACGGTAAAAGGCCGAGGTTACGCCGTCTGAACTGATGAAGGGAGGCAGACCCAAGCCCAGCCACCAGATGAAAAACATGGCGGCGCACGCACCCAGTACGGCGAGAGTGTAGGTGCCGCCGAATTTGTCGGTGAACCGCTCGCTCGGCGCCCGCAGCTTCTGGGCGGTGCGGATCAGCCGGATGATTTTTTGCAACGTGCTTTCCGAGGGCAGCCGGAGCACCTCGAATTCAACGGCCCCCCACAGGTTGAGCGTGCCGCTGAAAACCGGGTCTCCGGTCTTCTTCTCAACCGGCAGCGCTTCCCCCGTGAGTGCGGATTCATCGCTCGCGCTGTCACCCTTCACCACCCGGCCGTCCGCTGGAAAGGCTCCACCCGGTCGAACGCGAACGGTGTTGCCCACCTCCAGTTCATCCAGGGGAACCTCCCGCTCGTTACCGTCCGGTAATACGAGGGAGGCGGATTTTGGGGAGGACTTGAGCAGGGCGTTGACTTCGCGATGGGTCCGGTCGAGGGCGAAAGCCTCCATCGCACCGGACGCAGAAAACAGGAAGAGCAGCAGCGCAGCCTCACCCCACGCCCCGATGGCCACGGCCCCGACGGCCACCGAGACCATCAGAAAATGAATATCCACCCGGGCCTTGCGCAGATTCTTCCACGAATCAACCGCTGCGTCCCAGCCTCCGGAGATGAGGGCGATTCCATACACCGAAAGCGCCAGCCAGGCCGGTCCCACATCGAACAGGTTCAGGGCAAACCCGGCCAGACCCGCCACCCCGCAAATCGCGGCCAGGACAGCCAGTTGCTTCCACTCGGACTCCCCCGGTTCCGCTGCTTCCTGGGTTTCGGGCCAGGCAAACTCGCGCCATTTCCAGAAGCTCGGGGCCGTCGCGCAGGTCTCACCGGCAAACTCGGTCACGGCACCGTCGCGCCTCAACGTATAGCCCGCGGGCGCCTTCTCATCCGCCTGCAACTGCTCCTCAATGGCCGCGAGGGTTTCCGCCAGCCGGGCTTCCAGAGCATCACCATCCACCCGCCCAATCGTCGCCACTGACACCTTGCGTCCGGCGGGATCCAGCCGGACAGCCTCGATCCCTGGTTCGCGCCGCAGGAAGTCGGCGAGCGTTTCGGTCCAGGTTGGTTGCATTTTATGGCAGTCAATGGACCCGCGGCCCCGGATGCAATCCTCCCGGTGTGGATCGCTTTTGGAAAAACCCCAAACGCCAGAAGTCCAAACGCCAAAGAAATCTCAAAGTTGAAATCCGATGCCAGGACTACTGCGTTTCCAGCCTGAATTTCCTTTGGCGATTGGGCTTCTGGCGTTTGGAATCTTTCATCGGGACCGAAGCTTGCGCTTCGCCACGGCCGGCCAACGCTCGCCCCCTTCCATGATCGGACTCCGCGACGACCACGATGCCTTGCCGCCACCGGCGCCGCCCTCCCGCGCCCCGGAACTGGCCGTCCGCCTCTTCGCGGAGAACGGCTGGCTGGCCGATGCCCTGGGACTGGAGCACCGGCCCCAGCAGGAGTCCATGGCCCGGGCCGTCGCCGCCGCCCATCGCGACGACCAATGCCTGCTCTTTGAGGCCGGCACCGGCGTGGGCAAGTCCCTCGCCTATCTCCTCCCGGGCATCATCCACGCCGTGGACCAGAGCCGTCAGCTGCTCGTCTCCACCCACACCATCGCCCTCCAGGAACAACTGGAGCAAAAAGACCTGCCACTCTGCCGCCGGGTCTTCGCCGCCGCCAAGGAACTGGCCCCCTACGCCGGTTTCAAGTCCGCCGTACTGGTCGGCAAGGCCAACTACCTCTGCACCACCCGGCTGGCCACGGCGCTGCGCGACAAGCACGAGCTCTTCGCCACCCCGGAGCACGCCGAACTGCAGCGCATCGCCACCTGGGCAGAAACCTCCACCGAGGGGCTCCGACACGAGCTCGCCCCACCGCCCTCCCCCGACGTCTGGGAACTGGTCAACGCCGACTCCTCCGCCTGCGCCCGCAAATACTGCGACTGCGAAAAGTGCTTTTATCAGAAGGCCCGCGCGCGCATCCGCAGCGCCCAGGTCATCATCGTCAACCACAGCCTGCTCTTCACTCACATCAACGCCGGCGGCGCCACCGCCAAGGGCGGCAGCCGCGGGGTGCTGTTCCCCGATGACTTCGTTGTCCTGGACGAGGCCCACACCGTGCCGGCCGTCGCCACCGAGCACTTCGGCATGCGCATCAGCAGCTACGGCGTGGAGCGCATGCTGCGCCACCTCTACAACCCGAAGACCAAGCGCGGCCTGCTCCTGCGCCATGGCGACGCCACCGACCGCCAACTGGTCGGCGACGCACTCGAGGCCTCCCACCAGTTCTTCGCGTTCATCGAGGAGCGCCTCCTCGCCCAGCAATCCATCGTCCGCGTCCGCACGGAGGGCTTTGCCGAGTCCTGGCTCGACGGACCCCTGCTCGCCTTGCACAAGGCCGTCCGCACCCGCGCCGACCACCTCGACGACGGCCGCGAACGCGATGAACTGCTCGAACAGGCTGATCGCATCAGGACCGCCCAGACCAGCCTCAGCCGTTTTCTCGCCGTGGCCGATCAGGACAAGTTCGTGTACTGGGTCGAACGCAGCGGTCGGCGCCAGCGCATCATCACCCTTCGCACCGCCCCGATCGATGTTGCCCCCTTCATCCGCGCGGAGCTGCTGCAGCGGGACACCTCCGTGGTCTGTACCAGCGCCACCCTCGCGATGGGCGGGCAAATCGAACCCTTTCAGGAACGCATCGGCGCCCAGGGCGTCCGCACCGCCGTGGAAAACTCCCCCTTCGACTTTGCCCGCTGCATGCGCGCATATGTTGCGACTGACGTGCCCGCCCCCTCGCCGCAGGATGCACGGCTCGCCCTCGAAACGCTGATCGACTACATCGATTTCTGCACCCGCCGTACCAACGGCGGATCACTGGTGCTCTTTACCAGTTACAGCGACATGCGCGCCGTGGCGGAGAAACTCGAACCGGTGTACGATGGCGCCCGCCGGCCGTTTTTCATGCAGGGTCGGGACCATTCGCGCACTGAACTCGCCCGCCAGCTCAGGGCTGCCGGCAACGGCGTCCTGTTCGGCACCGACAGCTTCTGGACCGGCATCGACGTGCCCGGTGACGCCCTCAGCCAGGTCATCATCACCCGGCTGCCTTTCGAGGTTCCCACCCACCCCGTCCTCGAAGCCCGCACGGAATGGATCCGTGAACGCGGCGGCAGCCCGTTCAACGAACTGACCCTGCCTGATGCACTCATCAAGTTTCGCCAAGGCGTCGGCCGGCTCATCCGCAGCGCCGGAGACCGCGGCGTCATCACCATCCTCGACTCCCGCGTGGTCACCAAACCATACGGGCGATTTTTTCTCAATTGCCTCCCTTCAAATGCCCATACGCGAATGACCTGCCAAAACCGGGCCGCACAATTTCAGCCTTTCGTTTAGCCACCTGGACCCCATAGGCTTGCACGGCTTCCCCCTGATCATGACCCTTCGTTCAACCGCGCTCTCCGACATTGGCCGTGTACGCCGTCAGAATGAAGACCGATTTCTCTGCGATGACACCCTGCTGAGCTATGGGGTTGCCGACGGGATAGGCGGCCTGCCCGGCGGGGCCGAAGCGGCCCAACTGTCCCTGGAAATCCTCCGCGACAGCCTGGTCGACGCGAACATCCAGCAGGCCGACGACCTCATTCCCCTGGTCCACACCGCCAACGAGCGCGTGCTTGATCTCGGCCGGGAAATCAGCCCCAACGTGGGCATCGGCACCACCCTCACCTTCGGGGTCTTCCGCACCAACCGGCTCCTGCTGGCCAACGTGGGCGACTCCCGCTGCTACCGGATTCGCGAAGGCCGCATGAACCTCCTGACCGAGGACCATTCCGTTGAAAACGAAGCCCGCATGCGCCGGGCCCGCGGCGAGCAGGTTTTTGTGCACGAGCACTACCGCAACGCCCTGACCCGCTGCATCGGCCAGCCCACCCAGCCCGATGTCGATGTCTCCACCGTGCCCATCGCCGTGGGGGACATGTTCCTCTTCGCCACCGACGGGGTCACCCGGATGCTCAGCGAGATCGACATGACCCGCGTGCTCGCTCGCGCCCTTGACCACCACGAACGCCTGATCGAGCTCATCCGGTGGGCCAATGCCCGCGGCGGTGCCGACAATGCAACCGCGGTGCTGGTGACCGTGGATGCGTTAACATGACTTCCCTTTCACGTTCGACCCATTTCGCCGCCCTCGTGACCGCACAACCGGAGAGCGAGCTCTTCCGTTTCAGCCTCGCACAAGCGCTTGTCGACGAAGATCGTCCACTCGAAGCCCTGCCCCATTTTGAATACTGCATCCAGGCGAAGGCGGACTGGATGATGCCACGCATTCTCCTCGGCAAACTCCTGCTCCAGCTTGGCCGCACCTCGGACGCCCGCCCTCTTTTGGAAGAAGCCCTGCAGCTGGCCGTCGACCAACACCACGAGGAGCCCGAAGCCGAACTGAGGGCCCTGCTGGCGGTGGAACCGCCGACTCCGCCGAGGGAGTAGGACCATGACCTACTGACAGGTGCCATTCGCGCCTCATCACCCATCACCACACTCGCTCATCGGGGGCAACGCTCCTGCTGCGGCGCGCTTGACTTCCCCCGGACCGGTTCTTTCCCTGCTCCCCTCCACCCACGCCAGAGTAGCTCAGTGGTAGAGCAGAGGACTCATAAGCCTTTGGTCGCCGGTTCAATCCCGGCCTCTGGCACCATTCCCCCCGCATTGAATGGAAGCGGTGGTTTACATGGTGAAAGGCCGTACTGGCAGGTACTACATCGGATGCACCGATGATCTTGTTCGCAGACTCGAGCACTCAACCCACTCGAATCCAGTCCATGAACCCACGCACAAGCCGCTTCGCCCTCCTGCCCCTCCTCTTTCTCTACCTCGCCAATCCGCTTGCGCTCCGCGCCGAGGCACCTGCCAACGTCGTCATCTTTTTCGTCGACGATCTCGGATATGCGGACATCGGCTGCTACGGCAGCAGCTTTTACGACACCCCCAACGTCGATCGGCTCGCCGCCGAGGGCGCCCGCTTCACCGACGGCTACGCCGAGAGCCCGGTCTGCTCGCCCACCCGGGCCAGCTTCATGACCGGAAAATACAGCCCGCGCACCGGGGTGACCAACTTCATCGGAGCGCCCCAGCCCGATCGCTGGCAGCGCAACACCCCGATGCTCCCGACCGCCTACACCACCCGGCTCGCCCTCGAGGAGCGCACCCTCGCCGAGGCGCTCAAGGAGGGAGGCTACCACACCTTCTTTGCCGGCAAGTGGCACCTCGGGCCCGAAGGCTACTGGCCCGAAGACCAGGGCTTCGACCACAATTTCGGCGGTCATGACCGGGGCGGTCCCTACGGCGGCGACAAGTATTTCTCTCCCTACGGCAACCCCCGTCTCGAGGACGGTCCCGACGGCGAGCACTTACCCGACCGCCTTGCCCGGGAGACTGCCGACTTCATCGAGCGTCACCGCGACGAGCCCTTCTTCGCCATCCTGTCCTTCTACTCGGTGCACACGCCGCTGATCTCCCGCGCCGACCTCCAGGCCAAGTACGAGGAGCGCGCCCGTGAGCTGGGCGAGGTCCCCGAGGGCGAGCTCTGGGGCCGCGACCGGCTCCGCAAGGTCCGCCAGGTTCAGAACCACGCCATCTATGCCGGCATGGTCGAGGCCATGGATGCCGCGGTGGGCACCGTCCTCGACCGGCTCAAGGCCCTCGGACTCGACGAGCGCACCCTCGTGATCTTCACCTCGGACAACGGGGGGCTCTCCACCTCGGAGGGCCATCCCACCTCCAACCTGCCGCTGCGCGCCGGCAAGGGCTGGCTCTACGAGGGCGGCATCCGCGTCCCGCTCATCGCCCGCTGGAGCGGTACGATCAAGGCCGGGCGGGTCGTCGAGACTCCGGCGACGACGATCGATCTCTACCCCACCATCCTCAATGCCGCCGGTCTCGAGCCCGCGCAGGGGCAGTTGCTCGACGGAGTCGACCTGCTGCCCCTCTTCCGCGGTGAGGGTGGACCTGGGGAGCGGGATCTTTTCTGGCATTTCCCCCACTACGGCAACCAGGGCGGATTCCCCGGCAGCGCCATTCGCCGGGGCGGGCACAAGCTGATCGAGTTTTTCGAAGACGGCTCTCTGGAACTCTACGATCTCGCCGCCGATCTCGGCGAAGAGCGCGATCTCGCCGCCGCGAAACCCGAACTCATCGCCGAACTGCATGAGGCCCTGAAGCAATGGCGCGCCGATGTGGGGGCCAAACTCCCGATTGCGAATCCCAAATACGATCCCACCCAATCGCCGGATTACGCCGCCCAGTTCCCCCACGACACGCCTTGAATCCGGGTGGAGGTCGGGCGAGCCCCGTCCCTCACGAGCTGCTGGCCCAACATACCCCGCCGAACTTTTCTCCACGGAGCGGCATTTGCCCTAACCTTGGTTCAACTCAAACTAACGGGCCCGGCCGGTCAGTTTGGGATCCTCAGTATAAAGGTAATTGAAGCGGCCGTAGGGCGCCGCATCACCGTGAAGATAGAAGTCCATTATCTCGCCCTCGTTCTGCATGTTGTCCACCCACTTGAACTCAATGTGCAAAGGCTCATTGGTCGAAAGCCCCAGCAAGGACCTCGGAATTGCCAGGTGCAGTTCATTGCCTGACACCCGGTATTGCAGCTCGCCCGCTTTCTCCCAATCCCAGCCGCCTCTGCTCACCTCCAGGGTGGACACCCGCTCATTGAGCCGGGTGCGGTTGGCGACGAATTGGTAGCCTTTCCAGCCGGAACGGGCATCGCCGTCTATATTAAGGAAGAGCATCATGCGATTCCTGCTGGTGTCGTCGAAAAGGATGGGGTCAACGGTGCGGGCATAGAAATAGAGGGTGTCGGCATCCCGCGCGACCTTCAGCACCTTGAAGTCATTGCGGCCGGTATCACTGGTGTAAGTAACTCCTCCAAAACCGGGGTGCTCCCGCGGTTCCGTACCGCCCACAAAATCGCGGTAGGCCGGCAGCACCGCCTCCCACTGTCTGAAATCGCCCGCGATGGAAATCGATTTTGGCGGGCTGGGCGGAGTCTGGGGGCCCAGTCCCTTGTATTGCCGGATATAATCGACCATCTGGAGGTAATAATTGTCGTTGTATCCACCCTTCATGGGTTCCGCATCGCGGCTGAATTCCAACGTTGCCTGATCCACAAAAAAGATCGGGCGATCCGGAGGCCCGTCAAAGCGCTGGGCAACCCATTCATTCCAGCCCGTGATCATCACCATCTTCGGATCGACTTCCAGGGCGTGCTCCCACTGTTCGGAAAAATTATAACCCCACAAGTAGGCATCGGGGGCGGTATCGCGGGCCCCATCGTGAAAGCTCCGCGACCAGTTGTTTCCATGGCCATAGAATGGCTGGTTGCTGAACGGCAAATTGTTATGGATTCCCACCGCCACATTGACGATCTCCGGCTCACCATCCACATAGAACACCTCCTGCGGCCGCTTGAAGCTGATCCAGGGAAAACCATGGGACTTCATGGGTACATTCGGCCATTGATTCAGCCGGAACGTAAAGAAGTCCCGGATTTCTTCAGAAACCTCATCTGGATTGCCTATGATGAGAGGCTTGCCCTCAAACTTAAACCAAAGCTCCGGGTAGCGTCCCGGTTTATAAAGATCCTCGTAAACATCGGTGATGCGCCTCCCGGAATTGGTATTCGTGTAGAAGACCACTTTGGGGACGTTCCACCCCTCCTGCCGCACTTCTTCAAAAATCTCCAACAGCTTGTTGTAGACCCCTGGATAAGTTGTGCTGTTCGTGACATCAAAAACCAGAAAGTCCACCTGGGCGGCGGTCAACATCTGCGCGTGTCGACGCAGCACCCAGGCATCGTCGCTGAAGTAATAATCAAACAAGGGTTCACCCCAATGGTGAAAAGCCCGGAGAGGCCCCCACAAAGGATGCTCGGGATCATGGACTGCCTCAGGATCTTCGGCCATGATCCGGGTGATATCGTAAGGACCGGTTTTGGAATGCTGGCCCAGCCAAAGGAAATAAAAGATGCCGACATATCTGTCGTCGCGCGGTTCGGGAACCTCCCCGTAATGGGAGAGGGTTCTGCCGAGGTCATCCGTTGCTGTCAGATAGCCGAAGTCGATCGGTGCACGCTGGGATCCACCGGACGGCTGGGCGGACACGTTGCCCGGCCATGCGCCCAAACCCAGCCCAACGGACAGAAGGCCGGCGAAAACCGTGAGATTCAGTCCGGCGAAATGGCGGATGGCCGGTTTGATGGAATTGCGGGCGTAAGTGTTGAATGAATTCATGAGGGTATTCCTGGTCTGCACGGCACCTGCAGGGTCATGCCGATGGTTTGATTGAGGGTGAACTTACGGTTGCCGTTTCTTGATGATCGGCTCCAACCCGAGCTTTGTCGCGAGGTATCGGATACCGATCCTTCATTTCCACCGGCATGGCGGTGGGCACATAGGGCCGTCCATTTCCCCGATCATCACGGAGGGAGTCAGGGGTGGTGCGGACCCTGTAATTTTGCATGCCCACCTCCTGCAACCAGTCATTGAAAGCCTGCTCAAGTCGCTGCGCGGTGGCGGGCATCTTCTCGACCAGATTGTTGATTTCAGTGCGGTCCGCCGAAAGATCAAAAAGTTCCCACGGATGATCGTCCACCCGGGCAAGTTTCCAATCCCCCATGCGAATGGCGGCATGGTCAAAGAGCAGGAAGTAAAGAGCCTCGTGCGGTTCGCGTTGTTCCCCGCGAAAAAGGGGAGCGAGGGAACGGCCGGGAAGGGGCGGATTGTTCTTACCCCGGAAGGTTTCCGGGTACTTGCCTCCGGCCACGTCGAGGAGGGTCGGCATGATGTCGATGATGTGCCCCTGGTCTTTGACCCATTCGCCACCGTTCTTGATCACCCCCGGCCACCAGGCGATCAGGGGGGTATTGATCCCGCCTTCGTGCTGATTGCGCTTGTAGAGGCGATAGGGGGTGTTGCTCGCATTGGCCCAACCCAAACCGATCTCCCAGTTCGAATTGTCGTCACCGGGCAATTTACCCTGCCTCAGCATCACCTCATCTGTCCTCCAAAAGGGGGAAGCCCCGTTGTCGCTCATGAAGAGCACCAGGAGGTTCTCACTCTGCCCCAGACGATCCATCTCCGCGAGCAAGCGGGCGAGGTTCTGGTCCACCCGGTCGACCATGGCGGCGTAAACCGCCATCCGCAGATCCTCCAGATCCTGTTGCTCGGGCGTCAAATCTTTCCAGGCGGGAATATTGAGTGGGCGCGGCGACAAGGGCGCGGTTGTCGGGTCGAGCAGGCCGATCTCGATCATTCTTTGGTAACGATCTTCACGAAGGCGATCCCACCCTTTGAGATACCTGCCACGGTAGCGCATGATGTCTTCACGGGGAGCCTGCAGGGGATTGTGCGGCGCGTTGTAAGCGAGATAAAGGAAGAAGGGCTTGTCGGGATCCGCCTCACGGCTTTCCTCGATGAACTGAATCGCGTAGTCCGTCATGGCATCGGTCGTGTAGAAATCGGGATCGTCCGAAGTAAAGGGCTCCTGATCCAGGCGGAAGGATGCATTGAGCGGCGGGGTGAATGATGAAGCTCCGCTGAGGTGTCCAAAATACCGGTCAAACCCCCGGTTCACCGGATTTCCATCCAGATGCCATTTGCCGATCGCAAAGGTCGCATAGCCGGATTCCCGCATGACCTCGCCGAGAGTCATTCCTTCCTTATGACCCAGCTTGGCCACGGGCCAGTGCAGTCCGGACATGACCGAAGCCCGGGTGGGCTCACATTTGGAGGCGTTATAAAAATCCGTGAACCGCAATCCCTCCCTGGCGAGCCGATCAAGGGTGGGAGTCTCGACCTCACCACCATAGGGCCCGATATCGGAAAAGCCCAGATCATCCAACAGAATGTAAATGATGTTCGGGCGCTCCGCCGCAGGGAGAGAA
>JBGTGS010000288.1:0-5618 GCA_041746615.1 Opitutaceae bacterium | reverse complement strand
TACGCTGGATGCATTGAACTTTGGTTGGGTAGCCCATGCTGTTACATAGTCCAATAACTAGTACCTTAGGCAAGCATTTTCCTCTACGCGCAACTAGTCACGGCCAAACTCGAGCGGCGCTCTCGGAGAGAGCGCCCTACCTTCGCGCATATCAAGCAACAGTGTCCTGCTCAGGGCAGCGGCATGAAAAAGCGTCCGAAGCGGGGCAACCACGTGTCGTTGATGTCGAGTGACACAAGCACGCCGCGTGCCCGGCCCAGGACCGCATCGCGGTCGGCAAAACCGTACTCGCGTGAATCCAAACTGTTGTCCCTCGAGTCGCCCATGAGGAAATAGCGGTCCGCTGGCACGACGACCGGCGCGAAGGTGCGCTTCACCATCGCCGGGATCGAGAGCCCCATCACCGGATGCACCACCCCGGCGAGGTCCTCCTCCGCAAAAAAGGCCAGCGGACGGAGTTCACTGCCGATCATCGCCCCGTAATCGGTGGAGGCCAACGCGTAATCGAGAGGCCGTTCGTTGAGAACAATCTGGTTGTCCACCATCGCCAGGGTGTCACCGGGCACGCCGACCACCCGCTTGATGAGCCTGGTGCCGTCCACGGGGGACAGCACCACCACGATGTCGCCTCGCTGCGGATCGGCCCACTGCGCGAGATGGTGAGTCGTCAATGGCACGCGCAGCCCGTAGGCCAGCTTGTTCACCCACACCACATCGCCTTCAAGGATGGTTGGGTTCATGGAGCCGGAGGGAACCGGGTTGTAATCCACCACGGCCGACCGCAACGGCACCACGATCAGGCCAAAAAAGAGCAGGACGCCACGCCACTCCCGCCACTGCCGCCACGACCAAGCCGCCACGCGTTCGCGCATCACCGGAGAGAGGGGCCAATTCATGATCAGCCAAGTCATCACCTATACCCCAACGGGTCAAGCAGCCGGGGGCAAAGCCGGCTATGGCGGAAATCCCAAATCTCAAATAACCGCAGCCGCGCAGCGCTTGCCCCCATCCGGATCACGTTTCTTTCGGCGAGAGCAGGAACAGCAGGGCCTGAAGGAAAAGGGCCACCAGTGAAATAGCCACCTACCCGCTCGAGAGTTTCCAGATATTTCCAGGCTTTTTCCAGTATCTGCCGGGCCTGCCCGCCGTCATGCCAATACGGCACGGTCACTCCCGCTTCACGGTCGAACAGAGATACCTGAGAATTTTGAGGGGTCGTTTTACAATCCGAGTACCCCGACCCGTGGCGTGCAAGCCCGCCAGCTAGTCGGCGGCATCAACCGGCACCTTGGGGCGGCCGAGATTTCGTCGATCCATTTCGGCCAGACGCTGCCGGGCGGGAAGTTTGTTCCTCGCCGGCAGGTCAGAGGCAATGATCTCTTCAAGCAGACGCCGGGCCTCCTCCCATCGGCGTGCTTCCCAGGCGTTTCGCACTTCCTCCATGCGCACCGAAGCCAGGAGGTTGCCGCGGTATTGTATGAGCGCCATGCGCGGCTGCAGCTCCGTCGTGGTGGTGAGCGCCTCATCGACCAGCGCGAGCGCCTCCTCAAACCGGCGCTCAGCCAGCATCGCTTGGATCGACGCTTGAGTGCTCTGGTGTCGCCAGAACTGGTCCAGCTTCCGCGCGTAATCCAGCATGGACGGATCCTGTATTTCATTCGCCAATACGTGGGCCAGCAGGGTGTGAGCACCCTCCAGATCCCCCGACTTCCTTTGCAGCACCGCCAACCCAATCTTGATCATGCCGTCATTCGGATAAAGCCGGCGCCCCTGTTCAAGACAGGGACCGTCGTGTTCGGCAATGTCCTCCAGCCGGTTGACGATGCCGGCGATGTTTCGATAGGCCATGACCTGGAAGGGGTTGAAAACGATCGACTGCTGGTAAAGATCCACCGCCTGCCGCGCTTCCGCTGCCGTCAATTCTCCGGATATTCCCGGTACGATCGTGCGTGCGAGCTCGAAGTAGGCCTGGGCGTTGCGTGATTTTCCCCTGACGGCGTTGTGATAAGCAGCGATTGCCTCCTCCCGGTGGCCGGTCTCATCCAGCACCAGACCAAGCATCTCATAACCACGGGGATCATCGGGCAGCATCTGCACGGCTTTGTCTGCATGCGCCCGGGCTTCCGGCAGGCGACGACCGGCCACGGCTGTGCGCGCGAGGGCGAGTTCGACCTCAACCGGTTCGGCCCGGACCGCCGCAACCGGGGCGACTTCCATCAAGGGAAGCTTGCCCGTATAGAAGGTGCCGTTGTGCAGGTAGGTGCTTAACTGCCGGCCGATCTCACGATAATCTCCCCCAAAGGCCCGCCGGAAAGCCTCATCCGGGTGCAACTCCGAGTGGAGGATCTCCAAATAGACACTGATGGCATCGCGGGAGATCTCGTGCTTTCCATACAGAAGAAAATGGACGAAGGCCCAGGATTGGGCGTACGCCATCCCCGTGGCCGTGCTTCCCTGGTGAAATAAAAACCCACGTTGGAGGAACATCAACTGATCGAGAGGCATCGGCCCGTGGTCGCGCAGGAACAAAACATGCCACGGAAGCAAGTGCCCGAGGTGGAGCTGGCCGCCCTCCATTTCGAAGGTGGATAGAACCTCAGCCACGCCCTCCTCCACCCACACGGGAGCCGGCCTGGAGGATCCGCTCATGAACCAGTGGACGCCCTCATGAAAGATGGTCCGGCGGATTTCCTCGGGCGAAGACGCTCCGGAAAGGGCAGCCACCGACCAGGACTCCCTCCGCTGGAAAAACCCGGCCATCTCCAGTGGCCGCCCATTGGCCCCCTGCGGACGGTAGCGGTTGAAATCGCGATCCCTACCAAAGATCACGACGGTGAGGGGCGTCAGTCTGCGCATGTCCATGGGGACCAGGTGCTGCATTGCCGCGATGAATTGCGAAAATTCCCGGGCCCAAGCCAGTGTATCCCGTTCTCTGGCCGAACTGATGATCGTGAAATTCTCGGCCTCGACCTTGATCCAGTTCTGCGCACGGCCGGTCGCCGCCGCCATGAGAAACCCACCGACTAGAAAACTGATCAGAAGGTAGCGGCGGGGGACGCACACGAGCATGCGTTCTGTAAATCAATCGCGACTATCAGGGTCAATGCTCATTGGTCGCCAACGCAGCCGATCTGCATGCCTTTTGTCTCTACGCCCTCACGCAGCAATCAAACCTCTGGCCCCTGTACGCCATATTCGCCAGCCCCGTCGCTCTGATCATCACGCTCGTTGTCCTGCTGATCGGGCTGCGCAGACAAAAGCGTGAGGCATGATTCCGGTCAGCCAATAGAGCTCGGCTGGTCAGACTCCCTCAGCGCGCTGCTTCGGCAGCGATGTGACCGGCAAAGTTGCCGCAAATAATTCTGCCTTGTCATCTCGCTGCCAGCGCGGCGCGGACTTCGATGAAGGTGTTCCTCTCGATGTCCGCGCCGGTGAATGGCCGCCGGACCCTACGGCTGCTTGGGTGCCTCCAACGGGGTGACTGCCGGGGCTTCCGTGTAACCTGCGGGAACCGGAAAGGCGGGGGGAATCCGTCCACTATACACACGGGGTATCGGGCCGTTACCAACCGGTTCGTAGTTGAAATTCTTATCGAGAACAATCTTGTCGATCTCAAAGCCATCTTCACGCATGGAGATCTGAATCAGGTGTTCACCGGCAGAGGGGATGTCCAAATAGAGCAGTCCGGGCACACCGACGTGAACCTCCGTGGTGCGTTGGCGGCTATCCCATCGCCAGCCGAATTTCTTGGTCGTCTGCCACCGCTGTCCGCTTTCGGGCCATTCGCCGTTAAGGCCGAAGTGGACGCCGTTGTCCTCGGTGCCGGTCGAGTAGGTGCGCGCCCAGACGCGGTACCGCCCCGGGTTCGCGAATTGAACCCGATACGACAAAATTGCCATTTTCCCTGGAACATTGGAGAAGTTCTCGCCGTGAACAAGCGGCTCGTCGTGGGTCCAGCGGGTGTCGGGAAGAATTTCCAGGTAGGCGCCGCCGCTGGCGTCGATCACATGCGTACCGTCGGTGTCGGGGGCAATTCCGGGGCGAATGGTCGCCGTCGTGAGATGGAAGGCACGGACTTCCGTCAGCTCCTGTTTGATGAAGTGCTCGGCCTCAAAGGCGACCACGCCATCGCGTTCCTCGAAGACGAGGTCAGGAGGCGCGATCGGAGCGCTGGTGTCGGCCGCAAAGAGGCGGCTCGTGAATGTGACCAGGAGGGTGGCGGTGGTAAACCGCCTGAGGCAGGGAGCAGGTTTCATGAGGTGGGGGTTGATGCGTTTGGGTTGGAGTAAAGCGGGCAACGTCGGAGGCAAGGGCATTCTCGTTGCCCGTAAGACGGGTCAGTGAGCGGTGGCCGGGATGGGGCAGCCGGAGCTGCCGGGGTCGGTGAAGATGTTCAGCGTTTCGTCCACGCGGTTTTGGAAGGCCATGTTCACCGCGCCTTCGGGGCCGGCTTGGAACCAGTGCTTGGTCAGGGGCGGGACGGTGTATTGCTCGCCGGGTTGCAGCACGATCGCGTGGCGTACGGTATAGAAATGGGCTTTGCCCTCGGGAATCAGCAAGTCGGGGGTGGGCTCGCCGGGCACGACGACCTTGGTCTGGCCCCAAAGGCAGCGCAGGGTTTCCTCCTTGCCCGTCTCGCCCTCGTAAGCGGGATGCAGGTGCTCGGGCAGGGTCTGGTGAGGCAGCAGCACGAGCAAAGTGATGCGCGTGCGCGGCGAGCGCAGCAGGTCGATGAAGGCCCAACCTTCAATGCGCAAGTGACCCAGGCTGAAATCGTCGACGGCGAGCTTGGCCCATTCTTCATCGGTGAAGACCAGGCCGGTGCGGCGGATGAGAGCGACCGCCTCGGCATGGGCGGCCGCGACGAGGCCGCGATCGAGGGGGACTTGGATGGGGGCGAGACTCATGGGAGGAGGGTTTTGATGGATTTAGCGGTGGTTTGCAGGAGCAGGCAGCAGGAGGTGGCCCCGGCGTCGAGGACGCCGCGCGAGCGTTCGCCGAGGCGGCTGGAGCGCCCCAGCTTGGCGACCATATCCTTGGTGGAGTCGCGGCCTTTCTCAGCGGCGGCGCTCATGGCGTCGAGACACGCGGCGAAGGGCTGACCGGCGGCGAGCGCGGCTTGATAGGCTTCCTCGGCGGGGACGAGTACATCCATCAGAGTTTTGTCGCCCGGTTTGGCCGGGCTGATCTGCTCAATGGATTCGCGGGTGCCGCGAAGCGCGCGACCAAAAGTGGCTGCATCAATCTCGGCGACGCCGGTGGTGGCGGTGGCCCAGGCTTTGAAGAACATGCCGTAAAGCGGGCCCATCGAGCCACCGATCTTCATCATGAGAATCTTCGACAGGGCGGTGAGGGCGGAGGTGAAATCGCCGGTTTCCCTCGCGAGTTGTTCGCCGCAGAGCGTAAAGCCCTTGTTCATATTCACGCCGTGATCGCCGTCGCCGATGAGGCCGTCGATATCGGAGAGATATTGTTTGTTCGCCTGAATGACCGCGACGAGATCGAGGACAATCTGGCGGCCGGCGGAGTTGGAGAAGGTGGACATGGAATTTTCGGTTTTGGGTTACCTGTAGGAGCGGCTTTACGCCGCGATTCGGAGGTTTATCGCGGCGTAAAGC
>JBGTGS010000287.1:0-4732 GCA_041746615.1 Opitutaceae bacterium | reverse complement strand
GCTGCCATCAACCGCACCAGCACCCCGCCCGGCGCGCGCCTGCTCGAACGCTGGCTGGCCTCGCCCACCCTCGACCTCCCGGAAATCCGCCGCCGATCCACCGCCGTCGCCAGCCTCCTCGCCGACACCGCCAGACTCGGCGAGCTGCGTGAGCTGCTTTCCCAGGTTCGCGACATCCCCCGCATCCTCGGCCGCCTGCAGAACCGCCTGCGCAACCCGCGCGAACTCGGCGGCGTCCGCGACACCCTCCTGCAACTGCCCGCCCTCCGCTCCACCCTGGATACCTTCGGCGCCGGACTGGGCGATGACTACGGTCCTCGCATCACGGAACTGCCCGCCCTCCGCGAACTGCTGGCCCGCGCCCTCGCCGACGAACTCCCCGCGGATCTCGCCGACGGGGGCATGATCCGCGCCGGCTTCGATGACGAGCTCGACCGCCTCAAGGCCCTCACCACCGACAACAAGACCTGGCTCTCCGACCTCGAGCGCCAGGAACAGGAGCGCACCGGCATTCGCAGCCTGAAGGTCAGGTTCACGAACAATTTTGGGTACTACATCGAGGTCACCAAGGCCAACCTCCACCTCGTGCCCGCCGATTACATCCGGCGCCAGACCACGGTCGGCGGCGAACGCTACGTCACCGAGGCCCTCCGCGCGAAGGAGAAGGAGATCTTTCACGCCGAGGAGAACGCCCTTGCCCGCGAACAGGAACTCTTCGCCTCCCTCGTCGCCGCCGTGCTCGACGAATCCATCGCGCTCGCGCAGACGGCCGACGCCCTCGCCGAGCTCGATGTCCTCGCCGGCTGGGCCGTACTCGCCCGCGAATGGGACTACACCCAGCCGCAGCTCGATGAATCCGACCTCATCGAAATCACCGAGGGACGCCATCCCGTCGTCGAGCAGGTCCTGAAGCATCCCTCAGCGCGCCGCGGCGGCCAGGCCTTCGTGCCCAACGACACCCTGCTAGCCAGCGGCGACGCGCAGATCGCCCTGCTCACCGGACCCAACATGGCCGGAAAGTCCACCTACATCCGCCAGGTCGCCCTCATCACCCTGCTCGCTCAGGTCGGCTGCTGGGTCCCGGCAAAATCCTGCCGGATCGGCGTGGTCGATCGCATCTTCTCCCGCGTCGGCGCCAGCGACGACCTCGCCCAGGGCAACTCGACCTTCATGGTCGAGATGAATGAGACCGCCAACATTCTCAACAACACCACCGACCGATCCCTCATCATTCTCGATGAGATCGGCCGCGGCACGTCCACCTACGACGGCCTGAGCATCGCCTGGGCCGTGGTCGAGCATCTTCATTCCGGTGCGGAGGCGGGCCCCCGCACGCTCTTCGCCACACATTACCAGGAACTCACCCAGCTGGAGAAGCACCTGACCCGCCTGCGCAATTTCTCGGTGGCGGTGAAGGAGTGGAACGACGAGATCGTCTTCGTCCGCCGCGTCGTCCCCGGCGCCGCCGATCGCAGCTATGGTATTCAAGTCGCCCGACTCGCCGGTCTGCCGCCATCGGTCATCGATCGCGCCAAGGTCATCCTCGCCAAGCTCGAAAGTGACGACACCAGCAACGTCGAACTTCCCGCCCCCCAGGCCCGTCCAAAAAAGAAGATCGCCGTCAAACCCGCCGACGACGCCCAGCTCGATTTGCTCTGAGACCGTCACGCAGCATGGGATCGAGGTAGTAGCCTCCTGTCCCCCAAAACGCTGTTTTGGGATTTGGGATTTTTCCTCAGTTTGGGATTTATCTGAGATTTGGACCTTTGGCGTTTGGGATTTCCTCGGTCGCGCACCTCCCTTCCATTTTTGTCTGTAACTATGCAGCCCGTTCGCGTGTAAGGAACACGCACCCCTTATGCGTCCCGCGATTGAGACCCACGCCCTGAGCAAACGCTTTGGACGCCACCAGGCATTGGATAAGGTCAATCTTTCCATACCTCCCGGGACCATCGGCCTGCTCGGTCCGAACGGTGCCGGCAAGTCCACCTTGCTCAAATGCCTGCTCCAGCTGGAGCACAAGGACTCAGGCACCGCCTCTCTCCTCGGCAAGGATATCGACCGCCACGGACGCGAGGTGCGCACCCGGATCGGTTACGCCCCCGAACAGGACTGCCACATCCCCGGGATGGCCGGCTGCGAGTATGTCACTTATTGCGCCCAACTCTCCGGCCTGCCTTTCGCGGTCGCGCGCCAGCGCGCTCATGAGATGCTCGATTTCGTCGGCATGGGTCAGGAGCGCTACCGGTTGGTTGAAACCTACTCCACGGGCATGAAGCAGCGCATCAAGATCGCCCAGGCCATCGTCCACGACCCCGAGCTGGTCTTCCTCGACGAACCCACCAACGGTCTCGATCCCAGCGGCCAGGCGCACATCCTCAACCTGATCGAGCGCATCTGGAAGGAATCAGGCATCAGTGTAATTCTCTCCTCGCACCTCCTCCATGATGTTGACCGCATCTGCGACCAAATCGTCATCATCGCCCAGGGACGCGTCCTGGTGCACGACCGTCTGGAGGAGCTCAAACGTCGCCGCCAGCCCGTCGCCGAACTCGTGGTGGCGGGCGAGGCCGCCACTCTGGCGGAGGCTTTCACCCGCCATGGCTGGGCGAGCGAGGTGCTCAGCAATGGTCACGTCAAGGTTGCTCACGGGCAGGACAGCCTGAATCCGCTGATATCCCGGCTGCGCGAGCTGGGTGTCGCCCCGCTGGAGATCAAGGCCAGCCCCAATGCCCTGCACGAGCTCTTCATGCAGGCGCTGCAGGATCAGGAGGGCCGGCCATGAGTGCCCTCGCCCACCGCTATCAGCACTGGCGCGGCACCTCGACGGGCATCTGGCGCCGACGTGCGGTCATCACGGCTTGCGGACTCCGTCTCAGCTGGAAGTCCCGCCTGCTCAAGATGGTCTTTTCCGTCGCCTGGTCCGCTGCACTCGCTTTTGCGGCCCTTCACTTCCTGATCGGCCAGCTGATGGCACCTGAGAGCAGCGTGCTCGACTACCTGACAGGTAATTTCAACCCACGCATCCGCGCCCTCCTCGACGGCATCGCCGCCTGGCTGCTGCTTTACCCGGAGGTTGCCGTGGACGGGCTGTACCGCGCCACCTTCTCCACCGCCTCCGCACTTTACACCGCCCTGAGTTTTTTCGCCGTCACCCTGTTTGTGCCGAAACTCATCTCCCACGATCTGTCGAGCCAGGCCATCATCATCTACAACTCGAAGGCCCTGACCCGTCTCGACTACCTTATCGGCAAATTCGGCATCGTCTTCGTTTTGCTGAGCCTGCTCCACACCGCCCCGCTGGCCGCGAGCTGGCTCGTGGGCAACGTGCTCTCGCCGGATCGGACTTTCTTCATGCACTCGCTTCCCGCGCTGCTCCGCGCCATGGCAGTCGGGATGATCGCGACGGTCTCACTCAGCCTGCTGGCTCTGGCCGTCTCTTCGCTTGCGCGCAAGGCGGGCGTGGCTACCGCATTCTGGATCGTCCTGTGGCTGGTGTCAGGGGTGATCGGTGCCGCCGTGGGTGCGGTCTTTGACTGGGGCGCGTTCCTGAGCCCGCAGGACTGCCTGGCCGCCATCGCCAGCCACCTCTACGACCTTGGCGGCGCCCTGACCGACGCGCAGGTGATGCTGCCGTTCTTCGATCACTTCCTCCAGTCCTTCCCCCGGAAGGCTGCTGCTGCCATGCAGGAACAACCGGCCGGGAGCATTTGGCTCCCCCTCGCCTTCCTCGGCGGCTTCTGCGCTCTCGCCCTCGTTGCCATCGCCCAACGCACCCGTCCCGAATGACCGCCATCATCCAGGCCCACGAACTGAGCTGCTTCTACGGGGTTGTCCTCGGGTTGAACAACGTCTCCTTCACCATCGGCGAGGGCATCACCGGGATCGTCGGCCCCAACGGTGCGGGCAAGAGCACGCTGATCAAGCTGATCACCGGACAAATCCGCCCGTCCTCCGGCTCGCTGACAGTCTTCGGCCAGGCACCGTGGAACGAACCGGCGGTGCTATCGAAGCTGGGCTACTGCCCGGAGCACGAGCATGTGCACAAGGACCTCCTGCCCCTGGAATGGCTCTCCTCGCTCGCCCTGCTCTCCGGACTGCCGCTGAAGGAGGCCCGCCGGCGCAGCGAACAGGCCCTCGAGGCCGTACGGCTCGCCCCTGCCCACTGGCGCAAGCCGATCGGGACCTATTCCAAGGGCATGCGCCAGCGCGTGAAGCTCGCCCAGTCTCTGCTCCATGCGCCCGCCCTCATTTTGCTCGACGAGCCAATGAACGGCCTCGACCCGATGGGACGCCACGAGATCAGCGACATCCTGCGCGATCTCCGTCGTCGGGGCACCCACATCATCATCTCCAGCCATATCCTCGATGAGCTGGAATCCTTGTGCAGCGACTTCCTCATGATCAGCTGGGGACGCGCCCTGGCCTCCGGATCAAGCTCGGCCATCCGCGCGGAACTGCCGGACTGGCCCGAGGAGATCGTCATCCGCACCAACCAACCCCAAACGGTGGCCAACTGCCTGCAGCAGGCCGGCCAGCTCCGCGGCTACCTGCTGGGCTCCGACCAGGTGGTGCTGTGGCTGAAGGAGCCGGGTGAGTTCTACCGAAATTGGCCCGCGTATCTGGAAAGCTGTGACGCCACCATCCACGAGCTGCGCAGCCGCGGCAAATCCCTCACCGGCGTCTTCGAGGAGATCACCCGATGAATCCCCCCCCGCTCCCCGCCCCCGCG
>JBGTGS010000286.1:0-7925 GCA_041746615.1 Opitutaceae bacterium | reverse complement strand
CGGGCCGGCTTGGGTGTCCCCCACTACGATCTCTGGGTCGAGCGCGTGCGCGATCGGCCTGTCCCCACGCGTGCCGCGGCGTTGCTGCCGCGTCTGCGCAGCGCCTTCACCAGCGAGGGCGTGCCGACAGAGTTAATCTGGATCGCCGAAGCCGAGTCGTCCTTCAACCCGACCGCCCGCAGTCCCGTCGGTGCCCGCGGTCTGTTTCAATTCATGCCCGCCACCGCCCGCGAAATGGGGCTCGGCACCACCCTCCCCGATGAGCGGCTGGATCCGGACAAATCCGCGCGCGCCGCCGCCCGCTACCTGCGGCGCCTGCACCAACGCTTTGGCGAGTGGCCCCTCGCTCTGGCCGCTTACAACGCCGGGCCCACCCGGGTCAGTCGCCTGCTGGAGTCGCAGTCCACGCGGAACTACGCTTCCGTGGCCGAGCGCCTGCCGGCCGAGACCCGCATGTATGTTCCCAAGGTCCTCGCCCTCGTCGCCTTGCGCGCGGGCGTGTCACCCGAGCAGATCGCGGCCCCGCCCCGTTGACGGAGGGTCGCACGCTTTCTGTTCGCCTCCGCAAGCGGCAACCCTTTGTTTCCGCACGTATGGGATTTTTTGACCGCCTCGCCGGAGGAAAGAAACCGGCCTCCACCCCGCAATCTGCACCTGCACCCGCTCCGCAGCCCGCCGCCACCCCGGACGAAGTTCCCGGCACGCCCGGCGGCGGACTGCTCCCGCAGCTCACCGAGGCCCGCACCCTCCTTGAGGCCAAGGACCTGCCCGCCGCCCTCGCCCTCTACGAGCAGGTGCTCGCCACCGCCGGCGACCGCCCGGATGTCCTCGTGACGATCTCCGGCGATCTTGGTTCCTGCGGCTACATCGAACCGATCATCGAGCTCATCGCCGGCCGCTACGACGCCGAGCGGCACGGTCCCGCCACCGGTATCAATCTCCTCCAGGCCTACCTCGCCACCGGCAACCCCACGGCCGCCCAACATCTGCTCGACATACTTTTCACCCTGAAGCGTCCCGAGCTCGAACAGCGCCTCTGGGGATTTTCCAACGCCATTGCCGAACTCATCGAGGCCCAGCGTCGCGGTCAGATGCCCGCCGGAACGACCGGGCCGGGCGGTCAGGTCCCCGCCGGTGCCGCCGCCATCAACCTTGTAAGCATCAGCAAACCGATCTGGGCCTACGGGGTCGATCAGCTCCCGGGCCTGCTCCCGCCCAAGGACGGCCGCCTGCGCCGCGTGGCCTTCGCCCAGCTCGCCACTCCCGGCCTCACCGATGCCGCCGAGCGCATGAAGAAACCCGAGGACGACCTCGGCCGTTTTGCCCGCGGCCTCCCGCTCTGGCTGGCCGAGACTTTCGCGTTTTCTCCGCACTACGCACCGATCGCCGCCATCGGCGTCATGAACAAGGACCATTACGCGCTGTTCCCCGCCGAGTGGACCACGGAGAACATCCGTCAGCTGGTGGACACCTCCACCGATGGTCTCGACTACGTCTTCACCGGTGCGTTCCAGGAAACCGGGGGCGACACCGAGCTGGTCCTTCGCGTCTGGGAGGTCAAAAAATTTCGCGAGCGCAAGGCCTTCACCGCCCGCTGGAGTCCGGCCACCGCCAACACCGAACTGGCCCAGCTGCACGAGCAGATCCGCCTCTTCATGGAATGGTCGCCCTACCCCGCCGGTGCCGGCCTCACCTATGCGGCTACCGCAAGCCCGACGACATGGATCCAGACGCTGGGTGCCTCGCTGTCTCTCTTCCTCGCCGATAAGCAGGTACTGCCTGCCGACCAACTGCCTCCCGCCACGGCGTGGATCGATCGCGTGGCGGAGAATGCCGTCACCAGCGACTCCGCCTCACTCGCCTGGCTGACCCTCACCGATCGCGCCAAGCGCCTCGGCCAGATCGACGCCATCCCCGCCGTGCAGTTGCGCCCCGGCCCCATGATCAGCGCCGCCCGCGACACGCTGAATGCCGGTGGGGAACGCTGATCTCCACTGATTCAAATTCAGCCTGAAGCGGAGAATCCGCCGCGTCCCGTAGGAGCGGCTTTACGCCGCGATGCGCCGCCTGCCGGCGGCGAGTGACAAGTGTATGGGGACAAGGGGCAAGGGGTGCGGCGCATCGCGGCATAAAGCCGCTCCTACAATCCCAGCGCAGATCTCTTCAAGGAAGAGACTGCACGGCGAGCTGGCCGCAGCCGGCGGCGATGTCGATACCGCGGCGCTGACGCACCGTGCTGGGCAGATCGTACTCTGACAAAATCTCCTGGAACCGCCGCGCGGCCGTGCCGCCCGTGGGCAAACCATCGTAACCGGCGGTGGGATTGAGCGGGATGAGGTTCACCTGGGCCTGGAGGCCGCGCAGCAGGGCACCCACGGCATGCGCCTGCTCGGGGCCGTCGTTTTTGCCTTCGATCAGCGTCCACTCAAAAAAGATGCGCCGGTCGAGTTTGCGCACGTAGTAGCGGCAGGCATCCATCAGCGCATCCAGTGGCCAGGCCCGCGCGACCGGGACGAGGGCCGCACGTTCGGCCTGGGTCGCCCCGTGCAACGAAACCGCGAGATGCATGGGGCGGGCCTCGTCGGCCAGGCGGATGATGCCCGGCACCACGCCCACCGTGCTCAGGCTGATCTTGCGCGCACCCAGCGCGAGGCCGGTCTCGTCACGCAGGATGTCGATCGCGCGCATGACCGCATCGTAGTTGTGCAACGGCTCGCCCATGCCCATGAGCACGATGTTGCGCAGCTGTTCGTGGCGATGGTGCGGCGAAGGATGGGCCGGCTCTGCGAGCGCAGGCGCACCCTCCGCGGCCGTTGCGCGCAGCACGCGGTCCACATGCAACGCCTGGGCCACGATCTCGCCCGCGGTCAGGTGGCGGGAGAATCCCATCTGCCCGGTCGCGCAAAACACACAGCCCATCGCGCAGCCCACCTGCGAGCTGATGCAGGCGGTTACCCGCCCGCTGTAGCGCATGAGCACGGTCTCGACGCGGGCCCCGTCGTCCAGCGTCAACAGGTACTTGCGCGTGAAGCCGTCGGCGGAGTGCTGCTCGCGTGCGATGGGGAGGGGCTGCGTACGGAACTCCTCCTCGAGCCGCGTCCGCAGGCGCACCGGCAGCACCGTCATGGCGGCGGGGTCGCTGACGCCTTTGCGGTAAAGGTAGCCCCACAGGCGGGCGGCGTGCACGGGCTTGACACCCCAGGACTCCACCAGGGCGGTCAGCTCCGGGCGGGTGAGATCATGCAGATTGCGGCGCGAGTCGGACATGATGCATGCGGATTATCCGCGGTTTCGTCGCGATTGCACCTCAGGCGGGTTCGCCGAGGGACACCAGGGCATCGGTGATCTTGACCGATTGTCGACGTCGTTCGAGGAAGTGGTTGATCTCCGTGTAACCCACGCTCTGGAGAATGCGCATGGCGCCGGTGTACATGTCCCCCACCCGGTCGGGCCGGTGGGCGTCGGCACCGATGACCACCGGAATGCCGCGCGCGTGCATGAGCTCGAGCATGGAGCGGCCGGGGTTCATCTCGCGCTTCGCCTTGTGCAGGCCGCTGGTGTTGAGCTCCATGGCCACGCCGGTGGCGGCGATGCGGTCGAGTGCCCGCTCGATGAACGGCTGGATGCGGGTGAAGTTCCACTGGGAGGGGTCCTCGTTCTTCACGAGGTCGGGATGGGCAAGCGTGTCGAAAAGCCCCGTCTCCGCCGCCTGGGCCAGGTGCTCGAAATAGAGCTGCTGGTAGGCAAACATGTCTCCGGTGAAGTATTTCTTCCGGTAATGATACATCTGCATGTGCACGGAGCCGAGCACGTGGTGGAGCGGCGCGTGGGCATGGAGTTTCTCCAGCCAAGGCTCGATGCCCGGGAAGAAGTCGCTCTCGAGTCCGGCGCGCACGTCAACGCGTCCGGCATAGGCGGTGCGGGCCTCGGCGATCAGGCGGAGGTAGGTGTCGTATTCCTCCGGTGCCATGCGCACATCGGAGGAAATGCCGTCGGGCAGCGGGCAGTGGCAGGTGAAGATGATACCCTTGAAACGCCGGCGTTCGGCCACCTCCGCATAATCAACCGGATCTCCGAAGGCGTGCTGGCACAACGGCGTGTGGCTGTGGGACTCGTAAAGGATGGGCTCGGGCAGGGACATGACGCGTCCATCGTTCCCCGTTTCCGCCACTTGCTCAACCCTGCTTTGCGGGAATTCAGCTAAGTTCCCCACGGAGAGAGTTTCGGGTGGGTTTCGCCGAGCCAGGTGACAACCGCCTCGCGCAGTTCCAATGCAAACTCGCGAAGTTCCTTCGCCTCCTTGGCACTCACGCGTCCGGCAGCATCGTACTCCAGGCCGTTTCGCTTCGCGCGGCAGGCATCGAGGTAGTCGGCGTCGTTCTGTCGGGCCTTGCCAAGGATCAACGGCAAGGCGGAGATGGTGCGGTGGTGGGCGTTGAGTTTGTCGGGTTTCCACCCCTCGGCTAGCAGAGCAATGGCGCAGAGCTGGAGAGCGGCATTGTAGGCGATATTGAATTGGCCGTCGGGTGACAGATTACGCTTCGAGTCTTCGAGGTCGCGGTCCACCACCCCAAAAATCTTCGCGATTTGGGCGCGTGTTGGCGCATGGGTCTTTAACCACCCCGCTTTAGCCCAGTCGCTCAAGCTCATCGGCCCCTCCCTTCACGAAGAGTTTGGGTTTGCCGAGCACGTCCACGAGAAAAGGGATGTTCTTTTGGCCTTTCCTGAACTCATCGGACGTCAGCGTAACCGGGTTGATCTCCCGCCCGAGTTTTTCGCTGGCCACCCGCAATAACGGGGCGAGCGTTCGCAGGCTGACGTCGCCGATGACAAGCAGGTCCACATCGCTCGCCGCCTTGCCGTCACCGGAAGCCAGGGAGCCAAACACGAAAGCCACCTCGATGCCATTGACCCCAGCCAAGGCATCCGACAACACGTCGCGCAGGCCGGCCGTCTTGAGCACGATTTGCTGAAGATCGACAAAGATCGGGTGACTGGTGTTGGCCCGGTAGTAGCGCCGATTGCCGTCAGGACGACTAGTGACAAGGTCCGCTTGGGAAAGCTTTTCCAGTTCTCCTTGCATAGTCCCCAAGGCAAGGCCGCTTTTGCGCGCGAGATCACGCAAATGCAACTCCTTGCCGCCGTGGGCAAAAAGTAGCCGCAGGACCTCCGCACGGACACGGGGAAAGATAATGCTAAGCAGGTTCATATTGTATGGATATACCATGCGTTAGTATGGTTTATCCAGTCAATATTTGTTTTCTTCCTACCTTGGTCTGTGGTCCAAGGCGAATGATGGATAGGCTAATGCCCATGATGTTTCAGCTGAAGAAACAGCAGTTGGCATACTCGTCGATGATGTGCAGCAGCTCCTTATTTGGGATTTGTCCCGTGTACGCGGGATTGGCGTTTGGGATTTCCCCGCATGGGGCTAGGCTATAGCTTTCGGGCTACGGTGACGGCAGCGCGCACCTTTTGTCCTTCCCGGGCCATTCCCTCCGCCTCGATCCGCTCGAACTGCGGGTGGTTGAAGATCGGCGATTGCACGTTCCTGCCGTCCTCCTCGTCCCCCGCATCCTTCATCGCGCCGGCAAACGCGGCGACGATGCCGTTCATCCGCTCCACGCATCGCCGCAACTCCGCCTCATCCCGGCCGGGCCAGTAGCCGCCCTCGTCGTTGATCGTCACCTTGACACCCAGCGTGGTCAGCCCCGCGAGCAACTCCACGGCCGCCACATGGCAGCGCCGGAAATGCTCCCACCCGCGCAGGCTCGCGTACTGGGTCTTGCAATAGCCCGCGAGTCGCCAGCCCTCGCGTCGCACCACCCGCATCCGTCCCGTCGCCGGGTCCTTCACCTGCTTTGGATAGCGACACAGACCCAAGCGCAACGGCTCGCAGCCCTCGCCCAAGCTGACGTGAAAAACAAACCCCGCCAACACCGGCACCTCGATACCCCGACTGGTGTGCGGATCGCCCGGCACGGGTGCCATCAGCCATTCGCTCAGCCAGGCCAGCTGCCCCGGCGACGAACTGATCGCGCCAACCCCCTCAATCCGCCCCGCCCGTTTCATGGCCATGGCCGCCACCCGCATCTTCAAGACCAACGCCCGCGCCCGCTCGCCGGTCACCCCGACCGGTCCGCGCAGTTTGTAATTCAAGGTCAGTCCCATGGAATGTTAGCCAAAAAAACATGCATTCGCGTCCTCGTGGATGATGCGGAGAGCATCGGCCAGCGAGCCGGTCTCAGGGCACAACGGATAGCGGTGCCACTTCAAATCCGCCCGCATCCAGAAAAGCCGCCACGTCCCGCTGCTGCGCACGAAGGTGATCTTGGCGATGGATTCCTCGGTGTGCCGCTTAGGGTCGTCCCACACGGGACGCACGAAAAACAACTCGATGCTCTGTCCCGCGAACCGCTGCCCTTCCCGCATCTGGTCGCGGACGCGCAGCGGTGGCCGGCGCTTCGACCAGAAGTGCTTTTCAAGCTGCGCGGTGTGCTCGGCGATTTCGAATTCGGTGAAGGCCATGATCGTTCCTGAATACAAGTTATCCATCAGTTGCCTGCCAGACATCGTCCTTGGCCTCGGGCGTGAGCAGAACCCTCACCCTCCCAAACCGAGTTGCTGACGGATCTCCCCCTCCGCGACGGCCCAGGACACGCTGGCACCGGGATTCTGCCGATAAGCGGCGACGCGCTCGGCAATGAGCTTTTGCTCCTCGGGGTTTAGCGGCGCTGCTGCATCGAGATCGTCCAAACGGGAGCGCACGGCCTCCCGCTCAGCCGGGGTGAGGAGCTGCAATTGAGCTAGAATCTCCACCGTGGTCATGAGGAGGTATTTGAGCGCTGGAAGTGGGCGGGACGCAAGACGCTACACTGCGTTTCTAGTCGCTAGGTTGTGCCGAGAAAGGCTGTGAACGCCTCGGCATCATCGAGCACCGCTGTGCTTGAGCGTGGACCGGCAGGATGGATAACGCGAGCAGCCCCAGAAGGGGGTGAAGTTACCCGTCCGCCAGACCATCGTGGACTCGCACTTGGGGCAGTGGTGAACGAAGGTGCCGAGGATCTCGTCGAGCTGCCCGGGGGTAAGCAAGTGGTGGGCGCTCTCGGCCAGCTCATCCCCGTTCACGAGGGTGATGGCGTGTTCGGCGGCGAAGCGGGCGGCAGGATCAGTCCAGCCTTTGAGGGTGTAGATCGCTCCATTGGCCACCTTGAAGTGCGTCATGCTCCCGAGAAGTTCACGCACCACCCTCTCCTGAATCACCCACGTTTTCCAATGCTTGCACTGGATGAGTCCGGTCGCGCCTTCCTTTTCCACCACCAGATCGACCCCACCGTCCGGTTGAGCGCCGCCTTTTCGTTCCACATTGAAGTCGTCGGCCCGCAAAAGCGCCGCGCAGAATTTTTCAAACTGATACCAGTCGATCTCATCGAGCGCCGTGCGAATTGTGTCTGGAGTCCAACGCGCTACTGGAACAGGTTGGGGTTCGATTCCGCCTCGCCATCCAGATTGTCCGGTTGCCTGAAAATGCGCTGAGTCCGTTCGCCCGCCGGTCGCTTGAAAAACCCTGACTCCGATAAAGACGATCACCGCCAACACAACCAAACCGATCGCGAGCATCAGCAGTAGAATGACCAAGTCTTTAAACGTTTGAGAGAATCCCGCGGCACCCCCGATCCCCAATGACGCCAAGACCAGCACCGCCAGGCCTGCTTTGATGACCATTTCTGCGTTGTCCCAGGATCGGTCTCGTTTACGTCGCGCCATCGTCAATATAGCGGAGCCTAACCCGACTTCCGCTACTGGGGAGTTGCGCTGGTGTAACTCGTTGATTCAGGGCTCAAGCTGCCCAAAGGTCGGGACTACACCGCTTTTGAGGGAGCCGGGTAGCGAATCTTGGGCGGGGGCTGCGGGGGCAAGGTCAG
>JBGTGS010000285.1:0-17057 GCA_041746615.1 Opitutaceae bacterium | reverse complement strand
GTACGAGTTGGTCACGTTTCTCACATTGAGTTGCACGGTCGCGTTGAGCTTCAGGGCCGGCACCTTGAAGCGATAGCCGCCGAACACGTCGCCGAGCAGTGTTTCGTTGCCCCAGTAGATGTGCCCCGTCTCCACGTCCCGACTCATGTAATTTTTGCCCTGGTAGCGCACGGAGCCGCCAATGAAGAGACCGCGAAGCTTGCCCTCTCGAAAGCTGTAGCGCGCCGTGCCGTTCATTTTGTGCGGCCGCGTGCCGAAGGGGGAGTTCTGCCGGTCGACTTGGTCCGAGAGCTTGCTGTCGAGATCGAAGACTTGCTCCTCGAATTCCGCCAGCTCCACCGGGTGACTGGCGAGTCGCTGACGCCATTCCGGCACTCGCGCGTCAAAGAACGTGTAAATCTCGCGAAAGAAGTTTTCGCGGCGGCGCTTCGAGTTGGAGTAGCTGGCGCGCAGCGACAGGTTCAACCCGGCCTTCGGCTTCCCGGCCGGCGAGCTGGCCCCGGCCTTCCTGCTGTTCGGTCTGTTGAGCGGCGTGGTGACCTTCTGGCTGACCCCGCTGGGAAATCTGCTGTCGCGCCGGCACGAATACGAGGCCGATGCCTTTGCGCGCGATGCGATGAGCGGGGCGGGGCCGCTCGTGGCAGCCTTGCGAAAGCTGGCCCAGAAGAACCTGAGCAACCTCACGCCACATCCACAGTTCAGCGGATTTTATTACTCGCACCCGACTCTGGTGGAGCGGGAACGGGCGCTGGGGGCTTCCTGAGCCTCGGTCATGCCTGGGCTCTTTACTTCCCCAGAAGGACCGGATTGTCATAATGAATGATATTGGCGATAAGGCGGGTGTTTTTGGGGTTGTTCGCGTTTTTGGCGGTTGGGAGGGGCGAGAGCCTCACCATCGCCACTTACAATGTGGAGAATTACACGCTGGCGGATCGGATGACGCCCGCGGGCTATCGACCGGCGTATCCGAAGCCTGAAGCCGCCAAGGTGGCATTGCGCACCGTCCTGCGCGACCTCGACGCCGATGTGGTGGCCCTGCAGGAGATCGGCGGACGCGCCTTTCTGGAGGAACTGCGGCGCGACCTTGCCCGCGAAGGGCTGGTGTATCCGCATGCGGAAATCCTCGAGGCCGACGAGGAGCCGCGTCATGTCGCGGTGCTGTCGCGTCGCCCGTTGACAAAGGTGCGCCGTCACACCGATCTGGACTTCCGGTATTTTGATGCCCGGATGCCGGTGAAACGCGGTCTGCTGGAGGTTGGGTTGGACACGCCCGACGGCGAGCTGACCCTGTTCATGGTGCATCTGAAAAGTCGATACACGGACCGGCGGGACGATCCCAGGTCGTCAATGCGCCGGGCTGGGGAGGCGGTGGCGGTGCGGGACCGGATCCTGCAACGCTTTGCGGAGCCTGCGGGTGCGCGCTTCCTCATTGTGGGCGACTTCAACGACAGTCCGGTTGCCCGCCCGTTGCGGGCGCTGCTGGCGAGGGGACGCACGGCCATCTCGGAACTGCTGCCGGCGGCCGACAGCCGCGGGGAAACCTGGACGCACCGCTATCAGCGGGAGGACAGCTACACGCGGGTGGACCATGTGTTGATCTCACCCCACCCGGAGTTGCGGGCGGCGGTGAGGGCAGGGAAGGCGCGGATTTATGATGGACCCGCCGCGATGGCGGCGAGCGACCACCGTCCGGTTACGGTGACGCTGGTGTGGTCGCAGCCGGAACCAGAGGCTGGCCTGCCGTCACGGTGATGGGCACGTTGAGCTCACCGGCCCCGAAGCCCCGGAGGTAAAGACTGCCCGTGCCGGCGGCACCACCCTGCACATTGATGGTGAGGGTGTTGCTTCCTGCGGGTATCACCACCTCGGGCATGATCACGCTGTCGGGGACGTCCGTGGTTACATCGATGAGCAGGCCGCCCGTCGGGGCGGCGGAAGGGAGTGTGAAGGTGAGCGTGCGGACCTCGCCGCTTTGCAGAATCAGCGAAGAAGGTGTGACACTCAGGTTGCTGGGGTCGACGCGGAAGCTGCCGACCATGGTGCGCCCGGAGGAGCCCTGGACGCTGACGTTGTAGTTGCGGTTGGCTTCGACCGCGGGAACGAAGAAACTGAGGGAGCTTGCGGAATCGAAGATTGTCCGTGCCGGCATGTCGTCGAGGTGAATGACATCCTGAGGCGAGAATCCGCGGCCGAGCACGCTGATGCGGGCACCAACCGGGCCGCGATGGGCTTCGAGGGACAGAACATAGCGGCTGGCGATGTTCACGCGTTGCACGCCGGTATAAGCTTCGCGCTGTCCGCTGCCCTGATCGGTGTCGAGCTGATAGGAGGCCAGGACGTAGTAGGCGAACTCGGTGCGTCCGGGTCCAAGCTGATAGTCGAATTCGTAAATGCCTCCACCGAGCGCACTCGGTTGCATCGGGAAGTTCCTCCCATCGATCACGATCTGGGGCCGGACGCTTCCGGCGACCAGGCGCTTGGTATGCGTGGTGATGCGGACGGTGATCGTGTAGATGTGAGACGGGTTTTCCGGCAATGAGTCCGGGGTAAGGCTGGTGATCCGGACATCGTCACACCCGGTCAGAAAACCGAGGCAGAAGACGGCCGCCAGTCCAAGGCAGATTCGTCTCGCGTGAAGGAGGGTGTTGTTTTGCATGATTTCGCTCAAATAAAAAGACTTCTGATACGCAGCACAATACCTACACCTTGGCAATGAGCGAAATCACAACCGGCTTGGCCCGGCACGACTCTGAAAGCGCCCCTCCCTTGGGCGTTTACGTGCACGTGCCGTTTTGCGCGAGCACGTGTGATTTTTGCGCCTTCTATCAGACAAAACCGTCCGCGGAGGGGATTGATCAGTATTTGAGGACGATTTCCGCCGAGGCGGATCTGGTCACCTGGCCGCGGCCGGTCACCACGGTTTTCTGGGGCGGGGGCACGCCCGGGCTGCTTTCGCCGGCCGACCTGCACCGACTGGGCACCACGGTTTTGGAGCGTTGCGGAGGCACCCCGGAGGAGTGGACGGTGGAACTTGCGCCGGCCTCGGTGACGGATGCGCGGCTGGCCGTACTCAAGTCGATCGGCGTCACGCGCATTTCCATGGGGGTGCAGAGCTTTCAGCCGGCCTTGCTCGACGCTCTCGGTCGCCAACATACGCTCGGGCAGATCCACCGGGCGTACGAACGGATACGCGCGGCGGATTTTCCAAGCGTCAACCTCGACCTCATGTTTGCCCTGCCTGGGCAGAGTGAAGAGGAGTGGCTGGCGGATCTCGCCACGGCGGTCAGCCTTGCCCCCGATCACCTCTCGACCTACTGCCTCACCTTCGAGGAGGACACCCGCTTGTGGGCGAAATTGTCCGATGGCCGGGTGAAGCTGGACCCGGCGCATGAGGCCCGCCTCTACGAGGTCACCTGGACGCGTCTGGAGGAGGCGGGTTATCCGCAGTACGAGATTTCAAACTTCGCCCGACCCGGCCATGCCTGCCGGCACAACCTCAACACCTGGCGCATGCACGAGTGGATCGGGCTGGGGCCGTCCGCCGCATCCCAACACGGGGGTTGGCGCGGGGCCAATGTCTCCGACCTCCAGCTCTGGCGGGAACGGGTCGATCGTGGGGAGCGCATGACGGAAGACCGCGTGGCCCTCACGCCGGCCCTCTTGTTGGAGGATGCATTGATCTTCGGCCTGCGCATGAATGCGGGCGTCGACCGGGTGGCCCTGCGCCGACGGTTTCCGGACGGAGACTGGCCGGCTCTCAATGACCTGACTGCACGCCTGGTGGGCGACGGGCTGGCCGGCTGTGAGAATGACCATTTGCGCCTGACCACCCGCGGACGCCTGCTGGCCGACTCCGTGGGCGGCGCAATCATGGAAGCACTGACCCCCGAATCCGTTTCCCACTGATGACCCATCCGACTCATTCCCTGAGCCTCCCCCTTGCCATTGCCTGCCTCATCGTCTTCGCTACGGGGCAGGCTCACGCCCTTGACCTTGCCTGGCCGACTCCCAACCGGGCTTTTCTGGAGGGACACCCGCTGGAAGTATACATCCAGCCGACGGTTTCCGGAGTGGTGACCTCGGGCATCTTCGGATGTGTGCGCAGCAACGGAACCCAGTTTCATGAAGGACTTGATCTCTTTCCGCTCAATCGGGACGCGCGCGGCGAGGCGGTTGACCCGATCTTTGCCGTCCTGCCGGGCGTGGTGCGCTACATCAATACACGGGTGGGGGACAGCAGCTATGGTCGCTATATTGTCTTGGAGCATCCCGAACAGACCCCGGGGGTGTACACCCTGTACGCCCACCTGAGCGCCATTGTGTCCGGACTGGCTGCGGGCGATCGGGTGGCGTCCGGACAGCGTATCGGGACGATGGGCCGCAGTGCGGGTGGGTATTCAATCCCCCGGGAGCGGGCCCACCTCCACTTCGAGATCGGGTTGCGCGCGACCGATGATTTCCAGTCCTGGTACGATTTCAGGAAATTCGGCAGTCCCAACCGCCATGGGAACTGGAGCGGGATGAACCTGATGGGCTTTGATGCACTGGATTTTTTCACGCAGTATCGTGACAGGCAGATTGGCAGACTGGCTGATTATTTCGCCGGCATGGAGGCGGCCGTGCGCGTGCGCATCGCCACTTCACGGTTTCCGGATTTTGTGGCGCGCTATCCAGGTTTGCTGACGCAACCCCTGCCCATTGCGGGTGCGGCCGGCTGGGAAATCTCGTTTAGCACGGCCGGACTGCCCTTTGCGTGGACTCCACTCGCTCCGGCCGACGTGGCCGGGTACCGGGTTGACGAAATTCGCATCGTGGAGGTGGACGAAACACGGGTGAGAGCCTGCCGGTGCAAGTCACTGGTGGTGGCCCGCCGTGGCGGCCATGGTCCCGGCCGTGATCTGGAGACTGTCATGCAGCAGGTTTTTGGGCTGCGGTAGGGCGCAAACGATCTGGCAACCCCGGTGACATTTGCCGTTGATCTTGTGGGCAAACGGACCTGACTTGTTAGTTTCCCTGTTTCCCCTTCGGACATCCCCCTTGCGCCCGTTAACCCCCGCTTTCGCGAGCTCAATTCCATTCCCTTATGAGTCCTCTTACCTCAGGTGAATCCGTCCCCGTGTCAAATGATGTGACTTCCCGCCCCGGTGCGCCGCCCGCCCAAGCGCCGAAGGCACACGCCAAGCCGAAATACCCCGGCATCCGGGTGACCTGCAATGGTAACCAACTGGTCGCCCAATACGTCGAGACGCGCATCACCGAAGGCGGGGTTTTCTATCCCATCACACCGTCCACCGAGGGAGGTGAGTTGTATCAGGCTTCCTATGCGCAGGGTGAACTCAACGTCTGGGGCCAGCAGAAGATCGCCGTTGAGACTGAAGGCGAGCACGCGGCGCAGGGTGGGGCCACCGCCTACTCCGTCTGCGGACGCCGCACCGTCAATTTCACCTCCGGTCAGGGTCTCGCCTACGCCATGGAGCAGTATTACCATGCGCCGGGGAAACTCTCGACGATGGTGCTGGAGGTCGGGGCCCGCGCCCTCACCAAGCACGCGCTCAACGTGCATTGCGGCCACGACGATTTCTACGCCGCCCTCGACACCGGCTGGACCATGATGATGGCCCGGGACGCCCAGCAGGCGGCCGACCAGGGGATCATCATGCGCCGGCTCAACGAGCTCTCGCTCAATCCGGGCATGAACATCCAGGACGGCATGCTCACGACTCACAGTGAGCGCATGTACCTGGCACCCGAGGCCGGGCTGCTGCGCGAGTACCTCGGCGCCGCCGATGACCTCATCGACTGCCCCACCGAGGCCCAACGCGAGCTCTTTGGCCCGCAGCGCCGGCGCGTCCCGCAGATGATGGACCTGAAGAACCCGATCCTGCTCGGCCCCGTGCAGAATCAGGAGCACCACATGAACGGCATCGTGGCCCGCCGGAATAATTTCAACGAGCACATCCTGCCGATGCTCGCGGACTGCTACGCGGAGTTCGGCCGGCTCACGGGCCGCCACTACGGCTTCATCCATGAATACAAGACCGAGGATGCTGACACGGTTTTTGTCTCGCTCGGCTGCGCCGCCGACAACATCGAGGCGGCCTGCGATTATCTGCGCGACCAGCGCGCGGCGAAGGTCGGCTCAATCCACATCAACGTCATCCGTCCGTTCCCCGAGGCGGCCGTCATCAACGCCCTCCGGGGGAAGACCAACGTGATCATCGTCGAGCGCACCGACGAGGGCATGGCGGGCGACAATCCGCTGGCCCGCGACATCCGCGTGGCGCTGGGCAAGGCCAACGAGAAGGCCCGCTTTGTCGCTGCGGGCGAGAGCGCTGACGGTCACATCCCCGCCCTCACCCCCGCCGAGACCCCGCGGCTCTTCCGCGGATCCTATGGCGTCGGTTCGCGTGATTTCCGCCCCGAGCATGTGCTCGGAGCCTACGAATTCGCCGTCGGCCAGACCGCGCGACAGGACGGCCGTACCGCGGCTGATGGTGAGACCTTCTTCGTGCTCGGGGTGGTTCACCCCTACGCCGTCATCAGCAAGGACACGCCTTCACTCCTCCCCGAGGGTGCCATCGCCGTGCGTTTCCATTCGATCGGCGGCTGGGGCATGATCACCACCGGCAAGAACCTGGGCTCCATCGTCGGCGACTTCGGCTCCTTCATCTCCGAGCGCGATCCCTCCTATGATGAGGACGGCTTCCTCGTGGAGAAGCTCTTTGTCATGGCGAATCCGAAGTACGGATCCGAGAAGAAGGGCGCGCCGACCAACTACTACCTCACGGTCGCACCCTCTCTGATCAAGGTGAACTGCGAGCTCAACCATGTTGACGTGGTCCTCTGCTGCGATCCGAAGGCCTTCACCCACACCAACCCGCTTGAAGGTCTCAAGAAGGGCGGGTCCCTGGTCTGGGAATCGAGCGAGTCTCCCGAGGCCGCCTGGGAGCGCGTTCCCGCGAAGTACCGGCAGTGGATCCGCGACAACAACATCCGCATCTTCATTCTTCCGGGCTTCGACATCGCCCGCAAGGCCACCAACCAGACGGAGCTCCAGCTGCGCATGCAGGGCAACTCCTTCCTCGGGGCGTTCTTTCGCGTCTCGCCGTTCTTGAAAACCTTCGGGATCTCCGAGGAGCAGTTCCAGAGCGTGGTGCACAAGCAGTACGTCAAGAAGTTCGGCCGCTTCGGCGACGCCGTCGTCGCCTCGAACATGACCGTAATGAACGAGGGCTTCTCGCGCGTCGTGGAAATCAAGTACGGCGGTCCCGATGCGTCGGACCGCTCGTCCATGCGCAACCCGCTGCTCAAGCCGTTCGGTCAGCATGAGATCATCCCGACCGCCGGTTGTGGGGAGAGCGGTTGCTCGCCGATTCCCATGCCGGGCGCGCAGGCCCTGCGAGCGCCGTTCCAGACCCAGTCCAAGTTCGACGCCGAATATCGCGCCGGCCTGGGCTATCACCAGCCCGCCGGTGCCCTGGCATCGGTTGGCGTCATGGCCGCGGGCACCGGTGCGACCCAGTCCAAGTACGTCGCCCGCCGCGAAACCCCCGTCTACATTGCCGAGAACTGCACGCAGTGCATGGAGTGCATCACGGCCTGCCCCGACACCGCCCTGCCCAACACTTCGCAGGACGTCACCACCGTCCTGAAGACCGCCATCAACAACTACGTCAGCGAGGTGGCCGACCGCCGGGCCTTCGGCGCTGAGCTTGAGGGACTCGAGCAACGCGCCCGGGCGCGCATGAACGAGTCGGTGAAGGCCAAGACCAAGCTTCCCTTCAAGGATATCATCCGCGAGGAGGTCATGGCGCTGGGCGCGGTTTCAGACCGGGCCAAGGCCGAGCTGACGGGCATCATTGAGATGCTGCCGCTCGCCTACAGCAACGTGCCGGCGATCTTCCGTTCACTCGAGGCCAAGAATCCGGGTGCCGGCGGCCTGTTCTCCATCTTCGTGTCAGACCTCTGCAAAGGCTGCGGCGAGTGCGTGCAGGTCTGCGGCGACCACGACGCGTTGCGCATGACCCGGGAGACCGAGGAGCTCAACGCCGAACTCACCACCGCCCAGGTGTTCTCACGACTGCTCCCCGACACTCCCCAGAAATATCTCGGGCTCTATAACGACGAGGATGCCGCCAACTCCCGCGAAGCCGCCCTGCGCAACCATCTCATGGTGCGCCGCAACTACGAGGCGCTTGTGTCCGGAGACGGAGCCTGCGCCGGCTGTGGAGAGAAGAGCATCCTGCGTGCGGCCGCCAGTGTGACCGAAGCCTACATGCGCCCGCTTTATCACCGGAAGGCCGACCGCCTGCGGGCGAAGGCCGCCCGCCTTGAGAAAGAGGGCATCGCCCGGCTGGAGGCGGTGAAGAAGCGCTCCCCGCAGGAGTACGAACTCTTCCGCAAGGTCTTCGCCCACGTCATTGCCGGCCTCGGCGGTGAGAACAGCGAGGACACGAATCAGCGCGTGGCCGAATACGAGGCAAAGCACGGCGCCATCACCGACCGTCAGATCATCGGCGGGCTCGCGGCCGTGTTGGAACAGGATGCGTTCAACCACAAGGACCTGCAGTCCATCGACGGTCGCAAGACCAACGGCATGTCCGTGATGATGATGGGGGCCAGCACCGGTTGTAACACCGTCTACGGCTCCACGCCGCCGTCCAATCCGCATCCTTATCCGTGGATGAACTCGCTCTTCCAGGACGGTGCCACCATTTCGTGGCTGATGGCGGAGTCGGTGATCGTCCACCATGCACGCCGTTCCGTCGTGCCCGAGCGGCTGGCCGATGCCCTGCTCGAACGCGACGAGGGAGTCGCGAGTGAGGCGGAGTATTTCACCCTCACGCATCTGGATGACGCGTTGATGACGGAGCAGGAAATCCGCGAACTGCCCAAGGTCTGGGTCGTCGGCGGGGACGGTGCCCTGGGTGACATCGGGTTCCAGAACGTCTCCAAGGTCGTCCTGCAGAACCGGCCCAATGTGAAGATGCTCATGCTCGACACCCAGGTTTATTCCAACACGGGTGGACAGAACTCCGACTCCTCGACCATGTTGGGCGGCTACGACATGAATCAGTTCGGCGTGGCCTCCCAGGGCAAGTTGATCGAGAAAAAGAACGTGGCCGAGGCCTTTACCAGCGGCCACGGTTCGCCCTTCGTGGCCCAGGTTTCGATGGCCAACGCCGCGAAACTCTACAAGGCCATCCTGGACGGACTGGAGTATCGCGGCACCGCCTTCTTCCAGAGCTATACGACCTGCCAGCCCGAGCATGCGGTGGCCGACAACATGAGCGCGGATCAGGCCAAGATGGTGCGCGACGCCCGCGGCATGCCGGAGTTCGTCTACAACCCGCGCAAGGGAGAGACCTCCCAGGAGGCATTTGATCTCAAGGGCAACCCGACGCTGAACCGGGACTGGTGGCGCACGAAGTTCGCGAGCACCGGCGAGGAGTACAACTTCACCGTCGCCCATTGGGCGCTGACCGAGGGCCGCTTCCGCAAGCATGTGAAAAAAGTCAGCGATGCCGATGCGGCCACGCTCACACCGCTTGACGACATGCTGGTCTTCATCACGCAGGACGATGTCATCCACCGTCGGGTCTTCGACCCGAAGCACCGCAGCTTTGTCCCGAACTTCGGCTGCACCATCCGGACTGAGGAGGGCGGGAAGATCAGGACCTACGCGGTGTCACGCCAGATGGTGTTGTTCGCCGTCGAGCGCCGCAAAGCCTGGCGCATGCTGCAAAGCAAGGCGGGCGTCGCGAACACGGACTACACGGCCCAGAAGAACCTCCTCGCAAAGCTGGACAAGGGGGAGCTGGACCTCGCTGATGCCCGGGCGCGTGTGCCGGAGCTGTTTGCCGGGGAACTTGCCGCCCTCAAGTAGGAATCAATACCGACGACCTGTCGCCGATGGTGGTCTTGCGATTCGTTTCAAGACCACCCTTCTTGCGTCGCCCGGCGGCAGGTTTGCTTGAAACGTTCGAACCCGTTTCAGGAAACACGCCCGGCTTTAATTGTTGGTGATGTTTTCGTCGGTGAGGCCGCGCTGTAATTTGTGGCGGAGCTTTGTCCGGTTGATCTCATTGCGGAGATGATCGGCCAGCAAGCGGAGACGCCGGTTGACGTCGAGGGTTTCCAGGAGGGTTTGTTTCACTCCCGGATGTTCGCACAGACTGAAGGCGGCCAGGTCCACGAAGGTCTCGGGATCCTCCACGGTTTTGAGAAACTGGGTGAATTCGCCGGCGGCCTGGCCGTCGAGGCGCTGTTTGCGGAGGATCAGATTGGCAAGATTGGCCCGCAGGCGGGTGTTGGCATCGGGGTCGGCTCCCAGGGTGCTGGCGAGCGCCCGAATGCGCACCGTCCGGTAGGGTTCCTCGCGCAGGATGCCCAGGAATTCAACGCGGGCGAGCCCCTGCAGCAGCAGGTTTGAGGTGCCATTATCATTTTTCTGGCAGGCACGGACGATCCCGATGGTCGCAATGCGGTGCGGGGGCTCGAAGGCGTCCCGGGCCTTGGGGTTGATCCCGGCCACGGCAAAAAGCCGGTGGGACGCGAGCACGTCCTTCAGCATCGTGCGGTAGCGCGGTTCGAAGATATGCAGGGGCAGCAGCGCTTGGGGGAAAAAGGAAGTTTCCGGCAGCGTCATCAACGCGACCTCATCAGGAAGGACGATTTCCATTTCCATGGCCGCAACTTAGAGCTCCCCGGCTTCAACGCAACCGTGCCATGCATTGCGCCAACAGTGTGCCACGGATCGGTCACTGATCGGGAGCGTGACTCAGATTTGTGACAGGGTGACGCAAAAAGGAAGCGCATCACGAGGGTGCTTTATGCAAAATAATTTTTAACCATATTAAATATAACGTGTTACAAAATAAAAGAAATCGAGGCACATGCATTGCTGTTCGCTGAGGGTATATGAGCAGAATTTTAGGCATCGATCTCGGCACCACCAACTCATGCATGGCCATCATGGAGGGTGGCGAGCCGGTGGTCATTCCTAATGCGGAAGGCGCGCGCACCACGCCGTCCATCGTCGCCTTCACCAAAAATGGTGAGCGACTCGTTGGCCAGGCCGCCAAACGGCAGGCTGTCACCAACCCGCGCAACACGATTTTCTCCGCCAAGCGTCTCATTGGGCGCAAGTTTTCCGAAGTCAAGGAGGAGGCCCGTAACCTTCCCTACAACGTCACGGAGGGTAAGAATGGTGACGCCTACATCGAGGTCCAGACCGGCGACAAGACGGAGCAATATGCCCCGCAGCAGATCGCCGCGTTCGTGCTCGGCAAATTGAAAGCCGACGCCGAGGCCTATCTGGGCGACAAGGTCAGCCAGGCCGTCATCACCGTCCCCGCCTATTTCAATGATGCCCAGCGCCAGGCCACCAAGGATGCCGGCAAGATCGCCGGTCTCGAAGTGCTCCGCATCATCAACGAGCCCACCGCCGCCTCGCTCGCCTATGGCCTCGACAAGAAGAAGGACGAAAAGATCGCCGTGTTCGACCTGGGTGGCGGCACCTTCGACGTCTCCGTGCTTGAAATCGGTGACGGTGTCTTCGAGGTCAAGGCCACCAATGGCGACACCCACCTGGGCGGCGACAATTGGGACGAGTTTCTCATCAACTGGCTGGTGGATACCTTCAAGTCCGAACAGGGCATCGATCTCCGCAAGGATCCCATGGCGCTCCAGCGTCTCAAGGAAGAGGCCGAGAAGGCCAAGATCGCCCTGTCCTCGACCCAATCCGTCGACATCAATCTTCCCTTCATCACCGCCGACGCCAGTGGTCCCAAGCACCTCAACGTCACCCTGTCACGGGCGAAGATGGAGCAGGTCTGCGACAAACTCTTCGAGCGCTGCATCGGCCCGTTCAAGAACTGTCTGAAGGACGCCGATCTCACCTCGGACAAAATCGATGAACTCGTGCTGGTCGGCGGCATGACCCGCATGCCCAAGGTCGTCGATATCGCGAAGCAACTCGCCGGCAAACAGCCCCACCAAGGCGTCAACCCCGACGAGGTGGTTGCCATCGGCGCCGCCATCCAGGGCGGCGTGCTAAAGGGCGATGTTCGTGACGTGCTGCTGCTCGACGTCACCCCCCTCACGCTCGGCATCGAGACCGCCGGCGGGGTTTCCACGGCGATGATTCCGCGCAACACCACCATTCCGACCAAGAAGTCCCAGGTGTTCTCCACCTACGGAGACAACCAGCCCGCGGTCGAGATCGTCGTCCTCCAGGGCGAGCGCCCGATGTCCCGCGACAACAAGACCCTCGGCACCTTCAAGCTCGACGGCATCCCGCCGGCTCCGCGCGGGGCCCCGCAGATCGAGGTCACCTTCGACATCGACGCCAACGGCATCCTCCATGTCACCGCCAAGGATCTCGGCACCGGCAAGGATCAGAAAATCACCATCCAGGGTTCCTCCGGCCTCTCCAAGGAGGAGGTCGAGAAAATGACCAAGGACGCCGAGCTCCACGCCGAGGAGGACCGCAAGCGCAAGGAAGCGGTCGAGACCCGCAACCAGCTCGACAGTGGCATCTATCAGCTCGAAAAAACCCTGTCGGAAGCCGGTGACAAGCTCCCCGCCGACGTGAAGGGCAAGATCGACACCGCCATCGCCGATGCGAAGAAGGACTTGGAATCGAACGATCCGGACAAAATGAAGGCCGCGATCGAGAACCTCGGCAAAGTGGGCCAGGAGCTCTATGCCCAGGCGGCCCAGGCCGGGCAGCCCGCCGGTGAGGAGGCTGCTCCTTCATCCGAAGGCGAGCCCGCACCCAAGAAGGCCGAGAAGAAGGCCGACGTCGTCGACGCCGACTTTGAGGTCGTCGACGATGCCAAGGACAAGAAGTAATTTCCCGTTAATTTCGTGCTCCCGCCGTCTCCCGCTGCGGGTCCGCGTTGTTGCCAGACACAACCCAAAAACAACCTCCAACCCAAACATCAATCCATATGGCTAAAGTAAATATCAAACCCATCGGTGATCGCGTTCTCGTGGAACACCTCGAAGAAAAAGAGCAGGTCCGCGGCGGCATCATCATTCCTGATTCTGCCAAGGAAAAGCCCCAGGAGGCCAAGGTCATCGCCCTGGGCACCGGCAAGAAGGACGAGAACGGCAAGGTCCAGGCTTTCGAAGTCAAGGTCGGCGACCGCGTTCTCATCAGCAAGTACGGCGGCACCGAGGTGAAACTCGAAGACCGCAAATACACGCTCGTCCGTGAGGACGACATCCTGGGCGTGATCGCCTGAGGCAACCGTTCCAGACCAGAAGCACAGTTTTAAAACCCAAATCAATTAATCTTATGCCAGCCAAACAACTCATCTTCGAAGAAGCCGCCCGCGCCAAGATCCTCCGCGGGGTCGAGCTCCTTTCCCGCGCCGTCAAAGTGACCCTCGGTCCCAAGGGCCGCAATGTCATCATCGACAAGAAATTCGGCTCCCCGACCGTCACCAAGGACGGCGTCACCGTCGCCAAGGAAGTCGAGCTTCCCGATCCCTACGAGAACATGGGTGTCCAGATGGTCAAGGAGGTCGCCTCCCGCACCTCCGACAACGCCGGTGACGGCACCACCACCGCGACCGTCCTCGCCGAGTCCATCTACAAGGAAGGTCTCAAGAACGTCGCCGCGGGCTCCAACCCGATCTTCCTCAAGCGGGGCATTGACAAGGCCGTCGAGGCCTCCATCGCCGAGCTCCACAAGGTCTCGAAGAAGGTCAACAACCGCGAGGAAATCCGCCAGGTCGCGACGGTCTCCGCCAACTGGGACACCGAGATCGGTGATGTCATCGCCGATGCCATGGACAAGGTCGGCAAGGACGGCACCATCACCGTCGAAGAGGCCAAGTCCATCCAGTCCTCGCTCGACGTCGTCGAGGGCATGCAGTTCGACAAGGGCTATCTGTCGCCGTACTTCGTGACCAACGCCGAGGCACAGGAAGTCGTCCTTGAGGACGCCTACGTGCTGATCCACGAGAAGAAGATTTCCTCGCTGCAGGACTTCCTTCCCCTGCTTCAGGCCGTCGCCAAGACCGGCAAGCCCTTCCTGTTGATTGCCGAGGACGTCGAGGGCGAGGCCCTGGCCGCGCTCGTCGTCAACAAGATCCGCGGCACCCTCAATGTGTGCGCCGTCAAGGCCCCCGGCTTCGGCGACCGCCGCAAGGCCATCCTCGAGGACATCGCCATCCTCACCGGCGGCCGGTGCATCTCCGAGGACCTCGGCATCAAGCTTGAGAACATCCAGGTCAGCGAACTCGGGCGTGCCAAGCGCATCGTGGTCGACAAGGAAAACACCACGATCATCGAGGGTGCGGGCAAGTCCTCCGACATCCAGGGTCGCGTCAAGCAGATCCGCCGCCAGATCGATGAGACCACTTCCGACTACGACCGCGAGAAGCTCCAGGAGCGCCTCGCCAAGCTGGCCGGCGGTGTGGCCGTCATCAATGTCGGCGCCGCCACCGAGTCCGAAATGAAGGAGAAGAAGGCCCGGGTGGAGGACGCCCTCCACGCGACCCGCGCCGCGGTTGAGGAAGGCATCGTCCCCGGCGGCGGTGTTGCCCTGATCCGCACGGCCAAGGCCATCGACAACCTTCAGCTCGACGGTGACGAAAAGATCGGTTCCCAGATCGTCCGCCGCGCGATCGAGAGCCCGCTCAAGCAGCTCTGCGCCAATGCCGGTGTCGACGGCGGCATCGTCGTCCAGACCGTCCTCAACAGCAAGGGCGCCAACGGCTACAACGTGGCCACCGGCGAGTATCAGGACCTCGTGAAGGCCGGCGTGGTTGACCCGACGAAGGTCACCCGCACCGCCCTGCAGAACGCAGCCTCCATCGCCGGCCTCCTGCTGACGACCGAGTGCATGATCACCGAGATCCCGGAGAAGAAGGAAGCCGCCCCCGCGCATCCTCACGGCGGCGGTGGCATGGACTACTAAGCCACCCGCTCAACGCGATCACTTCAAAGGCACCCTGGAGACAGGGTGCCTTTTTTTTGAAGGCTGGCCGTGGGGGCGGCTTTGCCTTTCGCTGGCTGCATGGAAGTGATTTTTCTCGGCACCGGCACATCGCAGGGCGTTCCCATGATCGCCTGTGACTGCGCGGTGTGCACCTCGACTGATCCCCGCAACCACCGGACCCGGGCCTCCATTCATGTCGTCATGGACGGGCTTCATATCCAGGTGGATGCAGCCCCCGAGCTGAGGCTGCAATGCCTGCGGGAGAAGATCATCTGGGTCGATCTCTTCATCCTGACCCATGGACATGCCGATCATGTGGTGGGCATGGATGACCTGCGCCGCTATTGCGATCTGCTCGGTGGCAATGCGTTGACGGTCTATGCGACGGAGGAGGGCATGGGCCGGGTGCTCGCGATTTACCCCTACACCATCATGGAGCGCCCCATCTCACGGGGTTATGCGGCCTTCAAGCTTGAGGCCATGCCGGATGCGCTCGAACTTCCCCAAGGCACGATCCAGTCCACCCTGCTGCCGCATGGCGGGGTCAACACCCTGGGGCTCCTTTTCACCGAACGGAGCAGCGGGAAGAAGTTCGTGTACTATACCGACTGCAAACGCGTGCCCCGGGAGGCGGTGGCGATGGCCCGGGGGGCCGATGTCATGGTCCTCGACGGCCTGCGCCCCGAGCCTCATCCCTCGCACATGAGCATCCCCGAGGCCCTCCTCGTGGCGCAGGAAATTGGCGCTCCAGTCACCTATTTGACCCATCTGACCCACCTCAGCGACCATGCGACCACCGAGGCAGGACTCCCTGACGGGGTCAGGCTCGCTTACGACGGCCTGAGGGTGGATCTGGCGGACGCTCGAGGGTGAAAAAATCTCATTCTTCGCCGCGAAAGATTCGCCACCTTCCCCAATAGTCTGCAATCTGACCTTTTCCTCCAAAACCCAATCCGCTTAAGACTATGGCTAAAATCCATCCGGACATCACCTCCACTATCGGCAACACCCCGCTCGTGCGGCTCAACCGCACGGCCGCCGCCCACGGCGCACTTGCCGAGGTCATCCTCAAGCTCGAGTTCTTCAATCCGCTTTCCAGTGTGAAGGACCGCATCGGTTTCTCGATGATCGACGACGCCCTCAAGAGCGGGAAGATCAACGAGAAGTCCGTCCTCATCGAGCCCACCAGCGGCAACACCGGCATCGCCCTGGCCTTCGTGGCCGCCGCCAAGGGCATCAAGCTCATCCTCACCATGCCCGAAACCATGAGCATGGAACGCCGCAAGCTCCTCAAGATCATGGGTGCCCGCCTGGTGCTCACCGAGGGGCCCAAGGGCATGAAGGGCGCCATCGCCAAGGCCGAAGAATTGGCCGCGAAAATCCCCAACAGCGTCGTGCTCCAACAATTCGCCAACCCGGCCAACCCCGAAATCCATCGCAAGACCACTGCTGAGGAGATCTGGAATGACACCGATGGCGAGGTGGACATCGTGGTCGCCGGCGTCGGCACCGGTGGCACCATCACCGGCGTGGGCGAGGTCCTCAAGGCCCGCAAGCCATCCATCCAGATGGTGGCGGTGGAACCGGATGCCTCCCCCGTGCTGTCGGGCGGTGCGCCGGGTCCGCACAAACTGCAGGGCATCGGGGCCGGCTTCGTGCCCGCCGTGCTCAACACCAAGATTTACGATGAGGTCATCCGGGTGAAGGAGGCCGATTCCGGTCCGGTCTCGAAGCAGGTCAATCAGCTCGATGGCATTCCGGTCGGCATTTCATCCGGTGCCATGATCTGGGCCGCGCTGCAGCTGGCCAAGCGCCCCGAGAACAAGGGCAAGAAGATCGTCGTGGTGGTCCCATCCGCCTCCGAGCGCTATCTCTCCGCCTGGCTCTTCGCCGACGTCAACGTCGAGAGCGATTCGATCGACGACCTTGTGACCAACTGAGCGGCAACCGGGCGTCGCACTATTTCGGCCCTCCCGGATCCGGGAGGGCCTTTGCTTGCGGATTTCCGGGGAGCGGGCCGGCGTGAGCTCGGGAAGCTGTTCCTGTCTCTCGCCCGTGTTTTGGAAAAACAGGGCGCCTGGCTGGAGGTAGGAGCGGCTTTACG